>DASWRS010000214.1:0-55527 GCA_036403075.1 Kofleriaceae bacterium
TGGCCATCGAGCTCCGGCAGGATCTTCGAGGCGAGCTGCTTGCCGAGCTCGACCCCCCACTGATCGAAGCTGTAGATGTTCCAGATGATGCCCTGGACGAAGATCTTGTGCTCGTACATCGCGATCAGCGCGCCCAGCGTCGTCGGGGTGATCTTCTGCGTCATGATCGACGTGGTCGGCCGGTTGCCCGGGAACGTCTTGTGCGGCACGAGCCGGGCGATCCGGTCCTCGGGCAGCTTGGCGGCGATCAGCTCGGCGCGCGCCTCGTCGGGCGTCTTGCCCTTCATCAGGGCCTCGGTCTGGGCGAAGAAGTTGGCGAGCAGGATCGCGTGGTGCGGGCCGCTCGGGTTGTGGCTCTCGATCGGCGCGATGAAGTCGCACGGGATCAGCCGCGTGCCCTGGTGGATCAGCTGGTAGAACGCGTGCTGGCCGTTGGTGCCGGGCTCGCCCCAGATCACCGGGCCGGTGGTGTAGTCGACCGGATGGCCCTGGCGGTCGACGCTCTTGCCGTTGGACTCCATGTCGCCCTGCTGGAAGTACGCCGCGAAGCGGTGCAGGTACTGGTCGTAGGGCAGGATCGCGTGGCTCTCGGCGCCCCAGAAGTTGGCGTACCAGACGCCGAGCAGGCCGAGGATCACCGGGACGTTCTCGGCCAGCGGCGCGGTGCGGAAGTGCTCGTCCATCAGGTGGCCGCCGTCGAGCAGGGCCTCGAAGTCATCCATGCCGATCATGCAGGCGATCGACAGGCCGATCGCGCTCCACAGCGAGTACCGGCCGCCGACCCAGTCCCAGAACTCGAACATGTTGGCGGTGTCGATGCCGAACGCCGCGACCTCCTTGGCGTTGGTCGACAGCGCCACGAAGTGCCGGGGGACCGCCTCGGTGCCGGCGCCCAGCCCCTCGAGCAGCCAGCTGCGCGCGCTGCGCGCGTTGGTCAGGGTCTCCTGGGTCGTGAAGGTCTTGGACGCGACGATGAACAGCGTGCGCTCGGGGTCGAGCCCGGCGACGGTCTCTGCCAGGTGCGTGCCGTCGACGTTGGACACGAAGTGAGCGCGCATCCCGGGCATCCAGTACGGCCGCAGCGCCTCGGTCACCATCACCGGCCCGAGGTCGGAGCCGCCGATCCCGATGTTGACGATGTCGGTGATCGACTTGCCGGTCTGGCCCTGCCACGCGCCGGTGCGCAGCCGGTCGGTGAAGCTGCGCATCTTCGCGAGCACGGCGTTGACCTCGGGCATGACGTCGGCGCCGTCGACGACGATCGGCCGGTTCGCGCGGTTGCGCAGCGCGACGTGCAGCACCGCGCGGTCCTCGGTGCCGTTGATCTTGTCGCCGGCGAACATCCGGTCGCGCCAGCCGGCCACGTCGGCCTGCTCGGCGAGCGCGATCAGGAGCTTCCAGGTCTCGTCGGTGGCGCGGTGCTTCGACCAGTCGACCAGCAGGCCCGAGACCTCGCGCGACATCCGTGCGAACCGCGTGGGATCGGCTGCGAACAGCTCGCGCATCGTGGTGGTGGCGAGCGACGTGCGGTGATCGAGCAGAGCTTTCCAGGCGGGGGAGCTGGTCAGGGCCGACATGGCGCAAAGCAGACCATGGTTCGCCGGCCGGATCGAACGTCCGGAGCCGGCGTTCACGCTGCCGGGGTGGTAAGGCTCCCGGTAGCGATGACCCTGACCTACCTCCAGATCCTGGCTCATCGCTTCCCCGACGTGCCGGCGGTGCTCGCCGAGCTCGCCAACCTCGAGGCGGTGCTGACCTTGCCCAAGCCCACCGTGCACGTGGTCAGCGACGTCCATGGCGAGGACGTCAAGCTGCGCCAGGTGGTCAACAACGCCTCGGGCAGCATGCGGCCGCTGTTCGAGCGGCTGTTCGCCGGCCGGCTGTCGGCCGCCGACATCGGGCAGCTGCTGACGCTGGTGTATTACCCGCGCGAGACCTGGGCGGCGATGGTCGGCGGCGCGACGGCCGAGCGGCGCCGCGAGCTGCTGCACTGGGCCGCCGCGCAGATCGCGCTGGTGATCCGCGAGCTCGCCCGCCACTACTCGCTCAAGCACGTCGCCCGGATCGTCCCCGATCCGTTCGATGCGGTGTTCCGCGAGCTGGTGTTCTCGGACGAGCTGGGACGCCAGCCCGACTTCCTCGGCCAGCTGCTCGCGCCGTTCCTGCGCCACGAGCGCGACGGCGAGCTGGTGGCGCTGTTCGCGCGCGTGGTCCGGCACCTCGCGGTCGGCGAGCTGGTGGTCGCCGGCGACCTCGGCGACCGCGGCCCGCGGATCGATCGCGTGATCGACATCATCGCCGACCAGCCCGAGGTCGCGATCACGTGGGGCAACCACGACGCGAACTGGATCGCGGCCAGCCTGGGCCACCCCGCGGCGATCGCCACCGTGGTCCGGCTGTCGCTGCGCTACCAGCGGCTCGCCCAGCTCGAGGACGGCTACGGGATCTCGCTCGAGCCGGTGGCGCGGCTCGCCCGCGACGCCTACGCCGGCGATCCGGCGGAGTGCTTCCGGGTCAAGGGGGACTCCGAGGACGGCCTGGCGCTGGCGCGGATGCAGAAGGCGATCGCGATCCTGCAGTTCAAGCTCGAGGGCCAGCTGTTCGACCGCCGGCCCGAGTGGCAGCTGGCGCACCGCGTGCTGCTCCGCCGCATCGACCCCGCCGCCGGCACGGTCGACATCGACGGCCGGCGCTACCCGCTGCGCGATACGCGGTTCCCGACGATCGACTGGGCCGAGCCGTGCCGGCTGTCCGACGGCGAGGCGCGCTGCCTGGCCGAGCTCACCCATGGGTTCGTGACCAGCCGGACGCTGGCGACCCAGATGGCGTTCGTGGTGTCGCGCGGCCAGATGTCGTTGCGCCGCGACCTGTGCGCGATCTTCCACGGCTGCGTCCCGGTTGACGACGGCGGCGAGCCGCTCGCGCTGATCGTCGACGGCGAGCCGCGGCGCGGCAAGGCGCTGTTCGACGCGATCGAGGTCGTGGTCCAGCGCGCGTTCCGCAAGGGGGCCGCCGCGGCCGAGCTCGATCGCGACCTGGTGTTCTATCTGTGGACCGGGCCGCTGTCGCCGTGCTTCGGCAAGGACCGGATGGCGACGTTCGAGACCTACTTCGTGGCCGACCCCGCGACCCACGAGGAGACCAAGAACCCGTACTTCAAGCTGATCCACGATCGGGAGTTCTGCGCCCGGATCCTGGCGGAGTTCGGCGTCGACCCGGTCCGGGGCTTCGTGGTCAACGGCCACGTCCCGGTCCGGCTCGAGGCCGGTGAGACCCCGGTCAAGCGCTCGGGCCGTGCGATCACGATCGACGGCGCGTTCGCCGCGGCGTACGGCGACAAGGGATTCTCGCTGGTGCTCGACGCGCAGCGGATCTACCTGGCACAGCACCACCACTTCGAGAGCGCCGAGGCCGCGGTGACCCGGCACGCCGACATCGTGCCGACGGTGTCCGACGTCGCCGTCCACGAGCGCCTGCGCACGGTCGGCGACACCGAGACCGGCGAGGCGATTCGCGCCGAGATCGCCGTGCTCGAGGAGCTTCTGCACGCGTTCGAGGCCAACATCATTCGAGAGCGAAGCTAGCCCCCAGGACACGGCCCCCCGAGGACCCGAGGAACCGAGGAAGATCGATGGCGCAAACACTGTTCGAGCAGCTCACCACGATGACCGTCGCGGTCTGCGACACCGGCGACTTCAATTCGATCAAGAAGCTGACGCCGCGAGACGCGACCACCAACCCGTCGTTGATCACCGCGGCGGCGCAGATGCCGGAGTACGCCGACGTGGTCGACGGCGCGCTGCGCTGGGCCGAGGGCCAGGCCACGCGCGGCGAGGCCCACGTCCTCGACCTCGCGCTCGACCGGCTCGCGATCGAGTTCGGGCTCCGCATCCTCGACATCGTGCCGGGGCGGGTGTCGACCGAGGTCGACGCGCGGCTGTCGACCGACACCGCGCGGACGCTCGACAAGGCGCGCTACCTGATCGGGCTGTACGAGGCCGCCGGCGCGAGCCGCGACCGCGTGCTGATCAAGATCGCGTCGACCTGGGAGGGCATCCGCGCCGCCGAGGTCCTCGAGCGCGAAGGCATCCACTGCAACCTCACCCTGGTGTTCGGCATGCACCAGGCGGTCGCGTGCGCCGAGGCCGGCGTGACGCTGATCAGCCCGTTCGTCGGCCGGATCCTCGACTGGTACAAGAAGGCGGAAGGTCGCGACAGCTACCCGCCGGCCGAGGACCCCGGCGTGGTCTCGGTCACCCGCATCTATAACTACTACAAGAAGCACGGCTACAAGACCGAGGTCATGGGCGCGAGCTTCCGCAACCTCGGCGAGATCCTCGAGCTCGCCGGCTGCGACCTGCTGACGATCGCGCCGAACTTCCTGATCGAGCTCGCCGAGAACACCGGGGAGCTGGTCAGAAAGCTCGATCCCGAGAAGGCGCGCACGATGGACCTCCCGAAGATCTCGATGGACGAGGCGGCGTTCCGCGCCGCGCACGAGGCCGATCGGATGGCGCGCGAGAAGCTCGAGGAGGGCATCACCGGGTTCTCCAAGGCGATCGTCGCGCTCGAGAAGCTCCTGGCCGAGCGTCACCGCCAGATGCAGGGCAAGGCCCGGGTCGGCCAGGCCGCGCACGAATTCTTCCGCGCGTTCGATCTCGACGGCGATGGCGTGATCACGCGCGAGGAGTGGGGCGGCACGCTCGCGGTGTTCCTCGCGCTCGACCTCGACGGCGACGGCAAGATCACGCCGGCCGAGCTCGCGGCGGGCCTGGGCGGCGCGTTCGTGCTGGCTCACTGAGCGGCTACTTGCACGGGCCGATCGGGCTGATCGCCGGGGCCGGCGCCGACTCGAACACCACGCCGCCGTCGAGGATCGCGCCGTCGATCAGGCCGGCGTCGCGGGGCGCGGCGTCGCCGGACACCGGAGGCGCGGCGTCGACGCCCTCGGCGCGCGCGGTCTCCTCGACGCTGAGCAGCTGGAGCGTGCGCAGCGCCTGCTCGAACGCGCGCGTGTGGGTCGCGCGGGCCTCGCTGGTCGGCGCCGAGAGCACGAGGCTGAACGCGCGGTCCGGCGCGAACGCGATCGCGTGGCGAAGGAAGTGCTTGCCGTCGTCGTACTCGAACCACACCGAGGGCAGGCCGGCGAGCTCGTTCTCCTTGGGCCCCGCCTGGGTCGGCCCGACGACGCGCAGCTGCTGGGCGTCGAGCTTGGCGCGCAGCGCGCACGCGTACATCGACGCCGGCGGCTCGTGGCTCGTCCGGCACCGGACCGGCCACGAGCAGTACAGGTCGCGGGTGAAGTTCTCGGCCGTGAGCTCGATCTGACCCGGCGGCGCGCCGCGCGCCATCCAGAGCAGCAGGCCCGGGAAGCTCGGCTGGTCGCTCGCTCGCCAGCCGCGCGGCACGATCATCCGCACGCGCTGCGGGCGCGACGTGAACACCAGGTTCTCGAGCTCGGCCGCCGAATCCTCGACGAGGACTCCGGCGGCGATCGCGAGCGCGGCGACGAGCGCGAGCGGGAAGGCCAGCCTGCGAAGCCGGTGCATGCGCCGTCGACGCTAGCGGGTCTCGCCGGCCGGCGCGAGTCGCAGGCCGCCTGGCAGACCTGAACAGAGGCCCAGCTAAAAACTTGATTCGTCCCGCATTCGTCTTGTTGACGGATTACATTCAGACGAATATCGTCACGATACCTAGTCGGACACTGGTTCCTCCAGCGCCCCACCAAGGTAGACGATTCCCGCGGGGAGCACTGGACACGGAAGCCACGGCGAGCTGCTCGACAGAGCGCTCCGCCCTGGCGGTGTTCGCCTTGCGTGCGTCGCCGGTCAGCTCACGCGAGCGAAGTCACCCAGGGAGACGCCGTTGTTTTCACGTCATCGAGGCTGGACTGCACGTACGTCGTCGACCGGAACGGTCGTGCCGTTCCGGGCGCACCGGCGCCCGGTGCTCGCCGACGTCGTGCAGCGCAGCGATGACGATGCCCCGCATGGCGGTGCCTCCCCGTCGCGCACCGCGCTCCTCAAGGAAGAGGACCTGCGCGCGATCGAGGGGACGTACCCCGACGGCATCACCGCCGTGCAAATCGTCGACGTGTTCACCAGCCGCGGCATCAAGTTCTCCGAGGCGAGCTTTCGCAAGTACGTCCAGCAGGGCCTGTTGCCGCGCAGCCGCCGGGTCGGCCGCAAGGGCAAGCACCGCGGCTCGCTCGGCGTGTACCCGTCCAAGACGGTCCGCCGGATCAACGCCGTCAAGCAGCTGATGGTCGACGGCTACACGATCGAGGAGATCCAGGGGCAGTTCCTGCTCTACACCGATCTGGTCGAGGGGGTGGCCGAGCACCTGACCGAGCTGTGGTCGCGGCTCGGCGCGGACGCCGGCAAGCTCGATCCGGCGATCCGGCGCGAGCTCGAGCAGCGGCTCGCCGAGACCCGCCGCGACGGCGATCGCTTGGTCGAGAAGCTCGGCGAGCTGACCCGGCGGTTCGCCGCACCACGCACCGACAGCCTTCGTCTCGCCGGCGCCGCGGGGGGCGCCGAGGACTTGCTCTAGCGACGGCCGCGCGCGCCGTCACCACAGGAGAGATCTCATGAACCACCGTGACGATGAGGACGTTGAGCTCGAGGGTCAGGACGGCGCGGCCGGCGACGTGGACGGCGATGTCGCCGACGACGGCGACGATGGCGGCGACGGCGATGGCGGCGACGCGGCCGGCGGCATCACCGCCGCCGGCGAGCCGCCGGAGGTCAGCCGCAAGGTCCGGCGCCGCCGGCGCAGGACGCGGCCGCGGAGCAAGACGATCGCGATGAAGCGGCTGACCCGCGAGGAGCTGCGCCAGGGCGCGCTGATGTACCCGCCGGTCGACATCCCGCGGCCGACGTCGCGCGCCGAATGCCGCGAGGAGCTGCGGCCGTGCCCGTGGGTGGCGTGCAAGCACCACCTCTACCTCGACATCAACCCCGAGACCGGATCGATCAAGATCAACTTCCCGGACCTCGAGCCCTGGGAGCTCAAGCACACCTGCGCGCTCGACGTCGCCGAGCGCGGCGGGATCACGCTCGAGGAGGTCGGCGAGATCATGAACCTGACCCGCGAGCGGATCCGCCAGGTCGAGGTCCGCGGCCTGCTGAAGCTCAAGATGGGATCGCCATCGCCCGACGAGCTCGGCGCCGATCTGCTCGCCGGCAAGGATCCGCTGGCTTCCGAGCCGTCGCCGGGCGGATCGCGCGCGAGCTCGAACAACCACAACTGATCGGGTAGACCGATCTCGTCACGGTTGGTATACGCGCGGCATGATTCGACGCGCGCTGGTTTCCGTCAGCGACAAGCGAGGCGTGGTCGAGCTGGCCGGGGTGCTCCGCGACCTCGGGATCGAGATCCTGTCGACTGGCGGGACCGCGACCGCGCTCGCCGCCGCGGGGATCCCGGTCACCCAGGTCTCGGCGTACACCGGCGCCCCCGAGATCCTCGATGGCCGGGTCAAGACGCTGCACCCCCGGATCCACGGCGGGTTGCTCGGCCGCGACACCGCGGCGCACCGCGAGCAGATGGCGGCCCACGCGATCGCCCCGATCGATCTCGTGGTCGTGAACCTGTATCCGTTCGAGGCGACGATCGCGCGGCCCGAGACCTCGTTCGACGAGGCGATCGAGAACATCGACATCGGCGGGCCCGCGATGCTGCGCTCGGCCGCCAAGAACCACGAGCGCGTCGCGGTCGTGGTCGATCCGGCGGATTACGGCTGGGTCGGTGAAGCGCTGCGGGCCGGCGGGCCGTCGGCGGCGCAGCGGCTCGCGCTCGCCCGCACCGCGTTCGCCCACACCGCGGCGTACGACGCCGCGATCGCGGCCTACCTGTCATCGGTCGACGACGCGGCGGCCGAGGCCAGAGGCGCGGCGCCGGCCCGGCGCGAGCTGCCCGACACGCTCGGGCTGTCGTGGCGCCGGCTCTACGAGCTGCGCTACGGCGAGAACCCGCACCAGCGTGCCGCGTTCTACGCCGACGCGCGCTCGCCGCTGCCCGCCACGGCGTCGGCGCGGCCGACGATCGCCGCGGCCGAGGTCCTCGGCGGCAAGCAGCTGTCGTACAACAACATCCTCGATCTCGACGCCGCGCTCGGCCTGGTGCTCGAGCTCGCCGAGCCGGCCGCCGTGGTGGTCAAGCACAGTAACCCCTGCGGCGTGGCGATCGACGCCGGCGTGGCCGCCGCCTACCGCAAGGCGCGCGACGCCGACGCGACCTCGGCGTTCGGCGGCATCGTCGCGGTCAACCGCGAGGTCGACGAGGCGCTCGCCAGGCTCCTGGTCGAGACCTTCCTCGAGTGCGTGGTCGCGCCGGGCTACTCGGCGGCGGCGCGTGACGTGCTCGCGGGCAAGAAGAACCTGCGGCTGGTCGCGGCGCGCGGCGCCTGGCAGCCGCCGACCGGCGAGCTCGCCTGGTCGGTCCGGACGATCGCCGGCGGCGCGCTGGTCCAGACCGTCGATCACGGCATGGTCGATTTCCTCGCCGATCCGGGCAGCGCCCGGGTCGCAACCGCGCGCGCGCCGACCGCGGCCGAGCGCGCCGACCTGGCGTTCGCGTGGCGGGTCGCCAAGCACGTCAAGTCCAACGCGATCGTGTTCGCCAGGGACGGCGTGACGCTCGCGATCGGCGCCGGCCAGATGAGCCGGGTCGACTCGGTCCGGATCTGCGAGCGCAAGGCGGGCGACCGGCTCGGCGGCTCGGTGGTCGCGTCCGACGCGTTCTTTCCGTTCCGCGACGGGGTCGACGTCCTGGCCGCGGCCGGCGCGGTCGCGGTCGTCCAGCCCGGCGGCTCGGTCCGCGACGACGAGGTGATCCGCGCCGCCGACGAGCACGGTCTGGCGATGCTGTTCACCGGGATGCGGCACTTCCGGCACTGAGCCGGTGCCGGCGCGCCGTTGAACCGGGGCCGGTGCCGGGGCCCGTTGAACCGGGGCCGGTGCCAGCGCGCCGTTGAACCGGGGCCGGTGCCGGCTATCGCAGCAGCGCCGCCGGCACCTGGCCCGGGGTCGGTGCGGTGAACGCGTTGCCGGCGGCGCCGTCCCACGTCGTCGCCGTGTCCTCGCTGGTCTCGTCGTCGCCGGACGGGCCGTTGCCGGTGCCGGCGTGGGTCTCGTGGCCGTCCTCGAGCAGGAGCCGCTTGGTCGACTGGCCATTCCCGGGCGTCGCGGTCTGCGGCTTGATCGTGTTGGCGTCGACGGCGTACTGGCTGGGCTGGCTGCCCGGGTCCGGGCCGTCCTGCAACAGCCGTGACTTGCTCGACAGACCGTTCGCTCCCATGGCAGCGCCGACGAGCATGATGTCGACGTCGTGCACCAGGTCGCTGCTGCCGTCCCACTGAAACAGGATGATCGGCTCGCCGCCGTTGGTGAGGTTGGGCGTGCCGTTCACGACGATCGTCGTCATCGAGCCGTCGACCAGCGAGAAGCTCGGCAGCTTGCCGTACGCCGTCATGAAGTTCGCCGGCATGTCGACCGCCACGGTGATCGCGGTGTGTCCGGCGATCGTGGCGCCGGTGGGGAACTTGACGATGAAGTCGGTGCTGTCGACCGTGGTGTGCGTGGGGTCGACCGGCAGGCGGTAGTAGTTACCGCTGTCGGACAGGTAATACGTCGACAGGTCGACCGCCTGGGTCGACGTGTTGACCAGCTCGATCATCTCGCCGGCGTTCGGCGTGACCACGACCTCGGACAGCAGGATCGGCGAGCTCGCGGCCGGGCCGGCGTCGGTGATCCCGACATCGCCCCCCGCGTCGCCGATCCGGCCATCGTCGGCCACCGGATCCTGGATCGACAGCAGGCGCTCGCAGCCGGTGACCAGGCCGAGCATGGCCGCGCCGAGCGTACAGGCTACTCGCCACCGCGCCTGCATCGCCGGTGATGGTACCAGAGAGCCGGCGTCCCCGGCGCACACGTGAAGCGGGTCATCGCCGCCCGCCGTGAGCGACCTCGCATCGCCGGGCAGCGGCGCAGGGATCGCCCGGGCCGTGACGACGGCGATGACCGCAACGACCGGCCGCGTCGGCCGCGGTGCGATCGCGCGTTACAGTGCGGCGTGCTCCAGGACCTGGCGGCTGCGCTCGAGACCGAGCCGATCGAGGCGTTCGCCGCGCGGCTGCGCCGCGGCCTGACCCAGCTCGGCGTCGCCTTGGTCGACGGCCGGGTGGTCGCGAAGTCCGAGGCCGAGGGGCTCGCGGCCCAGGTGCTGGCGATGGTGGCGGCCGCGCTGACCGGCGCGCTGGCCGACCGGCCGGGCGACGCGCTGCGCGTGCTCGATGCCGTGCGCGGCGCCGGCTGGGGCCAGCTCGAGGCCGAGCGGCCGGGGCTCGAGCGCGCGTGTGCCCGCCGGTTCCCGCCGCCGCCGCCGGTGACCTGGCCGGAGCTCGCCGAGCTTCGCGCACTGGCCGACCGCCAGCCCGCGCTGTGCCGGATCGGGCCGCCGGTGATCCACGTCGAGTTCGCCGCCCGGCTGGCGGCATCGGGCACCGAAGTCCCCGACGAGCTGCTCGCGCTGTACGCCGCGTGCAGCCACGTCGAGCTGACCTGTCGCCACGTCGCGGCGCCGGCGGGCAGCATCTGCCCCGGCGAGGCGCTGCGGGTCCGCGACGGCCGGCTGATCCTGTTCGAGCGCAGCAAGCGCCGGCCGGCGATGATGCTGATCGAGCAGCCGGGGCTGTCGATCGCCCAGGCGCTCGGCACGTGGTGGCTGGTGCTCGAGGACGATCGCGCACCGGCGACCCGTCGGCCGCTCGACCTCCAGGGCATGCTGCGGTTCGCGCGGCTGCGGATCGAGGCGCCGAGCCTGGAGGTGCTGCTGACCGAGCTGGCGTGGCGCCGGTTCTTCGCCTAGCCGCGCCGGCTTGCGCGCCAGGCCCGCCGCGGGCCGCGGCGTGAGACGGGGTTTTGGCGGCGCGCGCTGGGTTGCGTCCGGCGGCGGCGGTATAGATGGTAGGTGCGCATCCTCGTCATCGGCAGCGGAGGTCGCGAGCACGCGCTCGCCTGGCGCCTGGCCCGGGCGGGGCACCAGATCCTCGCCGCGCCCGGCAACCCGGGGATCGCGGAGCTCGCCGAGTGCGCGCCGGTCGCCGTCGGCGATCACGCCGGGCTGGTCGAGCTCGCCGTGTCCCGCCAGGTCGATCTGGTCGTGGTCGGGCCCGAGGCGCCGCTGGTCGCGGGGCTCGCCGATCAGCTGCGCGCGGCCGGCCTGACGGCGTTCGGGCCCGGGGCCGCGGGCGCCCGGCTCGAGGGCAGCAAGGTGTTCAGCAAGCAGTTCTTCGCGCGCCACCGGATCCCGACCGCGCCGTTCGCGGTGGCGACCACGGTCGCCGAGGCCGATGCGGCGATCGACCGGCTGGCCGCGGCGTCGGCCGGTGGGCTCGTGGTCAAGGCCGACGGGCTCGCCGCCGGCAAGGGCGTGGTCGTGGCCCACGACGCCGGTGAGGCCCGCGCCGCGGCGCGCGCGATGCTCGAGGCCCGGCGGTTCGGCGACGCCGGCGCCACCGTGGTGATCGAGCACCGGATCGTCGGCCGCGAGGTCAGCGTGCTCGCGCTGACCGACGGGGTCCGGCTCGAGGTCTTGCCCGCGGTCGAGGACCACAAGACGATCTTCGACGCCGACCGCGGCCCCAACACCGGCGGCATGGGCACGGTGTCGCCGGCCTGGGTCACCGAGGCGATCCTGGCCCGGATCCGCAGCGAGATCCTCGAGCCGACGCTGCGCGGGCTGCGCGCCGATGCGATCGACTACCGCGGCGTGCTCTACGCCGGGGTCATGGTCGAGCCCTCGGGCGCGCCGTACCTGCTCGAGTACAACTGCCGGTTCGGCGATCCCGAGACCCAGCCGATCATGGCGCGGATGCGCGGCGACCTCGGCGCGGTGCTGCTGGGCGCGGCGCGCGGCGAGATGCCGGTCGGCGCGCTGGGCTGGGACGCCCGGGTCGCGGTCTGCGTCGTGGTCGCGGCGGCGGGATACCCCGACGCGGTGCGGACCGGCGATCCGATCGGCGGGCTCGGCGCGATCGATGGTGAGGTCTGCGTGTTCCACGCCGGCACCGCGCGGCGCGCCGATGGCCAGCTGGTGTCGGCCGGCGGCCGCGTGCTCGGGATCACCGCGCTCGGCCTCGGGGTCGATCAGGCGCGCGCCAAGGCGTACGCGGCGGTCGACCGCATCGAGCTCGCGGGCAAGCAGGTCCGCCGCGATATCGGCGCGCGGCCAATGATACCGTAGGCCTCATGCCACAGATCGCAGGTCTTCGGGGGGTGCTGCCCGAGCCGTCGAAGCTCAAGGACGTCATCGCCGGGCTCGCCGGCGCGGGCCCTGGCGGCGCGGGCCCTGGCGGCGCGGGCCCTGGCGGCGCTGGAATCGATGTCGTCAAGGGGCTCGCGGCCGGGACCCTGGTTCGCGACGCCGGGCGCGCGGTGTATCGCTACCACCTGGTGTTCGCCGATCCGACGACCGGGCGCGCGCTGGTCCGCAAGATGTTCGTGTGCGCGGCGCGGCTCGAGCCGTGGTCCGATCCGCTGATCCGGCCGCACGAGGCGACCACGCCCGCGGCGACCGGCGCCGCGCTCGCGGCGGTCCGCACGACCAGGCTGGTGTCGGCCCCGGTGCTCGCCGGCTACCGCGACGCGGCCACCGAGGTCGAGCGGCTGTTCCGCGGCGTCGACGGCGAGCGGCCGATCCTCGAGGTCACCACACCGGACCGCACCGTGCACCGGGTGTGGCGGGTCCAGAGCGCCGAGCTGTTCGGCAAGCTGCGCCACCAGCTCGCGCCCAAGAAGCTGTTCGTGCTCGACGGCCACGATCGCTACGAGGCGCTCCTGGCCTACCGCGACGAGCTCGCGGCCAAGCAGCCGCTCGCGATGTACTCGTCGGCCAACTACGCGCTGGTCTGCCTGGTCGACCTCGCCGATCCGACGTTGATCGTCGCGCCCCGCCACCGCGTGATCCGAGGCGCGGCGCCGAGCCAGGCCGCGCTCGCCACGGCGCGCAAGCACTTCATCATCGACAAGCTCGCCGGCGCGGCGCGCGATCTCGGCAAGCAGCGCGCCGCGCTGGCCGACACGATCGCGCACCAGCCCGCGTTCGTCGTGAGCTGGGCCGGCGAGCCCGATGCCTGGAAGCTGACGCTGTCGCCCGACGTCAGCCTGGTCGCCGAGGGCATCTCGGTTCACCGCGCGGTGCAGAAGATCGACCCGGTCGTCGCCGACCAGCTGTTCGTCGCGCGCGCCATGCCGGGCGCCAGGCTCGAGCCGGTGACCAGCGCCGAGGACGCGCTCGCCGGCAAGCCCGACGCGCTGATCCTGATGCGGCCGCTGACCATCGAGCAGATCACGCACACCGCCGAGCTCGGCCAGGTCATGCCCGCCGGGTCGACGGCGTTCGCGCCACCGCTCGTCGCCGGGCTGGTCTCGGCGGTGATCGATCCCGACGAGGACCTGGTGTGACCGCGGCACCGCCGCGGGTGTAGGTGGCGCGCCGCGCCCGGCAGCGCACGCCGGCGAACAGGAAGTCGCTCTCACTCAGCAAATCTCGGCCGGGGGCAGGACCGGGTTGTCGCGATCGTGTTGTCGTGTCAACGTGGCTGCGTCGCGGTCGGTTTGCCACGAGCAACGCGCACGCTGTTCGAAGCGAGGAGCGAACTCCATGTGGAACTGGGCCGATCGTATGGTCAAGGCTGTCTCTGACGTCACCGTGGGTACCGTGATCGTGCTGGTGCACGTCGCGCTCGCCGAGCGCACCCGGCGAGCCCTGCCACCCCCGCCGCCCGCGCCGGCGAGCCGCATCGTGAACTGATCGGCCGGGCGTACCGGTCAGCCGCCGATGCGGCCCGACGCGCGGGCTGGAACGCCGGTCGGGATCGCGGGTGATGTCGGACGGATCTGTTACCGGATCGGTGTGCAGACCTCGATCGCGACCTCCGTTCGCCGGGCAGGGCCCTCCGACACCGCCGCGCTCACCGATCTGGTGAACCGTGCGTTCGCCGTCGAGCGCTGGTTCTTCGACGGCGAGCGCACCACCGCCGAGGAGATCGCGTCGCTGATCGCGTCCGGCGACTTCCTGGTGCTCGAGTACGCCGAGGGGTTGTGCGGCGCGGTGCTGGTCCACCGTCCCGGCCGGCGCGCCGGCGTGCCGCCGTCACACGCATACTTCGGCATGTTGTCGGTGCTGCCCGGGCTCCAGGGGCTGGGGCTGGGGCGGCGGCTCGTCCGCGTGGCGGAGGCGCTGGGCGAGGCAACCGGCGCAACGTCCATGAGTCTCCGGATCATCCACCTGCGCGAGGAGCTCAGCCGGTGGTACCGGAGCCTCGGGTATCGCGAGGTTGGGACCACGCCGTTCAGCCACCCCGCGCTGCGGCGACCTTGCCACTTCGTCGAGATGGCCAGGCCGCTGGCGGCGGCTCGATGCGCCCCTGGCCGGCTGGACTACCCGAGCGGCGAGGTGGACGCAGCGTGAGCTAGCGTACGCGTATTCGTCGGTACGACGCCTGGGCGTGAATTCGTCGTCGCGGCGGTCCCAGGTTAGGATCAGAGGAGATGCTGTTTCGGGTGCTCACACGCGCGGCGGGGCTGCTCGGCCTGGCCTGCTGGGTCGGCTGCAGTGGCTGCGGCGACGACGGCGGCTTCGACGCCGGGCAACCGGACACTCCCGCGGGTGGCTCGTTCTCGCTCGCGTGGTCGCTGGTCGACGACAGCGGGACCACGAGCTGCACCAATGTCGCGGCGTGCTGCAACAAGCTCGATCCGAACGCCACGGTGTTCGTGCAGGCGAGCCGGACCGGCACCGGCGGCGTCGAGCTGTTCTCGTGCCGGAGCGTGCAGGGCACGTCGATGACGGCGTTCGCCCCCGGGACGTACAACTTCACGTACGACCTCCGGATCCCGGTCGGGGATCACAACGAGACGATCGCCACGGCGACGCCGCAGAACAGCGTCATGCTCGCGTCGGGGACCTCGGTCGGGCTCACGCCGATCACGTTCCACGTCAACCTGACCGGCGGCCTGACGCTGATGCTCCAGGCCGGGGCTGCCGGCACCAAGAACTGCACCGGCGGGGCCGAGATCTCGGGATTCGCGATCAGCCTGGAGCACGCCGGTGGCCCCGGCGATACCGGGTGCGCGCCGGTGGTGTTCGCGCTGTCCGGCGGCGGCAGCTACAGCGCCAGCACCTGCAGCGCGCCCTCGACCGGGCGCTGCATCGAGTCGACCGAGACCCTGACCGTGGCCAGCCTGCCGTCGGGGCCGTACCAGATCCACGTCCGGGGCAAGAAGAAGGGCACGCTGGACTGCTGGACCAACGACGACATGTTCGCGGTGCCGCCGCAGGGCCGGTCGCTGGTGCGGACGCTCAACCTGGCGTTCGCGAGCACGAACCCCGGCTGCCAGTGACACCCGCGGGCGGGCGCGGCATCGCGACCGCGCAGCACCCGGTCGCGACCCGCGCGCTCGATCTCGTGGAGCTCCCGGACAGCGGCCGGTAGCCGGCGACCTGGAGGTCGTGGCGAGCTTCGCCATCGACCGCCGCATCATGCTTGTCCGGGTTTTGTCCGGAATCCGGACAACCGTCCGAGATCCGGCCATACTCCGGACAGCGCCGAGCGTGATCTCGCGGCGTTGGCCGTGGCGCGACGCTTGCTGTGCGTCGCGCACATGATCGCCGAGCACCGCCGCGCTGATCGCAACTGCCGAGCATCGCGAGCGAGATGACCGACGACGCTCGCGAGCGCGCGCGTCGGCAACACGCGCTGCGAGCTTGAACTCGATCGCCGACTTGACCAGGATAGGAGAGTCCGATGAAGCCAGAAGAGCTCACCCATATCGGGGCGATGCTGGAGAACATCCAGCGCAACGTCAGCGTGATCGCGGAAGGTCACGTAGTCCTCAACCAACGCCTCGACGAGTTCGCCCTCCGGTTCGACCGGATGGACGCCAGGTTCGATCAGATGGAGATGCGGTTCAACGTCCGGTTCGATCGCCTCGAAGCGAGGGTCGATCGGCTCGAGACCAAGGTCGATGCGCTCGATGCGCGGGTGGGCCGGCTCGAGACCAAGGTCGATGGACTCGAGGTCTTCGCCGTCGATGCCCAGCGGCGCCTGCAGCGGATCGAGACCCACCTCGAGCTCGAGCCGTCGATCGAGCCCTCGGTCCGCCCGGGCACACCGCGCCGCACGTCCACCGGCGGCCCGCCGGGACGCCGCAAGAAATCCTGAACACGATCGGAGTGCTGATGACGCTGACCAGGAACGAGGAGCCCACCCGTGTCGAGCTGGTTCTGGACGAGATCAAGGCCAGGCTGGGCTCGATCATGCAGGACCAGATCGCGATGGGGGCGCGCCTCGATCGCATGGAGCGCAAGCTCGAGAACAGCCTCGGGACGGTCTCGCTCCGGATCGCCGAGGTCGCGGGGAAGGTCGCCGTGCTGGGCATCGACCACGGTGTGCTCGTGTTCAAGTTCGAGCAGGTCCGGGCGTTCGCGCTCGACATCCAGCGCCGGCTCGGGCTCCACCTGCAGCCCTAGCCGGCACGCGGGGTGTCGCCGAGAACGGACGCCGCAGCCCGGGCACAGCGTCCGGGCCGCGTCCGGGGTAGCCTCGTGCACCGATCCTCGACGCATCGAGAGGAGCTTGCGAATGACCAGCGATTCTTCGTATCCCGACACCCGCCTGCTCATCGACCATCAGTGGCGCGACGCCGCGGACGGCAGGACGCTCGACGTGCTGAACCCGGCCACGGGCGAGCGCATCGGGCGGGTCGCTCACGCATCGACCGCCGACCTCGACCTGGCGCTGGCCGCCGCGCGCCGCGGCTTCGAGGCCTGGCGCTGGGTGCCGGCGAACGAGCGCGCCGGGTTGATGCGCGCGGCGGCGAGCCTGGTGCGCGACCGCGTCGATGCGATCGCGCGGCTGCTGACGATGGAGCAGGGCAAGCCGCTCGCCGAGGCGCGCGCCGAGGTCGCGGCCGGCGCCGACATCATCGAGTGGTTCGCCGACGAGGGCCGGCGGGTGTACGGCCGCATCGTGCCGGCGCGCAACCGCGCGGTGGAACAGCGCGTGCTGAAGGAGCCGGTCGGGCCGGTGGCGGCGTTCACGCCGTGGAACTTCCCGATCAACCAGATCGTGCGCAAGCTCGGTGCCGCGCTGGCGAGCGGCTGCTCGTTCCTGGTCAAGGCGCCGGAGGAGACCCCGGCGTCGCCGGCGGCGCTGCTGGCCGCGTTCGTCGATGCCGGGCTGCCGCCGGGCGTCGTCGGGCTGGTGTTCGGCAATCCGGCCGAGATCTCGAGCTACGTGATCCCGCACCCGACGATCCGCAAGGTGACGTTCACCGGCTCGACGCCGGTCGGCAAGGAGCTGGCGGCGCTCGCGGGCCGGCACATGAAGCGGGTGACGATGGAGCTCGGCGGCCATGCGCCCGTGATCGTCGCGGAGGACGCCGACATCGCGCTCGCGGCCCGGGCGACGGGCGCCGCCAAATTCCGCAACGCGGGGCAGGTGTGCATCTCGCCGACCCGGTTCCTCGTCCATCGCAGCGTCCGCGACGAGTTCGTTCGCGCGCTGGTCGACCATGCGCAGAAGCTCAAGCTCGGCAACGGCCTGGCCGAAGGCACGACGCACGGGCCGCTGGCCAATCCGCGGCGGCTGACCGCGATCGGCAAGGTGGTCGGGGACGCGCGCGAGCGCGGCGCCAAGGTGCTGACCGGGGGCGAGCGCGTGGGCGGTGCCGGCAACTTCTTCGCGCCGACCGTGCTCGACGACGTGCCGCTCGACGCCGACGTGTTCAACCACGAGCCGTTCGGCCCGGTGGCCGCGGTTCGCGCGTTCGACACGCTGGACGAGGCGATCGCCGAATCGAACCGCCTGCCGTACGGCCTGGCGGGCTACGCGTTCACCCGATCGATCAAGAACGCCCACCTGCTGGCGCAGCGCCTCGAGCTTGGCATGCTGTGGATCAACCAGCCGGCGACGCCTTCGGCCGAGATGCCGTTCGGCGGGGTGAAGGACTCGGGCTACGGCTCGGAGGGCGGCCCCGAGGCGATGGAGGCGTACCTGGTCACCAAGACCGTGTCGATCATGACCGGCTGAACGCCGGTGCAGCGGGCTCGAGCCGCGCGATCAGCGGCAGGGCTCGCCGGCGGCGAGCTTGGTGCCCGAGCGCAGCTTGGTGATCGCCGGGCCGAGCAGGCGCTGCAGCTCGTCGGGCTCCATCATGTGGTCGACCCGGCCGAGCGTCTGGCCATCGGTCGAGACGTAGATCACCGCGGGCAGGGTGCCGGCCTTGTAGCGCGCTCGGCGCTCGGCGCTGATCTCGTCGTCGCTGGACACGTCGAACTTGAGCGGCACGAAGTTCCTGGTGATCGCGTCGTAGATCTCGTCGTCGCCGAACGTCAGCTCGAGCTCGCCGCACGGCACGCACCAGGTCGCGGAGAAGTCGACCATCACGCCCTTGCCTTCGGCGCGGGCCTGGGCGAACGCGGCGGCCTCGTCGAGCTGGTACGGCAGCTTGTGCTTGGGCGTCAGCGTGTAGCTCCACAGCGCGAACGCGCCGCCGACCACGAGCGCGATGCCCACGCCCTTGCGCAGCTTGTGGAACACCGGGCCGTGGAACGACAGGTGGATCGCGCCGAGCACGAGGCCGGCAGCGATCACCCCGATCGACGCGACCCAGAACCAGGTCTCGGGCACGGCGAGGTGGCGCATGAACGGCAGCAGCGGCTTCAAGAAGTAGATGCCGCCGAGCAGGAGCAGGATGCCGCCGGCCGACTTGACCCACTCCATCCACCGGCCGCTGCGGGGCAAGGACATCGCGAACGCCGCGAGCACCCAGAACAGCACGCCCATGCCGATCGCATAGATGAACAGCAGCGAGCCGCCGCCGACGACGCTGCGCGAGGTCGCCACGAAGGTCAGGAGGCCGAGCAGGAACGGGCCGGTGCACGGCGCGGCGATCAGGCCGCCGACCATGCCCATCGCGAACGCGCCGCGGAACCCGCGTCCGCCGACCTGGTTGAGCCGGGCCTGCCACGACGACGGCAGGTTGAGCTCGAACGCGCCGAACATCGATGCCGCGAGCGCGGCGAACAGCAGCACGATCGGGACCACGACGAACGGGTTGGCCAGGATCGTCCCGAACTGACCGCCGATCAGCGCGATGATCACGCCGAGCGTCGAGTACGTCACGCCCATGCCGACGACGTACGCGGTCGCGAGCAGGAGCGCCTTGCCGCGGCTGACGTCCTTGCCGCGGGCGCCGAAGATGCCCAGGGTGATCGGGATCATCGGGTAGACGCACGGCGTGAGCGAGGTCTGGAACCCGAACCCGAACGACGCGAGGTACATCCACGCCCAGCCCTTCTGCTGGTAGGCGTTGAATGGGTCGCACGCCGCGGACGCGACGCCTGGGATCAAGAAGACGGCGAGCGCGAGCGCCGCGGCGGGCCAGATGACCGATCGTCGCATGAGGTGTCACTATAGACCGGCGGCGCGGGACGGGCATTCCCCCAGGGGCACGGGCGTTGTACGGTGGCCGGGTCGTGCCCACCGCCTCGCCGAGCGTATTCGTTCCACCGCACGTCGCCGCCCTCGACGTGTACCAGCCCGGCAAGCCGGTCGAGGAGCTCGAGCGCGAGCTCGGGATCACCGGGGCGATCAAGGTCGCGTCGAACGAGAACCCGCTCGGGCCGTCGCCCCGCGTCCTGGAGGCGATCCCGGCGGCGCTCGCCCGGCTCCACCGCTACCCGGACGCCGGTGGCGTCACGCTGCGCCGCGCGCTGGCCGCCCGGTTCGGCCGCGAGCCGGGCAACATCGCGCTGGGCAACGGCTCGAACGATCTGCTGTACCAGCTCGTGCTCGCGACCTGCGAGCCGAGCGATGAGGTGCTCACCCACAGGTACGCCTTCCTGTCCTACCGGCTCGCGGCGCGGGTGGCGGACCGCGCGTTCATCGCCGCGCCCGCCACCGCCGAGCTCGCGTGCGACATCGATGCGCTGATCGCCGCCTTCACGCCGCGCACCAAGCTCGTGGTCCTCGGTACGCCGAACAACCCGACCGGCACGGTGATCACGCGCGCGGGCCTCGACCGGCTGATCGCGGCGCTGCCGGCGCGCGCGCTGCTGGTGATCGACGAGGCCTACGCCGAGTACGCCGCGATGTGGCCCGAGGTCGATCACGTCGACGGCGTCGCGGCGTCGCGCGGCGATCCCCGGGTGATCGTCCTGCGCACGTTCTCGAAGATCTACGGGCTCGCCGGGCTGCGGGTCGGGTTCGCCGTCGCCGATCCGGCGGTGATCGACGTGCTCGGCCGGGTCGGCCGGACGTTCCACGTCAGCAGCCTCGCGCTGGTCGGCGCGCTGGCCGCGCTCGACGACGCCGAGCATGTCGCGCGCGGCGCCGAGCAGGCGCGCCGCGCGATCGAGCGCTACACCGCCGAGATCCGCGGCCCCGGGGTGCGGATCTATCCATCGCTCGCCAACTTCGTGCTGATCGACTGCGGCCGGCCGTCGACGCCGGTCTACGAGCGGCTGCTCCGGCACGGCGTGATCGTCCGGCCGATGGCGGCGTGGGGCCTGCCGAACCACCTCCGCGTCTCGGTGGCGCGCGACGAGGACCTGCCGCGGGTGATCGCGGCGCTCAACGACGTGCTGGCGGTATGACCACGACCACGTCGGTGTGGCTCGCGTGGCACGAGTACGAGCGCGACGGCTGCAGCGAGTACAAGTTGATCGGCGTGTTCTCGAGCCGCGAGCGCGCCGAGGTGGCGATCGATGCCCGGCGCGGCAAGCCCGGCTTCGCCGAGCACCCCGACGGCTTCGAGATCGCGGCCTACGTGATCGATCGCGACACGGCGTGGCCCGACGGCTTCATCACGGTCCACTGATGGCGCGCGCGGCTGACATCGCTTGCCTGGGGTTCGCAGCCGCGATCGCGTGCGGCGGGGGCCGCGGCGCGCCGGCGCGGGCCACGCCGGAGCGGGAGCCGGCGACCGTGTCCGAGCGGCTGCTCGCGATCCTGCCGCAGGGCGCCCAGGTCGTCGTCGAGGTCGACCTCGCGCGGCTGCGCGCCAACCCGGTGGTCGGCGGGATCGTGACCCGCGCGCTCGCCGAGCGCGACGCCGAGGTCGCCGGGCTCCCGGCGTCGCCCCTGGCCGGCGCCGACCAGCTCGTGCTCGCGGCGTACGGCGTCGGCACCGCGCAGGCCGCCACCCTGACCGTGCTCGCCGCGCCCCACGAGCTCGCGGGCGCGACCCGCCTGGCCGACGGGTTCTACGCCGTCGGCCCGCCGGACTGGGTCGAGCAGGTCGAGCAGCGCGTCGCGCTCGCCGCGACCGGCGAGGCCAAGTTTGCGATCCACGCCGCGCCCGAGTTGCTCGAGCTCCGCGGCCACGCGATGCCGGCGAACGCGCCCGGGGCGTCGCTGCGGGTCACCGCGCGGCTGCCGTTCGACGCGCGGATCGCGCTCGCCCGGCTGACCGGGCTCGACGCCGCGCCGGGCCAGCTGTCGGCGTGGGGCGACGTCGCCGACGACCTGGCGCTGGTCGTCGATTGCGACGCCGCCGATCCCGGCAACCCGGCGCCGGGCGGGCGGCGCGGCGATTCGTCGCGGCGGCTCGAGGCCATGCTGCGCGGCGCGCTCGAGGTGCTCGCCGATCAGCCGGCGATCCGCCAGCTCGGCCTGCCGGCGTCGCTCGCCGATGCCCGGCTGGTCGCGCGTGGCAGCTGGGTGCGCGCGATCATCGCGGTCGGCCCGGCGCACCTGCGCCGCGTGGTCGAGCGCGCGGCGGCGCTGCTCGGCCCGCCGGGCGCCCCGGCGTCCACCCCCGCCACCGCCCCAGCTACCCCCCAGCTTTCCCCCCCAGCTACCCCCCGAGGAGACCCTCCGTCATGAAGCTCGTCGTAGAGCCCGCCGCCCACGCGCTGTCCGGGACCGTCGTGATCCCGGGCGACAAGTCGATCGGCCACCGCGCGCTGCTGTTCTCGCTGCTGTCGGCGACGCCGGTCCGGGTCCGCGGCCTGGGCGATGGCGCCGACAACGGCCGCTCGGCCCGAGCGGTCACCGCGCTCGGCGGCGCGATCCGCCGCGACGGCGATGGCCTGGTGATCCAGGGCGTCGGCCTCGACGGGATGCGCGCGCCGGCCGCGGCGATCGACTGCGGCAACTCCGGCACCACGATCCGCCTGCTGTGCGGCCTGGTCGCCGGGCAGCGCTTCCAGACCACGCTGTTCGGCGACGAGTCGCTGTCGAAGCGGCCGATGCGCCGCGTGATCGAGCCGCTCGCGGCGATGGGCGCGACGATCACCGGGCCCGCCGCGGCCGGCGGCGACGCGCGCGACATCACGCCGCCGCTCGAGATCGGGCCCGCCCGCTCGCCGCTCGCCGCGATCGATTACACGCTGCCGATGGCGTCGGCCCAGGTCAAGAGCGCGATCCTGCTCGCCGGGCTGTACGCCGCGGGCGCGACCAGCGTGACCGAGCCCGGCCCGAGCCGCGACCACTCCGAGCGCATGCTCGCCTACCTCGGCGCGCCGCTGACCACCGCCGGCCGGCGCACCGTCATCGACACCCGTGGCTGGGACCGCCGGCTCGCCGGCGACGGCTTCGAGGTCCCCGGCGATCCGTCGTCGGCGGCGTTCCTGGTGATCGCCGCGCTGCTCGCCGGGGCGCACGAGGTCCGGCTGCCCGGGATCTGCGTCAACCCGACCCGGACCGGGTTCCTCGACGCGATCGCGGCGATGGGAGGCGCGGTCGTGCTCGACAACCCGCGCGACGCCGGCCCCGAGCCCGTCGCCGACCTCGTGGTGCGAGGTCCGGCGTCCGGCTTGCGCGCGACCGAGATCGCGGGCGACCTCGCGGTCCGCGCGATCGACGAGCTCCCGGTGCTCGCCGTGCTCGCCGCGCGCGCCCACGGCACCACGACGATCCGCGACGCCGAGGAGCTGCGCGTCAAGGAGAGCGACCGGATCGCCACGACCTGCGCCATGCTGCGCGGCTTCGGCGTCGCGTGCGAGCCGCGCCCCGATGGCCTGGTGATCGAGGGCCGCCCCGACCGCCCGCTGGCCGCGGCGCAGGTCCACGCCGACGGCGATCACCGGATCGCGATGGCGGCGGCGATCGCCGCGCTGGTCGCCGACGGCCCGAGCCAGATCGACGATGCCGACAACGTCGCGACGTCGTACCCGGGGTTCGCCGCCGCGCTCGGCCGGCTCGGCGCGATGATCACGGCCACGGGCACGGCCACCGGCACCGCCGGCGGAGCGTGAGACGCGACACGCTCGGCCCCGCGCATCGACCGCCGCCGTGCTACGTCCAGGTGCGAACCCGGGAGCCCCGATGCGAACCAGCTGCCTTGCGACCGTCGCCCTGACCACCGCGTTCGTCGCTGCGTTCAGCGCCTCGTTCAGCGCCGCGCTCGTCACCTCGGTGCACGCCGAGCCGCCGGCCGGCACCGACTTCGGGCCGCAGGCCCGCGCGATGTTCCGGGTCGCGGCGTGCGGCAGTGACGACGCGCTCCCCGAGCGGTTCTCGGCGCGCGCGATCACCGCCCACTGCAAGGAGATGGCCGAGATCTACGCGTCGTACCGCCGGGCGTGGGCCGACCAGGCCGAGGCGTTCATCGCCACGCTGCGGCCCCGGGACCTGCCGCGCGTCGTGGTCTATCCGTTCGGCGGCGGCGATCTGTCGTCGGCGCTCGCGGTCTACCCCGACGCCACCGAGCTGACGACGATCTCGCTCGAGGCCGCTGGCGACGTCCGCGCGATCGACACGATCAAGAGCGCCAAGCTCGGCGTCGAGGTCGACAGCATCGGCACCGAGATCCGCCGTCTGTACTACGCGGCGCACTCGACCACCAAGAGCCTGCAGGCGGCGTCGCACTTCGAGCTGCCGGGCACGATCCTGTTCGCGCTCGCCGGCCTCGCGGTGCACGGCATGGAGCCGGTCGCGCTGCGCTACTTCGACATCGAGCCCGACGGGTCGCTGAGCTACCTGACCGGCGCGCAGCTCGACGAGCGCGCCGCCGAGCTCGCGGCCAAGAAGCTCGGCAACGCGCCGCCGAAGAAGATCACGCACTACTGGTACGAGCAGATCTCGGCGTTCGCCAACGTCGAGATCCGGTTCCGGCCGCGCGGCGACGCCGCGGCCCCGCTGCGGACCTACCGCCACATCGTGGCGAACCTCGACGACAGCCACATGGCCAGCGACGACCGCGTGCTCCGCCACCTCGCCGGCAAGGGCAAGGTCTCGGTGATGACCAAGGCGGCGAGCTTCCTGCTCTGGTACGACGACTTCACGCGGATCCGCGATTACCTCTTGCACCACACCGCGTGGATGATCTCGGACGCGTCGGGGATCCCGCCGAGCTACGCCGGGCCGGCCGGGTTCGAGCAGATCACCTACGGCGAGTTCGACGGCCCGTACTTCGTCATCGACGACAAGAACACGCGCG
The DNA here is from genome assembly GCA_036403075.1 of Kofleriaceae bacterium. Classification (GTDB taxonomy): domain Bacteria; phylum Myxococcota_A; class Polyangia; order Haliangiales; family Haliangiaceae; genus JABFXX01. The sequence goes on from DASWRS010000214.1 coordinate 24,453, forward strand.
CCGAGTTCGTCAAGCTGTGGAAGTCGCAGCCGCACCACGACCTGTCGTTCCGGTTCGGCTATCCGGACAGCGCCAAGCACAACCACCTGATGATCACGCGGCCCCGGGCCGTCCCCCGGTGACGCCGCGCAGCGAGCGGCTCGCCCTGGCGCACGGCGCGTGCGTGATCGTCGAGCTCGACGACGCCGCCGCCGATGCCGCGCTCGCGGCGCTCGCCCCCGACGAGCAGCGCCTCGCCGGCGAGCTCGGCCCGGTCCGCCGCCGCGAGCTCGTCGCCGGCCGCACGGCGCTGCACCTCGCGCTCGGCGCCGGCGATCGCGTCGCGATCCTGTCCGACGATCGCGGCGCGCCGATCCTGCCGCCGGGCTGGACCGGATCGGTCTCGCACAAGGCCGCACACGACGCCATCCTCGCCGCCGCGCTGGTCGCGCCGGCCGCCGCGGGACACGTCGGCATCGATCTCGAGCTCGCCGCGGCGCCGCGCACCGACATCGCGCGCCGGGTCCTGACGCCGCGCGAGCAGGCACAGCTGCCCGACCGCGGCCGCGCCGTCACGCTGCGGTTCGCGATCAAGGAAGCGATCTACAAGGCGATCGATCGCCACCTCCGGCGCTACGTCGGCTTCACCGAGGTCGAGCTCGACTTCGATCTCGACCCTGGCCTCGGCGGCGGCGAAGTCGCTGTCACCACCGCGCTGCCGTTCGCGATCGAGGCGACCTGGCGCGAGCACGCCGGCCACTGGCTCGCCACCGCGCGCGCCGTGCCGCGGTGACCGTCGCGCTCAGCGGCGCGGCCGCGGCACATCGCGATCGAGCACGGTCTTGCGCTCGTCGCGGCCGGCGGCGCGGATCGACTCGTCGCACAGCGCGCGGACGTGCTCCGACAGGACGTCGGCGACGGCGTCGGAGCAGTTCATGCCCGAGCGGTCCTTGATGTACTTCTTGAGCTTGGACATGACGACCAGGATGTCGCGATCGGTGACGTCGGCGAGCGGCACGGCGCCCGGTGCCGGGGCCGGCGCGGGCTCGCCGACGATCCGGCGAGGGGGCGCGGCGGCGGTGGCCGGCGCCGGGATGCCGCGCAGGGTCTCGGGGCGCGCGCCGGACGGTGTGCCCGACGGCATCGCCGGCCGCGTCGGGACCGGGGCCGGAGCCCGGGCCGGCTCGGGCGGCTGCTCGGCGAGCTCGCGCTCCCAGGCGGCGCGGCTCGGCGCGATCTTGTCCTCGGCCCAGGCGTCCCGGTGGCGCAGCGTGGCGACATGGCTGTCCCAGCACGGCACCGAGCAGAACACCAGGCGGGTCCGGGCGCGGTTGCAGGTCGAGACGCTGCACTGGAAGTACTTCGAGTCAAACTCGATGTCGCTGCGGCAGGCGCTGCACTTGAGCCACGTCTCGGCCATGCCCGCAGCGTAACCGACGACCGGGGCGAATTCGGCCCCCGCGAGCAGGATCGTCACCCGCGGCGCCCGACGCCGACGTGAGTCAGCGGCGGCGGCGGCGGACCAGCACGAGCACGCCGAGCGCCACGGGGATCGCGCCCCCCGAGCCGCCGCCGGTCGAGCAGCATCCGCCGGCTTCCGAGAACCCGTCGAGGTCGCAGGTCATCGCCGGGGTCCCCTCCTCGATCTGGATGTGAACCTGCACCGGCATCGCGCGGTGGGCGTGCCTGGTGTCGGTGACCATCACGGTCAGCTGATCGGTGCCGGCGGCCGCCGCGGGGTCGGCGCAGAACCGCACCGCGCCGTCGTCGCGCGTCTTCGCGGTGCCGTGCGCCGGCGGCGCGACGATCTCGAAGCGGTGCGCGTCGCTCGCCGGATCGTTGACCCGGATCCGGATGTCGCCGCCGTCGCCGCGCGTCACGATGATCGGATCGGCCTGGGGCGCGCCGATGTTGGACACGTTGCCCGCCATGCTCTCGATCCAGTCGATCAGCTTGTCCGGGCGGACGTAGATCCCGCCCTGCGAGCACGGCAGCGTCGCGTCCTCGTACGACCGCGAGGTCAGACCGGCCAGGACGGGGCCATAGCTGGTGATCAGATACAGCGGTCCCCCCGAGTCGCCGGGGCAGGTGTCGACGCCCATCCCGCCGGCGCCGAGCTCGCCCGCCGGGTGGGCGGCCGCGTTGCATCCCGGCGAGGTCGTGCAGTCGGCGTCGGTGATCGTCGTGTGCGCCTCCTGCAGATCGTCGATGTAGTCGTCGCCGCTGGCGTTGATCGCGCCGAACCCGACCAGCGCGACCGCCGCACCGTTGACCAGCTCGACCTGCGCCCAGCCGGTCGCGATCGGGCGCGGCTTGTGGCTCGACGACCGGGCCAGAACGAGCACCGCGAGGTCCTCGGTGGTCTCCGGGTCGGGGTAGACGTAGGCGCGCCGGATCGGGATGGTCTCGCCGTCCCCGGGCCGCGCGAGCGAGCTGGTGCCGATCAACACGTTGTCGGGCAGCGGCGGAGCCTGCGGGTCGTAGCAGTGCGCGGCGGTGAGCACGACGTTGGGCGCCACCAGCGTGCCGGTGCACAGCGGCTCGTCGCCGCCGGGCAACGGAAACAGGATCGCGGCGACGTCGGGCCACGTGCCGGGCTTGGCATTGCTGCCGCCGATCACCGGCGCGCTGGTCCCCCGGGCGACGGCGGGAGCCTGGTCGGTGCCGCTGTCTGCGACGGCCGAGAGCGGCAACAGCAAGCAGGCGAGCGCAGTGGCGAGGCGCATTGCCACGCCAGCTTCGCATGGCCGACGCTCCGAGGTGTGTGAGGAGACCGGCAGTTCCTGGGATCTGGCCGGGGCGATTGCACCGCCCCCCGCCGCGGGGCAGTCTTCCCAGCCGATGCTGCCCCGGGGTCGCTGGTCGATCGTGTCTTCCGCGCTCGCCGTGCTCGTCGTGCTCGGGGCCGGGCTCGCAGCATCGTGCGGCGGTGCTCGCCGATCCGCCGCCGCGTCCCCGCCGATCGCGATCGACGTCGAGCGGTTTCGCGAGCCCGTCGAGGCCCAGGTCCAGCCGTTCCTCGACGCCGAGCTGGTGACCGGGCTGGTCGTCGGGCTGTACGACGCCGGCAAGACCGAGATCTACGGCTTCGGTCGGGGCCCGGGCGGCCGGCCGCCCGACGGCACCACGCTGTTCGAGCTCGGCCCGATCACCAACGTCTACACCGCGCTGGTGCTCGCCGACGCGGTCCAGCGCCGCGAGGTCGAATTCGACACGCCGATCGCCGCGCTGTTGCCGCCCGGCGTGACCGTGCCGATCCGCGACAAGATCGCGATCACGCTGCGCCAGCTCGCGCTGCACAGCTCCGGTCTGCCGCGGCAACCGCCGAGCGTCACCGCGCGCGGCGCCGCGCCGGATCCGTACGCGGGGTACGGCGAGAGCGCGCTGTTCAACGATCTGATCCACACCGATCTCGAGGCCACCCCGGGCACGCAGATCTCGTACTCGCCGTACGGCGCCGGCCTGCTCGGGTTCGCGCTCGGTCGCAAGCTCGGCGGCGGCTACGCCAAGGTGCTCGCGGATCGCGTGCTGCGCCCGCTCGGGCTCGAGGACAGCTTCGTCGGGGTGCCCGCGGCACTCGCCGCGCGGCGCGCCGCCGGCACGACCGAGGATCTGACCGCGGCGCCGCCGTGGACCTACGACGCGCTCGCCGGCGCCGGGGCCGTGGTGTCGACCGCGCGCGATCAGCTCCGGCTGGTCGACGCCGAGGTCGGGGCCGCGACCGGCAGCACGGCGGTGCTGCGCCGCGCGATGCGGCTGACCCAGGAGCCGGCGCTCGCTCGCACCGGCCCCAACGAGGGACTGGGCTGGCTGATCGACGGCGCCGGGCGCTACTGGCACAACGGCGGCACCGGCGGGTTCCACGCGTTCGTCGGCTTCGATCCCAAGAGCCGGCGCGGTGTCGTGCTGCTGGCGGCGACCGCGACGTCGCTGATCGATCGGCTGGCCGATCCGATGTACAAGGTGCTCGAGGGCGCCGCGCCGCCGCCGGCCAAGCTTGCCGGCGCGGCCGAGCTCGCCGCGTTCGCGGGCAGCTATGATCTGGGCGGCACGCCGCTGCAGGTCGTGGTCGAGGGCAAGCGGCTATACCTGGCAGTTCCCGGCGAGCCCCGGCATCGAATGGCGCCGCTGTCCGATCACGAGTTCTGGATCGAGGCGCTGCAGAGCCTCACCGCGTTCGAGAACGACGGCGACAAGGTCTCGCGCGTGGTGTTCGGTATCGGCGATCGCAGGATCGCGGCGCCGCGGGTCCAGGCGAAGTAGCCGCGAACTAGCCGATTGTCGGGCGCGCGGTGGCGTGAGAGCCTCGACGTGTGGCGGCCAGTATCCCGGATCACACCCAGGGAACACTGACGACCGGGTACGAGGGCGCGGACGCCACCACCGCGGCGAGCGACGCCCCGGGTCCGCGGCCGGGCGATCGCATCGGACGCTACGTCGTCGAGGGCCTGCTCGGCACCGGCGGCATGGGCGTGGTGGTCGCAGCCCACGACCCGAGCTCGCGCGCCAGGTCGCGGTCAAGCTGGTCCGCCGCGACGCGGGCGGGCGGGCGCATCGCCGCCGCCTGGTCCGCGAGGCACGCGCGATGGCGCGGCTCGAGCACGACAACGTGGTCCGGGTGTACGACGCGGGCGAGCACGATGGCGAGGTGTTCGTGGCGATGGAGCTCGTGCGCGGCGAGACCGTGGGGCGCTGGATGCGGGCCGCGCCGCGGCCGTGGCGCGAGGTGCTCGCGCGGTTCCTGGCGGCGGGCCGGGGCCTGGCGGCCGCGCACCGCGCCGGGCTGGTTCACCGCGATTTCAAGCCCGACAACGTGCTCGTCCGGGCGGCGGACGGCCGGGTCTGCGTCACCGACTTCGGGCTCGCGGTCCCGGCGGCGATCTCGGACGGCGCCGGCGAGCTCGGCATCGCGGAGATCGCCACCGCGGCGGCGGTGACACCGAACGCCGCCGCCGCCCGCGCCGACACCGTCGTCGACGGCAGCGGCGCGCGGGCGCGCGGCACGCTCGAGGGCATCGCCCGTACCGTGGTGACCCGCCCGGGCGCGGCGGTCGGCACGCCGGCGTACATGGCCCCCGAGCAGCACCGCGGCGCCGACGTCGACGCGCGCGCCGACGTGTTCAGCTTCTGCGTGTCGCTGTACGAGGGGCTGTACGGCGAGCGGCCGTTCGCACCGCCGCCGGACGGCGCCGGCAGCGCGGCGTGGGCCGAGGCGATCCGCGCCGACCGCGTGCGGCCGCCGCCGCCGGGGCGCCACGTCCCGCCGGCGATCCGGCGCGCGCTGCTCCGGGGGCTCGCGGCTGACCCGGCGGACCGCTGGGCCGAGATCGATCCGCTGCTCGCCGCGCTCGGCCGGGCCCAGCGATCGCGCCGCGGCGGGTGGCTCGGCGCCGCGCTGATCGTGCTCGCCGGCGGCGCGGCGGCCGCGGTCGTCCTGGGGCGCGGCGAGGCCGTCCCCGCGGCCTACGCCGACGGCATGGACCGGCTGCGCCGCGACGACTTCCACGGCGCCGCCGCCGCGTTCGAGCGCACCACCCACGACGAGCCCGACTACGCGCCGGCGTGGGTCGGGCTGGCCCGCGCGCGCCAGAACGAGATCGATCTGCGCCGCGCGCGGGCGGCGCTCGCCCGCGCGCTCGCGCTGATCCCGGCGCGCGAGATCGTCGCGTCGACCCCGCGCGACAACGCCGCGGTGCCGTGGGTCGAGGAGCTGGCGGCACAGCGCAAGAAGCTCGGCCTGCCGTGATCGGCGGCACCGCCCGCGCTGTGCTGGATCGCGATCTCGCTGCGTGTGCCTTGCGACCGGCGGCACGGCGGCCTACGCCTTACCGATGACGATCCAACGCTACGAGGTCGGTCCCCGGATGAGCCAGGCGGTGGTGTACGGCGGCGTGGCGCACCTCGCCGGGATCGTCGCCGACGACCTGGTGCCCTCGGTCGCCGACCAGACCCGCCAGATCCTCGCCAAGATCGACCGGCTGCTCGCCATCGTCGGCAGCGACAAGACCCGGATCCTCAAGGCCAACATCTGGCTGTCCGACATCAGCCGGTTCGCCGAGATGAACGCGGTCTGGGACGGCTGGGTCGCCCAGGGCCAGCCGCCGGCGCGCGCCACCGTCGAGGCACGCCTCGCGGGGCCGGCGTACCTGGTCGAGATCATGGTCGACGCCGCCGTCGGGTCGACCCAGCCCTCGACCTAGCCCGGGTCAGTACCGCGGGACGCTGGGATCGACGTCGCGCGACCAGGCCTCGATGCCGCCGGCCATGTTGTAGACGTTGCGGAACCCGAGCTTGAGGAAGTGCTCGGCGGCGCCGCGGCTGCGGCCGCCGTGGTGGCAGTGGAACGCCAGCGGCGTGTCCTTGGGCAGCCCCTCGATCGCGGCCATCGCCGCGTCGTCGAGGTGGCGGGCGCCGGCGAGCTTGGCGACGCCGCGCTCCTTGTCGGTCCGCACGTCGTAGAAGTGCTGGATCTTGCCGCTGTCGAGGAGCGCCTTGAGCTCCTTGGGCGGGATCTCCCGGACGATCGCCGGCCGGTTCGGGTTGTCGATCTTGAAGGCCGGCCCGTCGGCGGAGTCGACGCAGTCGATCGTCACGCCCTCGGCGCGCGCGGCGCTCGCCCGGTCGATCTGCAGCGTGATGCCGCCGCTCTGCACCGTGACGAAGTTGGCCTCCTTGGCGCCGATGTTGAGCTCGTGATCCCAGCCCGGCGTGATCGTCAGGTGGATCACGTCGCCCGGATCGCCCTGCTTGAGCGCCTCGGCCAGCTCCTTGCCGGCGCGGGCGGACACCGTCACCGACGGCGGCTTGGCGGCCGCGACCAGATCACCGAGCTTCTTCTCGAGCTCGCCCGACTCGTGCATCTGGCGCACAATGTCGGCGCCGCCGACGAACTCGCCCCGGACGAACAGCTGCGGGAAGGTCGGCCAGTCCGAGTACTCCTTCATCCCGGTGCGGACGTCCACGTCGGACAGGATGTTGACCGTCGTGTACTTCGGAATCAAGGTGTTGAGAATGTTCACGACGGACGCGGAGAATCCGCACTGCGGGAAGCTGCGGCTGCCCTTCATGAACAGGACGACAGAGTCACTCGCGACGAGCTGTTCGATCTTCTTGCGGGTCTCAGGGTCGAGCGTCATGGTGGCCTCTCGTGGCTTCTTCTAGCACGAAGATCGTGGTCCGTGCCGTGGCTTCGGTGGCCGATGTCGACGCCGCGGCGTGGGACGGGCTCGCGCACGGCGCCTCGCCGTTCCTGCGTCACGGGTTCCTGCGCGCGCTCGAGGACTCGGGCTCGATCGAGCCCGCCGCGGCCCGGAAGCGGCGCTCGGGGTGGTCGAGCCTGTACCTCCTGGCCGAGCAGGCAGGTCGGCTGGTCGGGGCGGTCCCGGCGTTCCTCAAGGACCACAGCTACGGCGAGTACATCTTCGACTGGGGCTGGGCCAACGCCGCCCAGCGCGCCGGCCTGCGCTACTACCCCAAGCTGGTGATCGCCGCCCCGGCGACGCCGGCGACCGGTCACCGCATCCTGCTCGCGCCCGGCGCCGACGCCGCCGCGGTGCGTGCGGCGCTGATCGACGCGGTCCGCGCGATCGCCGACGACACCGAGTGCTCGTCGATCCACTGGCTGTTCTGCACCAAGGACGAACAGGCCGAGCTCGCCGCGGCCGGGTTCTTTCCGCGCGCCAGCCTGCAGTTCCACTGGCACAACCGCGGCTACCGCACGTTCGACGACTTCCTCGGCCAGCTCAAGTCGCGCAAGCGCAAGCAGCTGCGCAAGGAGCGCGAGCGGGCGAGGGCGGCGATCGAGCGCTTGTCGTGGGTCCCCGGCGGCGAGCTCGATCCGGCGCAGCTCGACGACCTCGATCGGTTCTACCGCAGCACCACCGATCAGCACGGCGGCCGCGACTACCTGCGCCCGGGGTTCTTCCACGCGCTCGCCCGCCACCTGCCGGACGCGATGCGGATGGTCGAGGTCGTCGCCGGCGGCAAGCGGGTCGCCGGGGCGCTGTTCCTCGAGACCGACGGCGCGCTGTACGGCCGCTACTGGGGCGCCGACGTCCACGTCGACCTGCTGCACTTCGAGACCGCGTACTACGCGGGCATCGAGCGCGCGATCGAGCGCAACCTGCCGCTGTTCGAGGCCGGGGCGCAGGGCGAGCACAAGCTGCTGCGCGGCTTCGATCCCGCGCCGACCTACTCGGCGCACTGGATCCGCCACGCCGGCCTCGCCGCGGCGATCGAGGACCACACCCGGCGCGAGGCCGCGGCGGTCGCGTCCGAGATCGCCGAGCTCGCCAGGCTCGGGCCGTACCGCAACGCCGGCGGCGGCGACGACGACTGAGCACCGATGGCCACCGACGCCCGCGGGCGATCGCTGATAGAGTGCGCCGCACCATGGCTGATGTCGCGACGCGCGCCGGTGAGCGCCGTACCACCCCCGAGATCCTCGACTACGTCAACCGCGTCCACGCGCCGCACGATGCCGGCCTGGCACGCGCGTTCGCGGTGCCCGAGGGCATCCCGGAGATCCAGGTCGGGCCGAGCGACGGAAAGCTGATCGCGCTGCTGTTGCGGCTGGCCCGCGCGGCCAAGGTCGTCGAGGTCGGCACGCTGGTCGGCTACTCGGCGATCCACCTGGCGCGCGCGCTGGCTCCCGGCGGCCACCTGTGGTCGATCGAGTTCGACCGGCGCCACGCCGAGGTCGCCCGCGACAACCTCGCGGCCGCGGGCGTCGCCGACCGCGTGACCGTCCTGGTCGGGGCGGGGCGCACCGTCCTGCCCACCCTCGTGCCGCACGCGCCGTTCGATGCGATGTTCATCGACGCCGACAAGCTCAACTACGATCACTACGGCCGCTGGGCGATCGAGCACCTGCGGCCCGGCGGCCTGGTGCTTGGCGACAACGCCTACCTGTTCGGCGAGCTGCTCGACGACACCGATCGCGGCCGGGCGATGCGCGCGTTCCACGAGCTGGTCGCGGCAAGCTGCGACTCGGTGTGCGCGACGACGCCCGAGGGCCTGGTGATCGGGATCAAGCGCTGATCAGCCGGAGCAGGCTCGCGATCACCATCGCGGCCCCGAGGGCGGCGCCGGCGACGCGCTGCGCCCGCCCCGGCAGCTGACCGACCATCGGGCGGCCGATCGGATCGGCCGGGCGCTCGGCGCGCTGCGCGAGCCAGCCGAGCGTGCTCGAGCGGAGCCGCTTGCGGGCGGCGAGCAGCACCCGGGCGATGTCGGGCAGCGATGGGCGCTGGTCCGGCTGCTTGGCCAGCATCGCTAGCAGCGTGGCCTCGAGCTCGGCCGGGATCCCCGGCCACCGGGTGCGCGGCCGTGGCGGCTCCTCGCGCAGGTGCTTGTGGAGCAGCTCGAGATCGCCGGATGCGGTGAACGGCGCGCCGCCGAGCAACAGCCGGTAGGCGAGCACGCCGAGCGAGTAGACGTCCGACGCCGGCGTGATCGCGTCACCGCGGATCTGCTCGGGCGCGACGTAGGTCAGGGTCCCCGCGATCATCCCGTGCAGCGGGTCGTCCTCGCCGGCGATCCGCGCGATGCCCCAGTCGAGCAGCTTGACCCGGCGGCCGCCCGCGCCGGGCTCGGCGAGCAGGAACACGTTCTCGACCTTGAGATCGCCGTGGATGACACCGGCGGTGTGGGCCGCGCCGAGCACGTCGCACAGCTCGATCAGGATCTCGAGCGCGGCGTCGCGCGGCAGCGAGCCCTCGTCGAGCCTGGCGCCGAGCGCGCAGCCGTGCAGGCGCTCCATCGCCAGGTACGGCCGGCCGGCGTAGCTCCCGGTCGCGAACACATCGGGGACGCCGGCGTGGTCGATCAGGTTGGCGATCCGCGCCTCGCGCAGGAAGGTCTGCGGCGTGAACTGCGGGCCGAGGATCGCGCCGTGCGCGAGCTTGAGCGCGGCCCGCTTGCCGAACCGGGTGTGGACGACCGCGTAGACCGTGGCCATGCCGCCGCGGCCGAGCTCGCTCTCGATGCGCCACACCCCGATCCGCATCCCCGGCGCCAGCGCCGTCTGCCGCCGCCGCGATGGTGCCGCCACGGCCGCGGCCGGGATCGGCGGCGGCAGCAGCTGCGAGAGCGGGATATCGAGGGTCATCGTGTTCGCGCACACCATGCGAGTTTCCTGTGCAACCCATAGACCGAAGATCTCTCCTGCCAGATCCTCGGAACCGGTGGCGCCATCGCCCGGTGGCTGCGCGCGATCGCGCGAACGTGGCGGGGACGCACGTGCGTCGATGGATCAGTCGCCGCGAGCGTGGCCGGGCGTCACGGGGCGCAGTGGTACATCGCGGCTTTTGCCGAATCGCGCGGCGACCGTGGTCGCGGCGACCGGCGTGAACACGCAGCGCCGGCCCTGGCCGGCACACGCGAGTGACGTCCACATCTGGAACTGGTCGTTGCCCTGATCATCGATGGCTTGCACGGCATGGGGCACGCCGGCGAGGACGTCGTAGGTGCAGTCGCCGCGCTGCGGATCGCGCGAGCTGCAGACCTCTCGACCGTCGAGCACCACGATGCCCTTGCCCATGATCTGGACGTTCAGGACCACGGTTGTCGCGGCGTCGATGCTCGGGGCATCCGGGGGCGCGTCCTCGGGAGCGTCGCGCGGGGGATCGGCGTCGCGCGGGGGATCGGCGTCGCGCGGCGGACCGGCGTCGCGCGGCGGGCTGGCGTCGCGCGGCGGTGGTGATGATGCATCGTCGCGCCGCCCCGCGTCGGCGACGACCATCGCACACCGGCCTGCGACCGCAGGAGCGGCGCACATACCATCGCCGCCGCAGACCTGGCCGGAGGCGCAGTCGCCCGCCGACGCGCAGCTGACCGTGCAGTCGCGGACCGACGGCGCGTAGCACCCGGCGAGCACCACGGCGGCACTCGCCACGGCGGCACCGGCCATGGCGGCACCGGCCGCGGCGGAGATCCGGCCTAGAACGCCCATCGCACGCCGACGGCAAGGCCGTTTCGCGTCGGCGACACCGTCACCGGCGCCTGCTCGTTGTGCCGGCCGATCAGGTAGGTCACGACGCCGCCGGCGATGCCGAGCGCGCCTCCGGCGCCGAACAGCTTGGCCGTGATCGCGGCGGACTTGCCGCGCGCGTCGGTGTCCGCGACGTCCTTCCACTTGCCGCCGCGGGCGTAGGTCGCGGCCACCTCGTCGGCGGCCTCGTGGGCCTGCACGGCGTAGTACGTCGCGATCGCGAGCGAGGCGCCGCCGCCGAGCACGAGGCCGACGCCGACGTCCTTCTCGAGCTGGGCGCGGCGCGACCCGATCGGCTCGGGGCGCGCCGCCACGACGGCCGGGGTCTGGGGCGACGCCACCAGCCCGCGTCGGGTCTCGGTCTCGATCGGGATGTGCAGCGCGAGCTTGTGGAGACAGCGCTCGACGTTGGCGAGGTGGTTCTCGGCGAGGACGCGCTGCTCCGGAGCCGGGTTGGTCGCCAGGAACCGCCGGTACATCAGGGCGGCGTCGTCGCAGTTGCCCTGCAGCCGGTAGGCCTGGGCGAGGTTGAACAGCAGCGCCGGGCTCGGCGCGATCACGTAGGCCTGGGTGAACGCGGTGATCGCGTCGCTGTAGTCGCCGGCGTCGTGGTACGCGCGGCCGCGATCGGCCAGCGTGCGGGCCTTGGCCGGGACCGCGCTCGCGCCTTCGTCGCCGCGCGCCGGCAGCGGCGCAAACGCCAGCACCGCGGCGACCGCGAAGATCCTGCCCGGCCGCATCGTCATCGGTAGACGTCGAGCGTGCCGTCTGGATCGAACTTGGTACCCCGGCGCGGCGCGGCCGGAGACCTGTGCGCCGGCGCGGGCGCCGATGCGGTGGGTCGCTTCGACGGTCTGGCTGCGGCGGCCGGCAGCTGGCCGGCAGACGGGGAATGGAATCCAGCCGGCCGCACCACCGGATCGGTCGCGGCGATCTCGCCCGCAGGAGCCGAGCCGAGCTCCAGGACGGCAGGGCGAAGCTCGGCCCGCGGCTCGGTGTCGCCCGCGGCCGGCGCTGCGAGCCCGGGGCGATCCGGCGTGGGCACGGCGTCGAGCGCCTGGCCGGCCCGGCCGACGGCGGCCGGACCGCCGGCGACCACGTCGGGGGCGGTCGCGGCGCTGGCGGCGCGGTCGCCGGCCCGGCTGATCCAGAACAGGAGGCCGCTCAGCGCGAGCGCGAGCCCGCCGATCGCGTACTGCCAGCGCCGGGTCTCGGACCGCCAGCCGAACGGCTCGGTCGCCGAGATCCCGGCCGACGAGGCGGCGCGCGATCGCGACGGCGCGCGCACGATCACCGGCGCCGGCGTGGCGGTCGGCTGGCGCGGCGCGCTGGCGACGCCCCGGCGGCGATCGAGCTCGGCGCGCACCGCCTCGAGCCGGTGCGCGACCTCGATCATGGTCGGCCGCTGGTCTGGCTGCTTGGCGAGCATCGCGAGCAGCAGGCTCTCGAGCGCCGGCGGCACGTCGGGCCAGACCCCGGACGGCGGCGGCGGCACGGCGCGCAGGTGCATCGCCATGACCTCGGCGGCGGTCTCGGCCTCGAACGGCAGCTGCTCGAGGAACAGCTCGTATGCCATCACGCCGAGCGAGTACACGTCGGTCTCCGGCGACACCGCGTGGCCGCGCGCCTGCTCGGGCGAGAGGTACTGCGGCGTGCCGACGAGCTGGCCGTCGATCGTGTGCCGGACCTCGTGGTGGATCACCTTGGCGATGCCCCAGTCGAGCAGCTTGACCTTCGGCGCCGGCGGATCGTCGGGGTTGTCGATCAGGAACACGTTGTCGAGCTTGAGGTCGCGGTGCACGATCCCGGCGGCGTGCGCGGCGATCAGCGCGTCGCAGACCTGCAGCAGGATCGAGATGACGAAGTCGGGCAGCAGCTTGCCTTCCTCCGCGCGGACCGCGAGCGACTGGCCGCACAGCCGCTCCATGACGATGTACGGCCGGCCGTCGCTCAGGCGACCGGTCTCGAAGATGTCAACGATGTTGGGATGGCCAACCTGGTTGACGACCTTGGCCTCGAGCAGCATGCGCTCGCTGTTGACGCCGGGCATCAGGCGCTGATGTACGACCTTGAGCGCCGCGCGCTTACCGATCTCGTCGTGCACGACGGCGTAGACCGTCCCCATGCCGCCGCGCCCGATCTCGCGCTCGACCCGCCATGGGCCGGCCTTCGCTCCCGGCAGGAGCACGTCGGATGCTTCGGGAGCTCCAACGAGCCCAGAGCCGGCCGTGCTGACCATGGTCTTCATACCGCAATCGCGTCGTGCACCCGTTGTGCCGTGGAAAGCCGGCCCTGGATGCATAGTTCGAAGCAGGCGACGTGGCGGGCTCGCGCGCTGTGGCCGGTGCGCACGCCGCTTGACCGGCCTCGGCGGCGACGGTGACGATGCTCCATGATCGTCGGCCGCGCCGATCTCGAGGTCTCGCTCGCGAGGTTGCGTCGGCAGATCGCCGACCCGCGCGCCGGGATCCTCGGTCCGGGCTCGATCGCGTGGCAGATCGGTGGCGATGTCGCGGTGTTCCTCGGCGGTGGGCGCGCCGCGTTGCTCCAGCTCGCGCACCCGATGGTCGCGTACGCGATCGCGCAACATTCGCACACGCGCGCCGACGTCGCGGGGCGGTTCCGGCGCACGTTCCGGAACGTGTTCGCGATGGTGTTCGGCGATCTCGACGACGCGTTCGTCGCGGCGCGGCGCGTCCACGCGATCCACAGCGGGATCCACGGCGAGATCTCCGACGCCGTCGGGCGCTGGCCGGCGGGGACGCCGTATCACGCCAACGACGCCGACGTGCTGCGCTGGGTCCACGCGACGCTCGTCGACACCACGCTGGTCGTGCGCGAGCAGCTCGACGGGCCGCTGCCCGAGACGATCAAGGACGGCTACGTGATCGAGATGAACCGGTTCGCGCAGCTGTTCGGGATCCCGGATCAGCTGCAGCTTGCGTCGCATGGCGCGCACGCCGAGTACATGCGCGCGATGCTCGCGTCCGATCGGCTCGCCGTCGCGCCGTGCGCCCGCGAGCTGGCGCGCTTCCTGGTCGGGCGCGGCGCGGCGACGCAGCCGTCGCTCGGCCGGATCGCCGAGTCGGTGACCGCGCTGCTGCTCCCGGCGCGGCTCACCGCGGAGTTCGAGCTGCGCGCGACGCCGCCGGCCACGCGGCTCGGGCTCGGCGCGTTCGGCTTGGTCCATCGCCGGATCCCGCCCGGCCTGCGCGGCATCCCGGCGCGCGCCGAGGCCCAGCGCCGGCTCGCCGGTCGGCCGCCGAGCCGGCTCGGCGCATGGGCGGAGCGCCGGCTGTTCGGGCTCGCGCGCCGGGCGACCGGCGGCTAGCAGCGCCGCGACGAGCACCCGACGAGCGCGTCGTGCACCGCCGAAAAAGTAGCCGCGCGGCCGGCTCCACAAGTTGTGCGATAGGGAGGCTCGGGAACCGGCCGCGCGAGCAACAAACGGTTCAGCAAGGCCCGCGCCGGGTTTTTCCGCCGCTATGTCCGCGAATTTACGCATCGGCAGAGGGTGCCGCGACGGTCTCAGGAGGGTCGCTGCGACGACGCATGCGCCAATCGTTCACACGGGTGATGGAAAGCGCAACGTCCGGTCGCCCGCCGATCGACCGCGATCGACTGCCGTTCGCCCGCGGATCGCTCAGGGATCGCTCGCGGATCGCTAGCGGTAGCTGCCGGGGTCGAGCCCGAATCGCTTGATCCAGCGCTGGATCTGCTTGCGGTCCTTGTCGAGCGCGCGCGCGACCGCGGACACGTTGCCCTGGTGCTCGCGCAGCGCGGCGACGACCTGATCGCGGACCTTCTGATCGTTCTCGCTGAGCACGACCGGCCGCGGCGCGCCGGGCGGCCGTCCGGTGCGCACCGAATCCGGGAGGTGCTCGGCGCGAACCGGCTCGACGCCGGCGAGCACCTGGGCGGTCGCGAGCGCCTGCTCGAGCTCTCGGACGTTGAGCGGCCAGGGATAGCGCAGCAGCAGGCGCGCGGCGTCGATGTCGAACCCGGGGTGCTCGGTCGGGAACAGCCGCTCGTGCAGCATGCCGATCAGCACGCCGAGATCGGTGCGGCGCTCGGCGAGCGGCGGCACCGTGACGCGGAACCCGGCGAGCCGCGCGAACAGGTCATGGCGGAAGCTGCCCTCGGCGACCATGTCGTCGAGATCGCGGTGGGTCGCGGCGACGACGCGGAGATCGATCTCGACCGGGCGTGTGCCGCCGACCGGCATGACCTCGCGCTCCTGCAGCACGCGGAGCAGCGCGGCCTGCGAGCTCGCCGGCAGATCGCCGATCTCGTCGAGGAACAGCGTGCCGGCGTCGGCCGCGCGCACCAGGCCCGGGTGATCGGTCTGCGCGCCGCTGAACGCGCCCTTCTTGTAGCCGAACAGCTCGCTCTCGACGAGGTTCTCCGGGAGCGCGCCGCAGTTGACCGGCACGAACGCGCCGTGGCGGCACGACTGGTCGTGGATCGCGCGCGCGATCACTTCCTTGCCGGTGCCGCTCTCGCCCTCGATCAGCATCGGGATCTCCGACGACGCGATCTGGCGCAGCCGGGTGAGCTCCTGGTTCCACACCGGCATCAGCGTCGCGAACCCGGCCGGCCCATCGGTCGGCAACAGCTCGAGCAGCGGTGCCGCGTCGGGATCGATCGGCAGGCGCTCGAAGAACAGGAACAGGGTGTGGCCGAGCTCGATCAGCGAGCCATCGGTCAGCACCGCGCGCTTGGTGGTGTGGCCGTCGACGATCGAGCCGTTCTTCGACTCGGTGTCGGTCAGCACCCAGCGGCCGAAGCTCGGCTCGATCCGCGCGTGGCGCGACGACATCCACTTGTCGGGGACGCGGATCGTGAGCTCGGTGCCGGTGCGCTCGGCGCGGCGCTCCGGGCCGCGACCTAGTGCGACGGCTGACAGATCCGAGAGGCGGTACCGGATCGAGCCCGCGCGCGGACGACCGCACTCGAGTGCCAGGACCAGCACGGGCTCCGGTCGCGGACCGATCCGACCGGACTTGCCATCTTCGTGGAAGCTAAGGGTCGTGCCCTGCGCGTCACCCACAGCAGTGGCATCTTAACATTGCTCGGAACCGAGATTGTCAGAGGGTTCCGATACCGTTGCCCACGTGGGTGATCTTCTGACCTTTACCCCGCGGGCCGTGTCGAGGCTGCACGACCGGCGTCCGGAGTCGCCTGGCCAGCCCTCGGTTCGGCCGGCCGGACACTTTGGCCTCCGCCGCGGCACCAGTGCGACCGGGTGGTACGACGCAGGTTGCCGGCTCGAGGCCGGCGATCCCACGCGCGCGGTCGCCGCCTACGAGCGGGCGCTCGGCGGCTGCCCCGTCCTGGCCGATGCTCACAACAACCTCGGGAGGCTGCTTCACGACGCCGGTTCGCTCGCCGCCGCCGAGTCGAGCTACCGGCTGGCGATCTGCGCCGACGCCGCGGTCGCGCTGTACTGGTTCAACCTCGGGGTTGTCGTCGAGGATCAGGGCCGGCGGGCCGAGGCGATCGCGGCCTACGAGCGCGCGATCGAGCTCGACGCCGGGATCGCCGACGCGCACTACAACCTGGCTCGCTTGCTCGAGCTGACCGGGCGCCGCACCGGGGACGACGAGCTGCTCCAGTGCGCCGTCCGGCACCTGCTGCGCTACCGTGCGCTGACCCGGCGCAGCGCCGGTGCGCGCTGACCCGGGCGGGCTCCTCGAGCACCGGTCGCATGAGACCGGGTGCGACGAGGCCGGGACAAGCTCACCGGGGCATCACGGAGCGAGCTTCCACCAGCCGATCTTGAGGTAGTCGGACTGGGGGAATCCGACCGGGTGATCGGGTTCGGGGGGGATCTCGTGGTCGAGTACGAATCTTGGGCCGAGGGTGTGATCGAGGGCGTCGCGGACGGTCTGGCGGAACACCGCGCGCTCGATCCGGCTGGTGCAGCACGCCACGACCAGCGCGCCGCCGGGGCGGACGTGGCGCGCGGCGGCGCGAACCAGCTTGCGGTAGGCGGCCAGCACCGACGGGACCTGCGTCGCCCGGCTGGTCATCGCGGGCGGATCGAGGATCACGAGATCGAACGGCTCGCCGGTGAGGCTTGGCAGCCACGCGAACACGTCGGCGGTAACGAATGTGTGGCGCGCCGGATCGTCGACGTGGTGCGCGGCCGCGAACGCGAGCGCGCGCTCCGAGGCGTCGACCTGCACGATCGCCGCGGCGCCCGCGCGCTCGGCCGCGCGGCCGAGCATGCCGGAGTACGCGAACAGGTTCAGCACGCGCGCACCGGCGAGCGGGGCAGCCGCGACCTCGCGGCGCAGGCCGCGGAGATCGAGGTACGCGCCGGTCTTCTGCCCGGCGAGATCGATCGCGAACGCGATGCCGTCCTCGGTGATCTGCGCGATCGCCGGCGGCGCGCCGCGCAGCACGCGGGCGGGACCTGTGGGCGGATCGGCCGCGTGATCGGCTGCCTGATCGGGCGTGAGATCGGCAGCGCGATCGGCTGCCTGATCGGGCGTGAGATCGGCAGCCTGATCGGGCGCGAGATCGGCCGCGTGATCGGCTGCCTGATTGGGCGTAAGATCGGACGCCTGTTCGGGCATGAGATCGGCTGCCTGATCGGGCGCGAGATCGGCTGCCTGATCGCCCGCGAGATCGGACGCCGGATCAGGCGTGAGATCGGACGCGTGATCGACTACCTGATCGGGTGCGAGATCGGCCGCCTGCTGCGGCGCGTGATCCGGATCGTGATCCAGTGCCGCCGCTCCGCGCCCCGACCGCGCGGTCTCTTCGAGCGTCGCGGGGGTCGCGGGGCCGGGCCGGCTTGCGTCGGGCGGCGATCCGGCGCGGAGCGTGACGGCAGCGTGCCGCAGGCGCGCCGGCCGGAGCAGGATGTGACGCGCCGGTCCGGTGACCCGCGGGTCGATCCTGCGGGCGAGCCCGCGGGCGAGCACGTGGGCGACGTAGCGCGCGAGCACGTCGGCGCCCGCCGCGTAGCTCGTGACCACCAGGGTGTCGCCGAACCGATCGACCACCACCCCGGGCAGGCTGTCGCTCTCGCCGTGCACCAGCCGGAGCGCGTCGGTGCGGGTCGCGAGCTCGGCGCGGCGCGCGATCGCGGCGACGAGCCGGTCGCGCAGCCACGCTGCGTCGGGCGGCGCCGGCCCGCGCCGCAGCATCCGGATCGCGATCGCGCCGGTGGCCTCGTAGAGGCCGTAGCCGATGGTCCGGTTGCCGCCGTCGACCAGGCGCAGCAGCTCGCCGTCGCGCAGCACCGACGCCGCGGAGCTCATGTGGCCGCGGAAGATCCACGGGTGGTGCATCGCCGCGCCGACGGCCTCCTTGCGCAGCTGGTAACGCCGCGGCTTCATGGCGCCCGCCGGACATCGGGCGGCCTGCCGACCGCACCGGGCGGCCTGCCGACGACTACCAGATCCGCGCGGCCGGCGCCGATCGCGGCGTCGAGGTCGGGCCGCAGCGCATCGCCGCACTCGATCGCGGTCGCGACGCCGAGCTCGTTGCGCAGCCGGTCGGCCAGCGGCGCGGCGGCGAGCCGGGCGCCGTGGGCCTCGGCGGCCGCGCCGGGCGCCGCGACCCACAGCAGATCGGCGCCGGCCCGGACCGCCTGGGCGGCGTGGCCGATCACCGCGGCGCGGGTCGCCGGCCGATCGTGGATCGCGACGGCGATCCAGCCGCCGGGGCGCCACGCGGCGCGCGCGGCGGCGATCGTCGCGGGCAGTCGCTCGAGCCGGTCGAGTGGCTCGGGCAGCTCCGGCGATCCGGCGGCGCTGGGCGGATCGTACGGATCGAGCAGGATCGCGTCAAACCCGGCGTGCGCCGCGCGCGCGACCGCCTCGGCGATCCCGTCGGGCGCGGTCGCAGGCAGCGCGAGCCGCGCGGCGATCAGCGCGCCGCGGTCGTGCGCGCGGTCGACCGCGGGCCGCCACGCCGCGGCCCGGTCGTCGCCGTCGAGCGCGAGGCCGGCGGTCACCACCAGCCCGGCCGAGGCCAGCGCCGCGTCGTCGCCCGGCTCGAACGGCGCCACCGCGATCCGCGACCGCGCGCGGCGATCGCCGAGCGCGAACGGCAGCGACGACGGCGGCGGCGGTGGCTCGGCGGTCACGCCGACCGACGCGGCGAGCAGCTGCTCGACGCCGAGCGCCAGGTGCGGATCGCGTCGCGCGACCGAGGCGTGCGACACCCGCAGGCTGCGGGTCATCAGGCTGTAGGTGAACTGGACCGGCGCCATCCGGGTGTAGCGCTCGGTGCCCTCGAACCACTCGAGGCTCGCCTGCGCGGCGGCCTGCAGCGCCTCGACCTCCGGGCGGCGCCGGGCCTCGTAGGCGGCGAGCGCGGCGGTGACCTCGCCGCCGCGCGCGCCGAGCAGCTCGTCGGCGAGCGCGATCGCATCCTCCATCGCGAGCTTGGTGCCCGAGCCGATCGAGAAGTGCGCGGTGTGCGCGGCGTCGCCCATCAGCACGACGTTGCCGGCGTGCCACCGGCCGCAGCGCACGGTCGGGAAGTTGCGCCAGATCGAGCGGTTCTTGATCAGCCGGTGGCCGGCGAGCTCGCGGGCGAAGAGGTCCTCGAGGATCGCGACGGTGCGGTCCTCGTCGGCGGTCGCCAGGCCCGCGCGCCGCCAGGTCGCGTCGCGGCACTCGACGATGAACGTCGAGCCGCGCTCGTGGTAGCGGTACGCGTGGACGCGGAACAGGCCGTGCGGCGTCGGCTTGAACACGAACGTGAACGCCCGGTACGGCACGGTGCAGCCCAGCCACACGAACTTGTTGGGCCGGACGTCGACCTCGGGCGCGAGCTCCGCGGCGAGCGCCTCGCGGACCCAGCTCGCGACGCCGTCGCACGCGACGATCACGTCGGGCGCGCGGCCGCCGGCCGACAGCTCGGCGAGCGAGCGGACCTCGTGCTCGAACACCACCCGGACGCCGAGCTCGGCGGCGCGGGTCTGCAGGATCTGGAGCAGCGCCTTGCGCTCGAGGCCGCAGAACCCGTGGCCGGTCGAGCGCAGGACGTCGCCGCCGACGTGGATCTCGATGTCGTCCCAGCGCGCGAACCGGCCGGTGATCTCGGCGTGGCTCTCGGGGTCGGCTGCCGCAAGATGGCCGAGCGTCGCGTCCGAGAACACGACCCCGAACCCGAAGGTGTCCGCCGGACGGTTGCGCTCGAACACCACGACGTCGTGCTCGGGCGCGCGGCGCTTGACCAGGATGCCGAGGTAGAGCCCGGCCGGTCCTCCGCCGATGCAGGCGATATTCACGGCGCCACCCTAGCAGATCCGGTCGCGGAGCAACGCCGGGCGGCGACGCACGCCGCGCGGACGGGCCAGGCGACCTGTGATCGAGCGCGAGCGCGTCGCGCGGTGCTACCTGGTCTGCGCGAGCTGCTCGAGCCGGCCCAGCGCCGCGGCGAGATCGGGGCGCTCGGTCAACACCGGCAGGCACGGATCGCCGGCCCACGCCGTGACGCGATCGAGCGCGTTGCGGAGGTGGAACTGCTTCGGGTCGAGCCCCGGTACGACCTCATCCCAGGTCAGCGGCATCGACACCGGCGCGCCGCCGACCGGGCGCACGCTGTACGGCGCGACCAGCAGCTGGCCGTGCGCATTCTGGCCCCAGTCGAGGTAGACCCGGCCGTGGCGGGCGGCGGGGTTGCGCGCGGTCGTCGCCATGTCGGGGTGGCGGCGCTCGACCAGCTGGCCGATCAGGTACGCGAGCATCCGCGCCTGCTCGAACGTGCACTGGCCACCGAGCGGGATCAGGACGTGGAGCCCGGTCTGGCCGGAGGTCTTGACGTAGTTGGGCAAGCCCGCGGCGTCGCACAGCTCGTGGATCGCGCGTGCCAGCGGGACGACGTGCTCGCGCGGGGCATTCTTGGGATCGAGGTCGACAATCGTCCAGTCCGGCTTCTCGAGATCCACGATCCGGCTCGCCCAGGCGTGGATCGGGATCGAGCCCAGGTTGGCGACGAACGCCAGGCCATCGGCGTCGTCGATCAGCACGTAGTGGATCTCGCGCTGGCTGTGCTCGCTCCACCGCGTGGTGGTGCGCAGCCACGGCGGCACCCAGTCCGGCATGTCCTTCTGGTAGAACATCTCGCCGTCGATGCCGTCGGGATAGCGGGTCAGGACGGTCGGCCGGTCGACGAGGTAGGGCAGGATGTGCGGCGCGATCGCGCGGTAGTAATCGATCAGCTCGCCCTTGGTGAGCCCTTCCGCCTTCCAGAACACCTTGCGGAGGTTCGACAGCCGGAGCTCGCGGACCGGCTGATCGACCTCGAGCGGCGCGGCGGCGGCGGGCTCCTCGTGCTCGGCCGGCCGGCGGTCCGGCATCGTGCACGCGGCGGCCGCCTTGTCACGGCGCAGCCGCACGAACACCGGGAACCGCAGCGGTGAGCCCTCCGGCCAGTCGCCGTAGCGGACCTGGACGACCAGCTCGGGCTCGATCCAGCGGACATCCGAGGTGCCCTCGGGGCGCGCGAACGTCGGCTGCCAGGCGGGCCGGGCATCGAGCTCGGCCTTGAGCGAGCGCAGCAGCTGATCGTCGAACCCCGAGCCGACCTTGCCGACCCAGCGCCAGCGATCGTCGTGGCGCACGCACAGGTGGAGCGCACCGAACCCGGCGCGCGACTTCTTGGGCGCGCTGTAGCCGCACACCGCGAAGTCGCCCTCGGGCTCGCGCTTGAGCTTGAGCCAGTCGCTCGACCGCGCCGGGCGGTACGGCGACGCCGCGCGCTTGGCGACCACGCCCTCGAGCCCGCGGGCGACGACCTGGGCGAGCAACGCCTCGCCCTGCGATGGGATGTGCTCGGCGAGCCGGAGCGGGCCGAGCGCCGGCAGGATCCGCGCGAGCAGGCTCTTGCGGACCAGCAGCGGCAGATCGCGCAGATCGAACCCGGCCGCGCCGAGCAGGTCGAACACCATGTAGGTCACCGGCGTCGCCATCGCGGCGCGCTGGATCTCCGACGTGCGATGGACCTGGGCGCGGGCGGCGAGCCGGTGGAAGTCGGGCCGGCCCTCGGCGTCGAGCACCACGATCTCGCCATCGAGCACGAGGTCGGGGATCGGCAGGGCGCGCAGCGCGGAGGTCAGCTCGGGGAAGCGCGGCGTCGGATCCTGGCCCGAGCGGTAGCGCAGCTCGGCGCGGCCGGCGCCGCCGAACCCGGCGAGGCGGAAGCCGTCGTACTTGAGCTCGAACACCCACTCGTCCGACGAGAACGCCGCCTCGGCGGTCTGGCACAGCATCAGCTCGCACGACGCGGGGGGGATCGCGCGGCGCGGCGCGCCCAGCTCGGCGAGCTCGGCGACGACGGCGCGCTGCCGCGGCCCACCGGCGGCGAGCTCGTCGATCGTCAGCCCCGACAGCACGCTCGCGCCCGACAGCGGCTGCCCGGTGGCGAGGAACGCCTCGGCGGGCTCGTCGCGCTTCTTGATCAGGAGCCAGTCGTTCGAGCCGCGCCCCGAGCTCCGGCCGCGCCGGCCCTTGCCGGTATGGACCAGCGTGAACGCGCCGCGAAGCTTGTAGCCGTAGAGCTCGAACTTGATCTCGCCGTCGATCATGCCCTGGACCGGATCGATCAGCGGCCGGAACATCCCGCGGTCCCACGCGATCATCGGTCCGGCGCCGTAGTTGCCGTCGGGGATCACCGCCTCGAAGTGGACGTACTCGAGCGGGTGGTTCTCGACCTTGACCGCGAGCCGCTTGTCGTCGGGGTCCATCGACGGCTCCTTGGGGACCGCCCACGAGCACAACACGCCGTCGATCTCGAGCCGCAGGTCCCAGTGCATCCGCGTGGCGTCGTGCTGGTGGACCACGAACATGCGCGGCCCGCGCCCGGCGGCCGGCGTGGTCGCCATCGGCTCGGGCGTGCTGCCGCCGGTGCGCTTGGCGCGGTAGGTCTCGAGCGCGTCGTGGTCTCGGGGATCGTCGGTCATGGCATCCGGCGCCGGGAGCCGGCGTGCGGATCTCGAACTGTTCCACAGGATCGCCGCGCTCGGTCGTCGGATCACCGCTCGGAACGGCCGGCGCCCGACCGACGTTGCCGCCGGTTGCCGCCCTGGTGATCCCCCGGGCGCCGCCCGGCCGTGCTGGCCAGGGGTTCAGGTGACCGCCGGTTGTTTCGCTTGTGCGCGAAGGCTCGCTACAATTATTCGCATATGCCCGCGCGTTCGATCAGTACGGCGACGATCTCGTTCGGTCTGGTGTCGATCCCGACCCGGCTCTACACGACCAACGAGACCGGCGCTGACATCCACTTCAACATGCTGCACGACGCCGACGGCGCGCGGCTCAAACAGCAGTACATCTGCACCCAGTGCAACGAGATCGTCGACCGCGACCACACCGTCAAGGGCTACGAGCACGCCAAGAACCAGTACGTCGTGTTCTCGACCGAGGAGCTCAAGGCGCTCGACGCGGTCGCGACGCAGACGATCGCGATCGAGGAGTTCGTGCCGGCGACGGCGGTCGATCCGCTGTGGGTCGACAAGAGCTACTACCTGGGCCCCGACAAGGGCGGCGAGCGGGCCTACAAGCTGATCCACGACGCGATGATCGAGACCGGCCTGGTCGGGATCGCGTCGTACTCGGCGCGCGGCAAGCAGTACATCGTCGCGCTCCGGCCGTTCAACGACGGCCTGATCATGCACCAGCTGCGCTACGCCGACGAGGTCAAGCCGTGGGCCGAGGTCCCGCTGCCCGAGCTGCCCGAGATCAAGCCCGCCGAGCTCGGGCTCGCCAAGCAGATCATCCAGCAGATCGCGCACGAGACCTTCGCACCCGAGAAGTACCACGACGAGGTCCAGACCCGGATGCGCGAGCTGATCGCCCAGAAGGTCGAGGGCCAGGAGATCACGGTCGCGCCCGAGGCGCCGAGCGGCAAGGTCATCGATCTCATGGAGGCGCTCAAGGCCAGCCTCGGCATGACCAAGGACGCCGACCGCAAGCCCGCGGCGGCCGCGGTCGCCGCACCCGAGCCGGCGGCGCGTGCCGAGGACGCGCCCAAGAAGAAGGCCGCGAAGAAGAAGTGACCGGCGCGGAGCGCTGAATGCCCGAGCTCCCGGACGTCACGGTCTACGTCGAGCGGCTGCGCGCGCTCGCGGTCGGCCGGACGCTCGAGGCGATCCGGATCGCGAGCCCGTTCGTGCTGCGCACCGTGTCGCCGTCGCCGGGCGAGCTGCGCGGCGCCACGGTCGCGTCGGTCGAGCGGCTCGGCAAGCGGATCGTGATCGGCGTATCGGGCGGGGTGGACGGCGCGGGCGCGGGTGAGCCCGGCGCCGGCGAGCGCTACATCGTGATCCACCTGATGATCGCCGGCCGGCTGCGCTGGAAGCCGCGCGGCGAGCGGCTGCCGGCCAAGGTCGGGCTCGCCGCGTTCGACCTGCCCGGCGGCACGCTGGTGTTCACCGAGGCCTCACCGAAGAAGCGCGCGTCGATCCACCTGGTCGGCAGCCGGGCCGGGCTGGCGGAGTTCGATCGCGGCGGGCTCGACGTGTTCACCGCGACCGCGGCGGCGTTCGGCGAGCGGCTGCGCTCCGAGCGCCACACGATCAAGCGCGCGCTGACCGATCCGACGCTGTTCGACGGCATCGGCAACGCCTACTCCGACGAGATCCTCCACGCCGCGCGGCTGTCGCCGTTCCGGATGACGTCGTCGATCAGCGACGCCGAGATCGCCACGCTGCACGCCGCGTGCATCGCGACGCTGAACCTGTGGACCCAGCGGCTGCGTGACGAGATCGGCGACGGCTTCCCCGACAAGGTCACCGCGTTTCGCCCCGAGATGGCGGTGCACGGCAAGTACGGCGAGCCGTGCCCGGTATGCGGCACCAAGGTCCAGCGCATCGTCTACGCCGACAACGAGGCCAACTACTGCCCGACCTGCCAGACCGAGGGCCGGCTGCTCGCCGACCGCAGCCTGTCGCGCCTGCTCAAGGAGGACTGGCCGAAAAGCCTCGAAGAGCTCGAGGAGCGCAAGGCCCGGCGCATCGCTCCGGCAGCGCCGGCGGCCGCGCTCCCTGCGGCCCCGGCCGCCGCATCGGCACCGGCACCGGCACCGGCACCCGCGTCGCCCGCGCCCGCGCCCGCCCCCGCGCGCAACACCGCGGCGCGCCGCAGGCTCGGCGACAAATCACGCGGCTCGTAGACCGGCCCCGGCGGCCATGCGTTTGGCGATCACGTCCGCCAACGCACGCCAAGGGGTGTCATGAACAAGCGTCTCGCCGGGTTTCTGCTGGCTGTGGCCGCCGCCGGTTGCAGTCCCAAGCATGCCTCGTTCGTCAAGGTCGACAGCGTCGCGCTCGGCCGCGTCGTCATCTATCGCAACGGGGTCGCGTTCTACGAGCGCCGCGCCACGGTCGACGGCGGCATGCTCACCGTCAGCGTGCCGCGCGACCGGGTCGACGACTTCCTCAAGTCGCTGACCGTGGTCGACGCCGTCTCCGGCAAGCCGCTGCCGGTGTCGATCCCGCGCCAGCAGAGCGACGACGGCAGCCACCTGGTGATGAAGCTCCAGCTGCCGACCAAGGCCACCGCCGACGTCGTCCTGACCTACGTCACCGAGGCGCCGGCGTGGAAGCCGAGCTACCGGGTCGTCGTCGGGGACAAGCGCGAGGTCATGCTCGAGGGCTGGGCGATCGTCGACAACACCTCGGGCGAGGACTGGAAGGCGGTCAAGGTCGGCGTCGGATCCTCGTCGGCGCTGTCGTTCCGCTACGATCTGTGGAGCGTGCGGCAGGTCCAGCGCGAGACCCTGGCGAGCGAGGACAAGTTCGCGATCGCGCCGCCGACCGGGATGTCTCCGTACGGCGCCGGCGCGGGCAAGGCCGGTGAGGCGTCCGGCGAGGTGGTGCTCAGCGAGCTCGGCGACGACGAGATCCGCCGCCCCGCCGGGCACCCCGGCGATGCCGCCGCCAAGCGGGTCGCCGCCAAGGACGACGGCGAGCTCGAGCAGCTGTTTCCGGCCGCCGAGTCCACCGCCGAGGTCATCTCGGTCACCGGCTCCGCACCGCGGCCGGCTCGTGGCTCGGCGTACGGCGACCGCGACGGCGGTGGCAGCGGCCGCGGCCGGCGGATCCGCGGCGCCGCGGCCCCCCAGCCGGCGACGCCGCCGGCGGCCACGCCGCCCCCGGTCAACGGCCGCCTGGTCGGCGGCGATGAGAAGATGAAACGGATCTCGGAGGCGCTCGCGCACTCCGACAAGACGATCGTGATCGAAGGCTACGCCGGCGCCGCCGACGCCGACGCAAGCCGCCGCGCCAGCGATCGCGCCAACATCGTGAAGAACCAGTTGATCGATCAGGGCGTCGCGCCGGCGCGGATCAAGATCGTCACCAAGGTCGAGCCCGGCAAGGCCGAGCGCGTCCGGCTGGTCGCCCAGGCGCGCTCCGACGACGGCAAGCCGGCGGCGCCCGCGGGCAAGGGGGCCGCGGTTCCGGGCGACACCCAGCCGGTCGGCGAGAGCCACTTCGAGAACCAGGCGCCGATGACCGTCGAGCGTGGCTCGTCGGCGATGGTCTCGATGGTGCGCGAGCGCACCGAGGGCGAGGTCGTCTACCTCTACGACGCCGAGTCCGAGCGCGGTAACGCGCAGTTCGCGTTCCGCGCGGTGCGCTTCAAGAACCCGACCGACTCGACGCTCGAGACCGGCCCGGTCACGGTGTATGGCCTCGAGCGCTTCATCGGCGAGGGCCTGACCGAGCCGATCCCGCCGCGCGCGTCCGCGGTCGTGCCGTTCGCGCTCGATCGCCAGATCGTGATCGAGCGCAACGACGGCGAGGACGACAAGATCTCGCGCCTGACCTCGCTCCAGCGCGGCATCCTCACCGCCGAGGTCCAGCACGTCCGCCGCCGCAAGCTGACGATCACCAACCGGCTCGGCCAGATCGCCAAGGTGTTCATCCGCCACACCGTGAACAAGGGCTGGACCCTGACCGACGCGCCGCCCGCGTTCGAGCGGGTCGGCGACGCCCACCTGTTCGAGGTCCAGCTCCGGCCGGGCGAGGTCAAGGAGGTACTGATCGCCGAGGCGACGCCGATCGAGCGCACCCTCGACCTCAGCGCCGACGTCACGCTCGAGATGATGAAGGTGTGGATCGAGGCGCCCGAGGGCACGCGTGAGCTCAAGGACCAGCTGCGCAAGCTGCTCGGCATCCACCGGGCGCTGGTCGACCTCGCCCAGGAGCAGGACAGCCTGCGGCGCCGGCTCGCCGACTACCGCGGCCGCATGGACGACCTCCACGGCCAGATCCTGACCTTGCAGGCGGTCAAGACCGGCGGGGAGCTGATGGGCCACCTCAAGACCAAGATGAAGGAGATCTCGGATCGCGTGCAGAAGACGACGATCCAGATCGTCGACCAAGAAGAGAAGATCATGCTCGCCCGGGTCCAGTTCCAGGACACGCTCGCCGAGCTGACGCTGCCCGATGCGATGCAGCCGACCCAGCCGGTCGCCGCCCGTCGGGCAATCACCGGCACCCCGGCGGTGCTGACCGTGCCGTCGCACCCGAAGTGACGCCGCGGCGTGACGCCGGCACGTCCCGCCGGCGCGATCCGTCTGCTAGCGTTCGGGCATGTCTGTAGCCTCCTGCGTTCGCCCGGCGCCGTTCGCGGCCGCCCCCGCCGCGATCGCCAACGCGGTCGTCCTCGCGGCGAGCATCGCGGCGATCATCACCTCCGGCACGGCGTGCGGCGGCGGCGGCGGGACGCCGCGGGACGCCGGCCCCGACACCCCGATCGACACCGGCATGTGCGGCGCGGGCACGTTCTTCACCGGCGAGATTGTCGACTGGGACTCGACCGAGGCGAAGTTCTGCGGCGTGTTCAACTCCAGCCTGACCGTGCGCGGCCAGACCGCGCCGGCCGACATGTCCAACCCCAACGGCCGGTTCGAGCTGTGCGTGGCGCACCAGGCGCTCGCCGCGGTCGACGTCCTCCACGGCACGAACCAGAGCCAGTGCACCACGCCGCGCGATGTCTATCCGGTCCCCGCGGTGCTGGTCGCCGAGCAGGCGGTGATCGACGCCGGCGGCCGGTTCAGCGCGCGGGTCATGACCCAGCACCGCCAGGACGAGATGTTCGGGCTGATCGGCACCGGGTACAGCGCCGCCAAGGCGCAGCTGGTCGTCCACGTCGACGGCCCGCAGCGCCAGGTCACGATCGCCGCGGCGCACGACACCACGCAGAAGTTCGACGGCACCACCTGGGCCGCCGGCGACACCGGCGCCGATGTCTTCTTCCCCAACGTCACCCCGGGGATGACGCAGGTCACGGTGGCGGGCCGCTCGGTCGGCGCCACCACGCTCACGCTCCAGGCCGGCGTGTACACCTACCTGACGGTCCTCGCCAACTAGCGCGTGGCGCTCAGGAGAACGCGCACACGCGAGCTCGCCGGGGGCTGCTGCGCAGATGGGTGTCGGGGCCGCGCCCGCCGAACAACCACCGGCGCCTGCGCGGGCGGCGCGAGGTATCTGCGGAACAAGGTCTGCCAATCCTGGTCACGGTCGCTGCCGCCGACCCCATCTGCTCGCGGTCGCCCCCGGCGGCTCGCGTTGACGTCACGCGATCCTCCTCGCCCGGATCGCTCACAACGGGTCCGCTCATGATCGATCCGGGCTAGCTCGCGAAGCCGTCGAGCTCCACCGGATCGTGGGCGCAGAACACGTCGAGATCGGTGTAGTGCTCGCGGAGCTGGCGCAGCGCGGCCAGCGAGCCGCGGCGCGCACCGGCATCGATCTGCGTGAAGCGCTCGAACGCGGTGAGGCCGATCGGGATCGCGCCCGAGCCCGCCATCGAGCCGCGGTGGAAGTACGCGTCGCCGGCGTGGACCAGCCAGCGCGCGCCGGCGCGGGCGATCACCGCGGAGTGGCCGCGGGTGTGACCGTGCATCGGGACCAGGCCGATGTCCGCGTCGAGGCCGCGCAGCCGCGTGATCGCCGGCAGGCCGCGCCAGGTGTCGCCGTCCTCGCTGTAGACCTCCCAGCGCGGGCCGTGCGACCAGTGCGCCGGTAAGTAGCGCTGCCGCTCGATCCGCCGGGTGCGCGCCATCGCCGCGGCGTGCTCGCGGGCGTGGACGTGGACCCGCGCCGCCGGGAAGTCCGAGAGGCCGCCGGCGTGATCGACGTCGAGGTGGGTGACCACGACGTGGCGCACGTCGCCGGGCAGAAGGCCGAGCGCCTCGAGCTGCGCGATCGCGGTCTCGGCACCATCGAGCCGGGGCGCGACCATCGTGCGGAACATCCGCGGCAGCGGGGTATGGCGCTCGACGTCGCGGGTGCCGAACCCGGTGTCGATCAGCACCAGGCCGTCGCGCTCGGTCTCGAGCAGCAGACAGTGCGCGACCAGCCGGCCGCGGCCCAGGCCGCGCTGGCCGAGCAGGAAGCCACCGACCGGGCACATCGTGCCGCAGTTGAGGTGATGGACCTTGCGGATCGACATGGCGCGCAGCCTAGGATGAAACGCCGCGGCGCGCATCGCTCCTGCGGCGTGCGTTTGGGTCCGGCGCGGCAAGTTGACCAAGGATCTGGTCAAGGCCATACTTGCCGGGATGGCGTCGTTCAACATCTACGAGGCGAAGATGCGGCTGTCGAAGCTGATCCGCCTGGTGCGCGCCGGCCAGGAGGTCATCATCGCCGATGCCGGAACGCCCGTCGCGAGGCTGGTTCCGATCGATCCGCCGAGGACGGAGCGCACGCTCGGAGCCGACCGGGGCAAGATCTGGGTCGCGCCGGATGCCTTCGATCCGCTGACCGGCGACGAGCTGGCGGTGTGGAACGGCGCGCTGTTTCCCGAGGCGCCCTCGCCGCAGCCGCGTCCGCGCGCGGCCGCCCGGCGCGCCGGTCCGCGTCGCCAGCGTCGCCCCGGTGCGCGGCGGTGAAGCTCCTGCTCGATACCTACGTGTTCATCTGGATGCACGGCGATCCCGATCGGCTGTCCAGCCGCGCCCGGAAGCTGCTCGTCGATGCCGATGCCGAGCTGCATCTCTCGGTGGTCGTGGCCTGGGAGCTCGGCATCAAGCTCGCGCGCGAGCGCTTGACCCTACCCGAGCCGCTCGACGAGTACGTGATGTCTCGCGCGCAGCGCTCGCGGATGTCGTGGCTGTCGATCGGCCTCACGCACGTGCTCGAAGCCGTAGCCCTCCCGCTGCATCACGGCGACCCGTTCGACCGCATGCTGGTGGCGCAGGCGCGGGCCGAGGGCCTGACCCTGCTGACCGCCGATCCGTGGATCGCGCGATACGACGTCGAGATCGTCCAGGCGTGAGGCGCTACGGCTCGAGCGTGATCGTCACGTCGTGGCTGCCCGGCCGGACCGGCACGATGTGGATGTGGCCGGGCGAGCTGGCGCGGCTCCGCGTGGCCGCGCAGTGTGGCGCCGGGTTGTCGCCGTAGATCGCAGCGTTGTGAGGCGCCGAGGTCATCGCGAACGTCGTGAGGTACCGGGTCGAGCCCAGCACCGCGAGCATGCCGACGAACGCGGCGATCATCGGCACGGTGCGCGGGCGCAGCCAGGCCCAGCGATCACCGAGCCAGTGGCGCAGGTGACCGCCGATCACGCGATGCCGGGCGTGGGAGGTGCCCGGCAGCAGCGTCGCAGTGGGGAGCTCCGCCGGAAGGCCGTCGAACAGCATGGCGGCAGTATCGCAGCCCGAGCGGCCCGCGTCACGGGGCGTGCTCGCGGTGGCCGCGGACCGGGGTGCACCGCGCCGCGGCCGTCGCCGCCAAGTATGGATTGCCAGGCCACGGCGTACGCCGCCCAGAGGCCTGGGCCGCGACGGCAGCCAGCCCGGGCCGATCACAGCACACCTCCGGCCGGGCCTGCGGTGAGATCGGGGGCCGCCTGACCGCGCTCGCGGAACGTGCCGTTCTGCTGGTAGCGCTTGCGCTGCAGCCGGTTCAACGCGACGCGCGCCTTCCAGCCCAGGTAGGCCCGCCCGAACGTCACCATGTTCTCGCGGTTGGTGTACGGGTTCTTGAGCCCGCCGAGGTTGACCAGCGCGAGCACCTGCTCGGCGACCGAGACCGGGCAGCCCTCGAGCCGGACCACGTCGCCTGCGAGCTTCTTGCGGGCGGTCGCCAGCTTGGCGAAGACGTCGGTGCCCTCGACGGTGTGGGGATCC
>DASWRS010000215.1:0-1936 GCA_036403075.1 Kofleriaceae bacterium
CGTTCAAGCACGTCCTGGTGATCGGCTCGGAGGTCCACTCGACGGGCCTCGATGTCTCGACGGCGGGCCGCGACGTGACCGTGCTGTTCGGCGATGGCGCCGGCGCGGTCGTCCTGGGCCGCGCGACCGGCGAAGACCACCTGATCTTGTCGACGCACATCCATGCCGACGGCAGCGAGGCCGAGATCCTGTGGACCGAGTACCCGGCGAGCGCGCGGCATCCGCGGATCACGGCGGAGGCCATGGCGGAGCGCAAGCACTACCCGGTGATGAACGGCAAGCGCGTGTTCAAGCACGCCGTGACCCGGAGCAGGTCCGGCGCGAAGGCGTCGGCGTGCTCTACCCGCCGCAGCTCGATTGATCAATCAGCGTCGTGCTCGACGGAGAGCGGGCCGGCTGCGGCGATCGCGGTGTTCCGAGCCGCGGCGCCCGCCGTGGTCACGGCAGCGGCGATGCGGAGCAGGCGGCCGGCCGCCGGCGTGCAGCGGCCGAGCTCGCAGCCGAGGCCGACATAGAAGTAGCCCCCGAGCAGCTCGCCCGAGCGCGCCATCGCGTCGGCGGTGAAGCTCGCGCGCGGCCGCCAGGTGCGGTTGTCGGTGGACTCATGGATCGCGACGTCGAAGGCGTCACCGCGCGGGTGGTTGGTGACGGCGTAGCACCGGCCGTCGTGGGCGAAGACGTCGGCCGGCGTGCCGGGGAGCTCGATGCGCGCGACCGCGATCGCGCCACCGGGGCCGAGCGAGGCGCGAAACAGGCCGAGCGCGTCGACCTGTGCCGAGTCGTGCTCGTAGCGGACGCGCACGGCCATGAACACGACCTCGTCGCCGCAGCCGGTCGGGTGCCGCACGAGCACGTTGCCGTCGTCGGTCACGCCCGGGATGACGAACGCGACCCTGCCGCCATCGACCCGGCGCACGCCGCTGTCGTGGCTCGAGACGTAGAGCTCGCCGCCGAGCTCGAACAGCGACACCGCGCGCCAGCTCGCCGTCGGATACGTCCTCCAGGTCGCGCCGGTGTCGCCGGTGCAGCGCACCACGCCGCCGGCTTGCCGATCCTGCACCACGACGCAGATCTCGGCACCGCGGACGGCCACGTCGAGGGCGTGCGCCGCCTGCGGTAGCGGGATCCGGGTCCACCCGGCGGCGTCGCGGATGTACAGCGCGCCGTCGTCGGAGTCGACCGCGTCGACGCCGGGCACGACCAGCCGATCGCCGAACACGTGATAGGTCAGGATCGCCTCCTCGGGCAGCGTGGTCTCGTGCTCGAATGCGCGCCGCGCAGGATCGAACGCGATCACGTCGGTCGGGCCGGTGTTGGTGATCGCGTCGCCGTAGCCGAGGTACAACCGGCCGCGGTAGGTCTGGAGGTCCCAGAGGTTGCGCGCGTAGGCCTGCTCGGACGTGGCGCGCCATGCGCCGAGCGGCTCGCCGACCAGCTCGGGCTGGGGCGGCGCAGGGCTGCGCGGCGAGCATGCCGCCACGCCGAGGGCCGCGGCGAGGCACAGTGCCGGCGCCGATGAAACCGGCGCCCGTGAAACCGGCGCCCGTGAAACCGGCGCCCGTGAAACCGGCACCCGCGAGACCGGCGCCCGTGAAACTGAACGGGGAGATCGAGTGGTCACGACGCGGGACAGCGTGCCGGATCCGGCGCGGTCCCGGCGACGGCGCGTCGATCGGACGCCGGTCGAGCCGGGGCCGATCGGGCGGAGGATCCGGATATCGACGCTCGATCGCAGGGCTACGCGCGGTGGCAATTCGCGGCAGAGCCGGCCTGGCGAGACCGCGGTCGGGCGGGTCGCCGCCCGGGTCAGGCGTCGGCGTGCAGCGTGGTGCCGACCGAGCCGGGCTCGCGGACGGCGCGGACGAGATCGCCGGCGGCGAGGTTGCCCAGGATGTGGATCGCGCCGACGCCCTGGTCGATCACGGCCATGGCCTCC
>DASWRS010000216.1:0-22893 GCA_036403075.1 Kofleriaceae bacterium
GGAGCTACGAGCTCGATCCGGCGCTCGGCACCGCCGTCAACCTCGCCGACTGCCTCGAGCGCCAGGGCAAGCTGTACCGCGCCTGGGAGCTGTTCGACCTGGTCGCGCGCAACTCGCAGACCCTGCAGAGCCGGGCGCGGCTCGCCCGCCAGCGCGCCGACGCGCTCGAGGCCAGGTCCGCGCGGATCGTCGTCACGCTGCGCGATCCCGCGGTGCCGGGGCTCGCGGTGCGGATCGGCGACCGCCAGGTCACGCCCGCCGCCGAGATCCGCGACCTGATCGAGCCGCGCGATGTCGAGATCGTGGCCACCGTGCCCGGCCGGCCGGCGTTCCGGACCCTGCTGC
The DNA here is from genome assembly GCA_036403075.1 of Kofleriaceae bacterium. Taxonomy (GTDB): domain Bacteria; phylum Myxococcota_A; class Polyangia; order Haliangiales; family Haliangiaceae; genus JABFXX01. The sequence goes on from DASWRS010000216.1 coordinate 346, forward strand.
ACGCCGCGGCGGGCGCCATCGCGCAGGTCGACGTTCCCGGGTTCGCGGCGCCGCCCGAGGCGGTCGCGGGGCCGTCGCGCCGCCGGCGGTCGCGGGTCTACCTCGCCGACGCGATCGCCGGCACCGGCGTCGTCGGCCTGGGCGTCTCGCTCGGCCTGGCGATCTCGGCCAAGCGCCAGTACAACGCGGCGATCGACGGCGACTGTGCGGCGGGGCGCACCGCGCCGTGCCGGCAGCACGTCGAGCAGGCGGGGCACCGGGCGGATCTCGCGACCGGCTTCGTGATCGGCGGCGCCGTGCTGGTCGCCGCGGCGGCCGCAGTCTACTTCACCGCGCCGCGCGACACCGTCGGGGTGGCGCCGATCGCCACCGCCCGCGAGATCGGTCTCGGCGTGGTCGGCCGGTTCTAGGCGGTTTTCGGGGTGCGCGCGGTTTGACAGCGCCGTCGGGTGCGAGGAATGTTCAGCTGTGGCGGTCAAGAATTACGTCCTCGACACCAACGTGCTGCTGCACGACGCCCGCGCGTTCTATGCGTTCGCCGACAACAACGTGATCATCCCGATCTACGTGATCGAGGAGATCGACACGTTCAAGAAGGATCAGTCCGAGCTCGGCCGCAACGCCCGCCAGGTCGCGCGGCTGCTCGATCAGTACCGCCACGACGGCGGGCTGTCGCAGGCCCAGCCGATCGAGACCGGCGGCACCGTCCGGGTCGCGCTGTCGAAGAGCCCGATCAAGAACCCGAGCTACGACTCGCGGTCGATGGACCAGCGCATCCTCGAGATCGCGCTCGAGGTCCGCGACGGCGATCCCAAGGTCCCGACGATCCTGGTCACCAAGGACGTCAACATGCGGATCCGGGGCGACGCCCTGGGGCTGCACGCCGTGGACTTCGAGCCCGAGCGGATCTCGATCGACGAGCTGTACACCGGCCACCGCGATCTCACGGTGGCGGCGGGGACGATCGATCGGTTCTACGCCGACGGCGCGGTCGTGGTCGAGGCACCGGGCCTGCACGCCAACGAGTTCCTGACGCTCAAGGACGAGGGCGGCAAGTCGGCGCTCTCCAAGTGGGACAGCGCGCTCGGCAAGGCGGTGCCGGTCAAGAAGCTGCGCGACGGCGTGTGGGGGATCAAGCCGCGCAACAAGGAGCAGCACTTCGGCCTCGACCTCTTGCTCGACGATGACATCAAGCTGGTCACGCTGGTCGGCAAGGCCGGCACCGGCAAGACGCTGCTGGCGATCGCGGCGGGGCTGCAGAAGGTCACCGACGAGCAGGTGTTCTCGAAGCTGCTGGTCAGCCGGCCGATCTTCCCGCTCGGCCGCGACATCGGCTACCTGCCCGGCGACATCGAGGAGAAGCTCAACCCCTGGATGCAGCCGATCTACGATAACCTCGAGCTCTTGCTCGGGCTCAACAAGTCCGACAAGAAGAACGGCCGGAGCTACGCCGAGCTGGTCGACCTGGGCTTCGTCGAGATCGAGCCGCTGACCTACATCCGCGGCCGGTCCTTGCCCAATGTCTACATGATCGTCGACGAGGCCCAGAACCTGACGCCGCACGAGGTCAAGACCATCATCACGCGCGCCGGCGAGGGCACCAAGATCATCCTGACCGGCGATCCGTACCAGATCGATCACCCGTACCTCGACGCGTCGAACAACGGGCTGACCACGGTCGCCGAGCGGTTCAAGCAGGAGGCGATCGCGGGCCACGTGATCTTCACCAAGGGCGAGCGCTCGCCGCTGGCCGAGCTCGCGACCCAGATCCTGTGAGCCCGCGGCCGGGGTCCGCGCGCCGCCTCGCCGTCCGGCTCGGCCTGGCGATGCTGGTGTGCGCTCCGGCCGAGGCCCAGCGCGACGCGGGCTGGGACGTCCGGGTCGCCGAGCGCATCGAGGTCGCACCGGGCGCGACCGCGCCGCTGGCGATCGCGCTCGCGGTCGACCGCGGGCTGACGGTGTCGCGCGACGCGGCGGTGATCATCGACCTGGCGCCCGACCCCGGGGTCGGCGTCAAGAAGCGCCGGCTCGGCCGCGGCGATGCGGTCGACCCCGAGGCCGACGCGCCGCGGTTCGCGGCGATCGTGCGCGGCGAGGCGCCGGGCGAGCACGCGGTGCGGCTCCATGTCCGGTTCTGGCTGTGCCGGACCCGGACCTGCCGGCCGATCGATGTCCGCCGCGTCACCACGGTGTCGGTCGCGGCTCCCGGCGCGGCTCCTGGCGCGGCTCCGAGCCCCGGGGCAACTACCGGGATCGACGCCGGAATCGATGCCGGCATGGACGCCGGCATGGACGCTCGCCTCGGTGCCCGGCTCGACGCCGGCGCGCGCGGCGCCCGCCGGTAGATCGAATCCGTCGCGCCATGCGTTTCCAGCCCCCATGCCGATTCGCCAGCCGCTCGTCACGTATGGAGTGTCCACCGCCGCTGCCGCGACCATCACGGTTTGCGCGCTGCTCCAGCCGTGGCGAGGCGCCGGCGCCGGCGACCGGCTCGATCCCGTGCACGTCGCGCCGGCCGTGGTCGCCAGGCGCTCGGTGGACGTCGTGTTCGCGGTCGACACCACCGGCTCGATGGGCGGCTTGCTCGAGGGCGCCAAGCGCACCGTGTGGTCGATCGCGACCCACATCCGCCAGACCGATCCCGAGGCCGAGCTGCGGATCGGCCTGGTCGCGTATCGCGACATCGGCGATGACTACGTCACCCGCGACTTCGCGCTGACCGGCGATCTCGACGCGGTGTTCGCCGAGCTCTCGGGCTACCGCGCGGCCGGCGGCGGCGACACGCCCGAGGATGTCGCCGCGGCGCTCGACGACACGCTGCACAAGATGCAGTGGCGGACCGACGCCCGGAAGCTGGTGTTCCTGGTCGGCGACGCCCCGCCCGCCGATCGCGGCGACGTCGCGAGGTTTGACGATCTCGCGCGCGAGGCCGGCGACCGGCAGATCCTGCTCAACACGATCCGCTGCGGCCAGGACCCCGAGACCGAGCGCGCGTGGCAGCAGATCGCCGCGCTCGGCCACGGCCAGTTCTCGACGATCCAGCAGGACGGCGGCGTCCAGCAGGTCGCCACGCCGTACGACGAGAAGCTCGGCGAGCTCTCGGCGCGGATCGACAGCACCGCGGTGATCGTCGGTGACGAGGGCACGCGGGCGACCTACGGCCGCAAGATGGCCGCGGCCGCCGACGCGCCTGCGCCGTCCAAGGCCGATCGGGCCGCGTACTACGCGACCAAGGGCGCCGGGCCCGCCGGCAGCGCGCGGTCGACCGACGATCTGGTCGGCGGCGTCGCGAGCGGCACGATGGAGGTCGACGCGGTCGCGCCCGCGGCCCTGCCGCCGGAGCTGCGCGCGATGGACAAGCCGGCGCTCAAGGCCGAGATCACCCGGCGCGCGAAGCTGCGCACGGAGGCGCAGAACGAGCTCGCCAAGCTCGCCAAGCAGCGCGACGAGTACCTCAAGACCCGCGCCAAGGCGCCCGGTGAGGCGAGCTTCGACGCCAAGGTCAAGGATGCGATCGACACCGAGCTCAAGCGCTAGAACGTTCCAGCGGCACCACCCGACGCCACCTGGCGCCCCCGCGCTCCGGAACCATGCTATGTCGCCGCGGTGTCATTCTCACAGCTCGGTCTGATCCCGGCGCTCGAGCGCGCGGTCGCTGGTGAAGGCTATGTCGATCCCACTCCGATCCAGACGCGCGCCATCCCGCATGTCCTCGCCGGCCGCGACCTGCTCGGCCTCGCCCAGACCGGAACCGGCAAGACCGCAGCGTTCGCGCTGCCGATCCTGCAGCGGCTCGCCAAATCGCTGCCGTCCGGCAGGACGCGTCCGATCCGTTGCCTGGTCCTGACCCCGACCCGTGAGCTCGCCTCGCAGATCCAGGACAGCTTCGCGACCTACGGAAAACACCTGCCGCTGACCAGCTTCGTGATCTTCGGCGGCGTCGGCATGGAGGCCCAGAAGCAGGCGCTGCGCACCGGGATGGACATCCTGGTCGCGACGCCCGGCCGGCTGCTCGATCTCGCCGGCCAGGGCCTGCTCGATCTCAAGGCGCTCGAGGTGTTCGTGCTCGACGAGGCCGACCGGATGCTCGACATGGGCTTCATCCATGACGTCCGCAAGGTCATCCGGCTCCTGCCGCGCGTCCGCCAGACCCTGTTCTTCTCGGCGACGATGCCGCGCGAGGCCCAGGAGCTCGCCGACCAGCTGCTCAAGCAGCCCGAGACCGTCGCGGTCGCGCCGCCGTCGACCACGGTCGAGCGGGTCGATCAGGAGGTCTACTTCGTCGAGAAGGCCGACAAGCGCGCGCTGCTGGTCGATGTCCTGCGCGATCAGGCGATGCGCCGCGTGCTGGTGTTCTCGCGCACCAAGCACGGCGCCAACCGGATCGCCGAGCACCTGGTCAAGGCCGGGATCGGCGCCGAGGCGATCCACGGCAACAAGTCGCAGAACGCGCGCGAGCGCGCCCTGGCCGGGTTCAAGGCCGGCAGGACCCGCGTGCTGGTGGCGACCGACATCGCGGCGCGCGGCATCGACATCGACGACGTCACCCACGTCGTCAACTTCGATGTGCCGGAGGTGCCCGAGACCTACGTCCACCGCATCGGCCGCACCGCGCGCGCCGGGGCCACCGGCATGGCGCTGTCGTTCTGCGAGGCCGACGAGCGCATCGACTGGCGCAACATCGAGAAGCTGACCCGCCAGGATATCCCCGTCGTCGAGGGGCACCCGTACGAGTCGCGCGTGCCGGCCGGCCACACGGCGCAGCGCGCCCCGGCGTCGGCCCAGGCGAGGTCGCAGCCCCAGAGCCACAGCCACGGTCGCCGCGATCTGCCGGGCGGCGGAGGCGGTGGCAAGCGCCGCCGGCGCGGGCGCAGCGCACCGGCACGGGCCTGACCGCGTCGATGTTTTAGGTCCGGGAGATCCAGAGCATGCCCAGCCGCCGGCCCTCGGGCCGGAGCACCCAGGACGCGAGCGCGATCAGCGCGAAGATCACCGGCGTGATGATATGGAACACGTCGTCACCGCACGCGATGTGCGACGCCGCCGCGCCGGTGAAGTCGAAGATCGCGCCGGCGTACGCCCACTCCTTGAGCCGCGGCAGCCGCGGCGCGACCAGCACGATCCCGCCGAGCACCTTCCAGAACCCGAGGATCGACATGAAGTACAGCGGGTAGCCGAGCTGCACCATGCCCTCGGCCGCATCGTGCGGGCGCAACAGGTCTGCGACGCCGCCCGACAGCAGCACGAGCGCGACGATGATCGTCGTCACCCAGTAACCGATCAGCTTGCTCTTCATCTTCGTTGCTCCTTGGAATGCCGGTGCGCCGCGTCGCCGCCGGTTCGTGGTTCGTCACCCCGATGACGAATCAGACCACGCCGATGTGACGCCGCGGCCAAGGCTTGTGCCGGCGTCTTGTTTGTTGAGCGCCGCCGCCGGTGGCTGTGCTCACGCGGGGCCGAACAGTTGGGGAACGAGCTCGTCGGCGGTGCCGGCGTGGCACTCGGGGTAGGCCTCGTGCGCGTCCTGGTCGATCTCCAGGTTGAGCAGGACCCGGCGCGCGCCGTTGAGCTCGGCCCAGCGCACGAAGTTCGCCGCCGGCCACACCGTCCCCGAGGTGCCGATCGCGACGAACAGATCGCAGCCGCGCAGCGCGAGCTTCGCGGCGCGCTCGGCGGCGGGGGGGATGAGCTCGCCGAACAGCACCGCGGACGGCCGCATCAGCTCGTCGCAGTGAACCGGCAGGTCGCCGTCGGGCGGCTCGAGCTCGACGCCGCACTGCTCGCAGCGCCAGCGCTGCAGCGTACCGTGGTACTCGACGACCCGGCGCGATCCGGCGCGCTGGTGCAGCCCATCGACGTTCTGGGTGATGATCAGGAAGCTGGTCCCCGCCGGCAGGCGGTCCTCGAACGCCGCGAGCGCGCGGTGCGCCGCCGTGGGCTCGACCTTGGCGATCGAGCACCGGAAGTCCCACAGCATGCTGCACGACTCGCGGCGGCGGGTCGCCAGCGCCTCGACGTAGACCAGCGCGGCGAGCTCGGGGTCCGACCACAGCCCGCCCTTGCCGCGGTAGGTCGGCAGCCCCGCGGCCTGCGAGATCCCGGCGCCGGTCAGGAGGACGATGTTGCGATATTTCCCGAGCTCCATCGCCGGCATTGTAGGCCACGGGATCCGGATGGCGACCCCCCCCACGGCACGGGCGCCCGGCAAACCTCGGCCGCTCAGCGCCACTCGACGATGGCCTGGCGGAGCTCGCCGAGCCGGGCGCGCGACAGCGTGCCGACCGCGGCGACCACCAGGTGGTTGGGCACCAGGACGCTGTCGGCGATGCGCACGACGTCATCGACGCCGATCCGGTCCATCGCGTCGAGCCGCTCGGACAGCGAGGTCGGCGGGTAGTACAGCGCGGTGCCGCCGAACCAGCCGGCCATCGCCGCGGCGTCGTCGATCGACGCCAGGGTCTCGTAGCGGTACCGGACGCGGGCCTTGGCGAGCTCGTCATCGGTGACCTGGCCGCGGCGCAGGCCATCGAGCAGGCCGAGCAGCTCGCGGACCAGCGACGGCACCTTGGCGTTGGCGGTCGCGCCGGTGACCTCGAACAGCGCCGTGTCGGCGAGCGGCTCGATCGCGGCGTGGATCGAGTACGCCAGGCCCTTCTGGTCGGCGAGCGTGTAGTGCAGCCGGGTCGACATGCCGTCGTCGAGCACGCGCAAGAGCGCGACCAGCGCGACGTAGGCCGGGTCGAGCTCGGGCACGGCGCGGAACAGCACGGCGAGCGAGGTCTGCGACCCGGCGTCGGCGACGTGGCGCAGCCGGGGACCGGCGAGCGGCGGCGGGGCGGCGGGGACCTCGGCGCGGGTCCCGGCGGGCAGCTCGGCGAACGCCCGGACCGCGGCGGCGACCACCGCGCCGTGCTCGACCGGGCCGGCGACGCACAGGTTGGCGTTGCGCGCGCCGTAGAACGCGCGGAAGTGGCGGCGGACGTCGTCGATCGAGAACCGCTCGACGTTGCCGCGCGGGCCGATGATGCGCTGGCCGAGCGGGTGGTTCTCGAACAACAGGCCGCGGGCGATGTCGTCGGCGTTGATCTCGACGCCCTGCTCGTCGTAGTCCTCGTTGATCTCCTCGAGCACGAGCTCGCGCTCGAGCTCGATATCGGAGAACCGCGGGCGGGCGAGCAGCTCGCCGAGCATGTCGAGCGCCGGCGCGATCAGCAGCGGGTCGAGCGCGAGCTGGAACAGCGTGTAGTCGCGGCCGGTCTCGGCGTGCAGGGTCGAGCCGAGCCGCTCGACCGCGGTGTTGAGCGCGAGCGAGGTCGGATAGCGCTCGGTGCCGCGAAACAGCATGTGCTCGGTGAAGTGCGACAGGCCGTTGTCGTCGGGCAGCTCGAACCGGGCGCCGACCTTGACGAACAGCGCGCACACCGCGGTGTGGAGGTGGGGCAGCGCGACGGTGGTGACCGCGAGGCCGTTGTCGAGCGTCGTCGTCTCGACGTCGGGATCCAGGCGTGAGTCCACGCGGATCCTTACCACGGCGCGACACGCGCGACGCGGCCGGTGTGCGCCTTGGGCCGGGTTTCATGAGGCGCCGATTGAGACCCGCGACGATCGGTGGTATCTATCGAGGCGATCCGATGCTCCTCAAGAAGATCGTGATCGCCGAGGATGACGACGCCATCGCGCACATGGTCAACATGGCGCTCGGTGACGCGGGGTTCTTGTGCCTGCGGGCACGCGACGGCGAGGAAGCGCTGCGGCTGGTCAAGGCCCATGACCCCGACCTGCTCGTGCTCGACGTCATGATGCCGCGCGTCGACGGGCTCGAGGTCGCGCGGCGGCTCAAGGCGGACGTCATGTGGTCGCGGACGCCGATCCTGATGCTGACCGCGCTGGCCCAGGTCGATGATCAGGTCCAGGGGCTCGAGGCCGGCGCCGACGCCTACATGTCCAAGCCGTTCGACCTGCGCGAGCTCAGCGCGCGGGTCCGGGCGCTGATCCGCTCCGCGCGGCGCGAGCGCGACCGCAGCCCGACGACCAACCTGCCCGGGTCGCGGGCGATCGACGAGGAGATCGAGGCCGCGCTCAAGACCGGCAAGCCGACCGCGTGCATCCACATCGACGTGCTCAACTTCGACAGCTACGCCGACACGATCGGGATCGCCCGCAGCGAGGACACGGTGCGCAACCTCGGCCAGTGGCTGCTCGATGCCGCGCGCGCGTCCTCGGGCGGCGGCGCGTTCGTCGGCCACATCGGCGGCTCGGACTTCATCGCGGTGCTCTCCCCCCAGCACGTCGGCGCGTTCGTCGCGAGCGCCGAGTCGGCGTTCGACGCCAAGCGCGCGACGTTCCCTGGCGACGCGGCGCAGCTCGGGCTGGTGCTCGCGATCGCCCACACCGACGGTCTCCAGCTGAGCAACGGCGCCGACGAGCTCGGCCGCCGGCTCGGCCGGGCGATGAAGGCCGCCAAGGCCGTCGGCAAGACCAACCACGTGGTGTGGTCGGCTAGCTGACCGTGGCAGGCCGGCCGCCGGACGCTCACGACCCGGTGGTCGCGTCGGCCGATCCCGGTGCATCGACGGCGTTGCCGTCGCCGTCGGCCGCGATCGCGTCAGGAGCCGCGGCGGCGCCCGAGGACGGCGCGCCGGCCGCCGCGCGCAAGGGCCCGCGCGGGGTGCGCGCCGGCGACGTGCTCGGCCGCTACGAGCTCGGCGACGAGCTCGGCGAGGGCGGCATGGCGACGGTGTTCCGCGCCCGCGACCGCGAGCTGCGCCGCGACGTGGCGGTCAAGGTGCTGTTCCCGCACCTGGCGCGCCGGCCCGAGCTCGTCCGGCGGTTCCACCGCGAGGCCCGGGCCGCGGCGGGGCTCGAGCACGCCAACATCCTGCGGATCTACGACGTCGGCGGCGCCGAGGGCGACGATCCGCCGTACATCGTCATGGAGCTGATCCGCGGCCGTACGCTGCTCCAGGAGATCGAGCAGCGCGGCGCGATGCTGGCCGAGGTCGCCGCGTGCATCGGCGCGCTGCTTGGCGATGCGCTCGCCGCGGCGCACGCGGCCGGCGTGATCCACCGCGACGTCAAGCCGGCCAACGTGCTGATCGCGCCGGGCGGCCGGCTCCTGCTCGCCGACTTCGGGGTCGCGCGGCTCGAGACCGAGGACTCGCTGGTCACGCGGACCGGCGCGCTGCTCGGGACGCCGGCGTACATGAGCCCGGAGCAGGCCAGCGGCGACACCGCGACCGCGCGCAGCGATCTGTACTCGCTCGGCGCCACCCTCTACCAGCTCAGCACCGGATCGCTGCCCTACGCCGGGCCGCCGGCCAAGGTGATGCCGCTGATCGCCGCGGGCCAGCTGATCGCGCCGGTGCGGCGGCGCTCGTCGTGCGGGCCGGACCTGTCGCGGGTGATCGAGCGGCTGATGGCGGTCGAGCCGGGCGCCCGCCCGGCGAGCGCCACGGCGGTCGCGGCCGAGCTGCGCGGGCTGGCGATCGGCGGCGGCCTGGGCGAGCCGAGCGACGAGCTCGCGGCGTACTTCGAGGACCCCGACGGCTTCCTGCGCGCGCGCACGCCGGTGGTGGTCGCACGGCTCGTCACCGGCGCGAAGGCCGCGCTCGCCGAGGCCAGGCTGCCGCGCGCGATGGCGCTGGCCGACCGCGCGAGCGCGATCGCGCCCGCCGATCCGGCCGTGGCCGCGGTGGTCCACGCGGTGACCCGGGGCGGCACCGCGTCGCGTCGCCGGCGGGCGCTCGCGCTGTGGGGCGCGGCGCTCGCCGTCACGGGCGGCGTGGTCGCGCTGGGCTGGCACCTGGCGTCGCCCGCCGCAGGTCCGCGCGGCGGATCGAGCGTGGCCTTGGCCGTGGGATCGAGCGCGGACCCGGGCGCGGGTTCGGGTTCGGTTGCGGGTTCGGGTTCGGTTGCGAGTTCGAGTTCGGGTTCGGTTGCGGGTCCGGGTTCGGTTGCGGGTCCGGGTTCGGGTTCGGTTGCGGGTTCGGTTGCGGGTCCGGGTTCGGTTGCGGTTGCGGGTTCGGTTGCGGTTGCGGGTCCGGGTTCGGTTGCGGTTGCGGGTTCGGGTTCGGGTTCGGTTGCGGTTGCGGGTCCGGGTCCGGCTTCGGGTCCGGTTGCGGCTTCGGGTCCGGTTGGGGGTCCGGGTCCGGCTGCGGGCCGGGCTGCCGGATCGATCGCGGGTCCGCTGGCAGGCTCAGGCGCAGGGCCTGGTGCGGTGACCGGCGCCGTGATCGACGCCGCGCGCACGACCGAGATCCGCCTCGACGCCGGCGTGTCCGGCGCCGCGCGTGTCCGGCGCCCGGCGCCGCCCGCGCCGCTGCCGCCCGCGTCGCACGATCCGGCAGTTCGCGCGCCGGTCGACATCGGCAGCGCTCCGGCGGACGCCGCCGCGGCGATCGAGGCGGTGGCGCTGCCCGAGCCGCCGGCCGATGCCGCGCCCGCGCCGAGCGCGCCCGGTCACGTCGTCGTCCGCAACGACGTGTGGTGCAACATCTGGATCGATGGCGCGTTGCACGGCAACCGGCGCAACGAGCGGATCGAGGTCGCCGCCGGCCACCACGTGGTCCGCTGCGTGAACCCCGCCGCGGGCGAGTGGGTCCAGGCCACCGAGGTCGCGCCGGGAGCGACCGAGACCCTGACCGGCACGCTGCTCCGGCCGCTCGACGTCCGGCTCGAGGTCGACGCGACGATCGACGGCAAGCCGTATCCGCGCGGCGCGGTGGTCAAGCTCAAGCCCGGCAACATCGAGGTCGTCGCGGGCGGCAAGAAGCAGTTCATCACGTTTCGCGAGAGCTGCACCCTGCGCGTGGTGCCGGACCTGGGATGCTACCTGTGACGGAAACCGCGACAGTGCTGTCGTGATCCGGGCTCGGCGACGAATCCGCCGTTCTGTGATCCGCCCACTTGCACGTGGCAAGGTGCTTGCACGACGGTTGTCGTCGTGAGGGCCGTCGTTGCCGCAGGCTTGCTGCTGACCGGGTGCTTCTACGTCGACCCGATCGTCGCGCGCCCGGTGGTCAAGATCAAGGTCGTGACTCCGAGCGTGATCGCGCGCGGCGACATGGTCAAGCTCGAGGCCAGCTTCGACGAGGGCGACGCGAGCCGGGGCAGCTACGACTGGAACATCTACGCCTGCGAGCGCTACGACCCGACCGACGGCCCCGACGGCTGCGACGAACAGGCGTTCTACACCGCGAGCGGCGCGGACCGCGCCGTCCAGTTCTCGGTCCTGGTCACGACCAAGGGCGCGCGGCCGACCAACGGGATCAGCGTTCGGCTCGAGGCGCGCAGCGATCGCGGCGCGGTCGCGCGCAACGGCGGCCAGAGCGGATTTGCGGTCGGCGATGCGCCGCCGTTGCTCGAGCTGGACCAGTCGGCGCGCAGCTTCAGCGTCGGCGCGCCGATCGACCTGTTCGCCGCGTACGGCGACCTCGACGACGCGCCGGAGGACGTCAAGCTCGAGTGGACCCCGACCCCACCGCCGGGCGGCGCGTTCACGATCGAGGACCTCCCGGTGCCCGTCGCGTCCGGGCCCCCGGAGCTCGGGCGCCGCACCGTCGGCAAGCGGCTGATCCCCGGAGCGCCGGGGACGTGGGACGTCAAGGTCACCGCGAGCGACCCGACGCAGCGAGACCCGCGTGCGCCGGTCAGGCCGCCGGCGGTCGAGAAGCACCTGGTGTTCACGGTCGCGCCGGATCGTCCGCCGTGTCTGGCGCAGTGGCAGCCGATCGCGCCGCCGGCCGGTCAGACCTTGCCGATCACCGCGCCTACGGTGTTCCAGGTCCCGCTGGTCGACGACGATCTCGATGCCTATCCGCCGGTGCTCGACGCGCCGCAGTTCGGCGCGGCGACGTTCGCCTGGTCGATCTTGCCGCCGGGCGCATCGCAGCGCCAGGTCTTGCTCGACGCCCGCGGCAACCGCATCGATCTCGATCCCGCCGCGTTCACGCCGGGCGACATCGTCGAGCTCCGGGTCGAGGTCTTCGATCGCCACCCGACGGCGCTGCCGTGCGCCGATGTGGACCCGACCTGCTCGATCACCGGGTCGCCCGGGTGCATCCAGCGCCAGACCTGGCGCGTGGAGGTCCGATGAGAGCGGTCGCGGTGATCTTGATCGCGGCGCTCGCCGGCTGTGCCAGCAGCGGCGATGCGGGCGCCCTGAACCCGGACGGCAGCGGCAGCGGCAGCGGCGCGGCACCGAGCTGCGGCGTGTCGATCAGCTTCGAGCCGACCGACCCGGTCGCCGGGCCGAGCGCCAAGGTGCGGGCCACCGCGCACGTCACCCACGGCCCGGGCGTGCTCGGCTATGCCTGGCAGGTGCTGTTCGACGGCAAGGCGGTCGAGGTCACGCCGGTGCCGCCGGACGGCGCGAACATCGATTTCCCGGTGACGGCGGCCGGGGTGTACGTCGTCGACCTGATCGTGGAGGGCTCGTCGTGTCCGCAGGCGATCGCGCCGGTCAACGTCCGCGCGCCCGGCGCGCAGAGCGAGCTGGTGCGGCTGCGGGTCGTGCCACCGCGCAGCGCCGGCGTGCCGGCGATGGAGAAGTTGATCGAGGTCCAGGGCGGCGCGGACGCCGATCTCGGGATCCTCAATATCGATACCGGCGTGTCCGTCGGCGCGATGGTGATCGGGCCCGGCGGTGGTGTGCCCGCCTACCTGCAGTTCTCGCCCGGCGGCGCCCCCGATGCCGTCGTCGAGGCGTTCTCCGACGCGCTCGGCGCCGCCGCCGTGCGGCTGGTGCCGGGACCCTACGCGGTGCTGGTCGTGCCCTCGATCGCGGACGTCGCGCCGCGGCGGATCACCGGCTGGTCACCGGGCGCCGTGCTGCGGCTCGACGCGGGTACGCGGGTGACCGGCACGGTGCACGATCCGGCGGACGCACCGCTGGCCGGCGCCACGGTCCGGCTCACGGTCGACGGCGTGCCATCGACCGTGGCGACCACGGTGGACCCCGACGGCGGCTTCGCGCTGCGCGCGCCGCCCGGCAGCGCCGTCGCGGTCGAGGTCGTGCCGCCGGCGGCGAGCGGCCTGCCGCGGCTGCTGGCGACGTCGCCGAGCTTCGATCTGGGCATGCCGCTGCAGATCCGCTACGCCGCCAACGTGGCGGTCGTCGACCTTGCCGGCACCGCCGTGCAGCGGCTCGGCGCGCCGGTGCCGCGCGCCCGGCTGACCGTGATCGGATCGCTGCCGGCGATCGGCGTGGTGACGGCAGGGACCCAGGTGGTGGCCACCGGGCAGGTCCAGCTCGCCGCGATCGCCGATGCCGCCGGCGTGCTGCCGACCACCCGCGTGCCCTCGGCGGCGCTGTCGGCGGTGGTCGAGGCCGCCTCCGGCGATCTCGCGGTGATCGCGCTCGACACCCGCGCCGGTGCGCCGGCGAGCCTCGATGCGCCCGCGCCCCAGCTGATCACCACCGCGGTGCTCGACGGCGGCGGTGCCGGGATGGTCGGCGCCCTGGTCGACCTGGTGCCGACCGGCGCGCTCGCGCTGGCGACCGCACCGACGCTCCGGATCGCCGCGGGCGCCGCGGGGGTGATCGCTGCGAGGTTGCCGGCAGGAGGTCGCTACGAGCTGCGGTTCCAGGATCCGGCCGGCCGCGCGGCGCCGCTGGTCGTCGCGGATCGCGCGATCACCACGATCGCCTCGAGCTACACCCTGCCGGCCGCGGTCCGGATCCGCGGCACGCTGCGGCGCGACGGCACGCAGGTGCTGGCCAACGCCTCGGTCCAGATCCTGTGCCAGGCCTGCACCGGGATCGCGCGGACCCGGCCGCTCGCCGAGGTCGCATCCGACGCTGCCGGCCGGTTCACCGTCGCGGTCCGCGATCCCGGAACGCGGTAGGATCGGCGCGTGATCCGGTGGAAGCGCCTGCTCGATGTCACGGTCTCGGCTTCGGTGCTCGTCGTCGGCGCGCCCGTGCTCGCCGCGACCGCGGCGCTGGTCTGGGCCGACGTCGGCCGGCCGCTGCTGTTTCGCCAGGACCGGGTCGGCCTCGGCGGCCGGGTGTTCGAGCTGATCAAGTTCCGCACGATGAAGCACGCGGTCGACGCCGAGGGGCGGCCGCTGCCCGACGCCGCACGGCTCACCCGGATCGGGCGGGCGCTGCGCGCGAGCTCGCTCGACGAGCTGCCCCAGCTGATCAACGTCCTGCGCGGCGACATGAGCCTGGTCGGGCCGCGGCCGCTGCTCGTCGAGTACCTGTCGCGCTACAGCCCCGAGCAGGCGCGCCGCCACGAGGTCGTCCCGGGGATCACCGGGCTGGCGCAGATCGCCGGTCGCAACGCGCTGAGCTGGCCCGAGAAGTTCGCGCTCGACGTCCACTACGTCGACCACCAGAGCCTCGCGCTCGATCTCACGATCCTGCTCCGCACGGTGGTGGCGGTGCTCCGCCGCGACGGGATCTCCGCGGCCGGGCAGGCGACGATGCCGCCGTTCCAGGGGGAGCGATGACCCGGCGGTGGACCGGGCTCGCCGCGATCGCCGCCGTCGCGGCGTGCTGGGCGCTCGCCGGAGCGCCGCGCCGTGCCGCCGCCGAGCCCGCGCCCGCGCCGCCGGGCGATGCGGTCGCGCTGCTGCCGCTCGATGCCGAGCGCAGCCTCGAGATCTACGGCCAGCCGGTGGCGAGCGAGATCGCCCGTGCGCTGGGCGCCGGCCACATCGCGGTCGTCGTGGTCGGCCCCCGGATGGCGGTGCCCGATCGCGCGCGGCTGATCATCGACGGCACGATCGCGCTGGGCAAGGCGAGCGCGGTCACGATCTCGCTCCGGATCCGCAACACCTTCGATGGCCGGACGCTCGAGACCTTGTCGGCGACCGCGCCGAGCCTGGCCCGGATCGACAGCGCCGCGGCCGAGCTGTCGGCGCACGTGCTGCCGATCGTCCGCGACCAGCTCGCCGCGCTGCACCGCGCCGCCGAGGACCACGGCCGGGTCATCGAGGGCCGGCCGCCGGCGGCGCCCGCCGCGCCCGCGGTCGACCGGCCGCTGCTGATCGCGGTGGCCGACGCCGCGCGCCAGCAGGCTTCCGGCCCGCTGGTCGGCGCGCTCGACGCCGCAGTGGCGAGCTGGAGCCGCGCCCACCACCGCACGGTCCACAAGCTCGAGGCTTCGCAGCTCGATCCCAGGCTCGCCGGCCACACGGTGGCGTCGGCCGGCGCCGATCTCGCGATCGGGTTCTGGATCCTCGAGTACCGGGCCGAGACCGGCAAGCCGCCGATGGCGCGGGCGCGGGTCCGGGTCCGGATCAGCGACGCCACGGGGGTGGTGTTCGATCGCGTGGTCGCCACCGACACGGTGCTCGGGGACGCCGGCCAGGGCCCGCCGGAGCTCGCAGCGCGCGTCGCCCGCGAGGTCCTGGCGATCCTGGGGCCGCACCTGCGGCGCAGCGTGCCGGCATGGCGGTGATCGGCCGCGCCGCGGCCGTGCTGGTCCTCCACCTCGGCGTGGCCGGCGCGTGGGCCGCCGTCGCGCACGCCCAGCCCGGCGCCACCTCGCAGGTGCTGCGCGAGGGCAACACCGCGGCGATGGCCGGGGACTGGCCGCGCGTCGCCCAGCTGGTCGATCCGCTGCTCCAGCACCCGCTGCCGGTCGCCGACCTGGCCGAGGCGCACCGGCTCGCCGGCATCGCCGCGTTCTTCCAGCTGCGCGGCGCCGACGCCGAGGCCCACTTCCTGGCCTACCTGCGGCTCGACCTGGACGGCCGGCTCGATCCGGCGCTGTATCCGCCCGACGTGGTCGCGTTCTTCAACGACATCGCGTCGCGCCACGCCGCCGAGCTGCGCGCCCGGCACGCCCCGCCGCGGCGGCGGTCGTGGTTCTACACGCTGGTCCCGCCGCTCGGTCAGTGGCAGAACGGCGATCACACCGAGGCCTACGTGATCGGCGGCGTCCTCGGCGCGCTGCTGCTCACCAACCTGACGACCTACGCGTATCTGCGCGCGTGGTGTGATCACACCGACGGTTCGTCCGGAGGCGGGCTCACCTGCAACGACGGCCCCGGCGGCCGCGACGCAACCCAGGCGGCGCAGAAGCTGCGACCGATCAACATCGCCAGCGGGATCGGTTTCTGGGTGGTCTACGTATACGGTGTGTACGATGGTATCCGCGGATATCGCCGAGTCTCGCGCGAGCAGGAGATCCGGCCGTTCGCCAGCGTATCGTCCGGTGGCAGCGTCCTGGGCGTCATGGGGAGCTTCTGACTCACCTACATCGTGGCTGTCGCCGCCAGGCCCTGGTCTCGTGACCACGTCCGCTTGTCAAAATTCAGCTGTTGTTGTCCCTGAGCCAAGGGTATATGCCCCCCCTTCTTCATTGTGATCGCCGCCGACCCTCCGCTACCATCTGACCGAGTGAGGCAGCCCGTACCGTTCGGGAAATACCTGCTGCTGGATCGCATCAGCGTGGGGGGTATGGCGGAGGTCTTCAAGGCCAAGTCGTACGGCGTCGAGGGCTTCGAGAAGATCATCGCGATCAAGCGGATCCTGCCGACCATGGGCGAGGACCGCGACTTCATCAAGATGTTCATCGATGAAGCCAAGATCGCCGGTCAGCTGGCTCACGCCAATATTTGCCAGATCTTCGAGCTCGGTCGGATCGACGGCTCGCACTTCATCGCGATGGAGTACATCTGGGGCAAGGACCTGCTCCAGATCCAGAACCGGCTGCGCAAGCTCAAGCAGCCGATGCCGGTGCCGATGGCGTGCTTCGTCATCGCCAAGGTCCTCGAAGGCCTGGACTATGCGCACCGAAAGCGCGACCCGCTCGGCCGGCCGCTCGAGATCGTCCACCGCGACTGCTCGCCGCAGAACGTCCTGGTTTCGTACGAGGGCGAGGTCAAGGTCATCGACTTCGGCATCGCCAAGGCCACGTCGCGGAACTCCCGGACCATGGCCGGCGTGCTCAAGGGCAAGTTCGGGTACATGTCGCCGGAGCAGGTCCGCGGCCTGCCGCTCGATCGCCGCAGCGACATCTTCGCGCTCGGCACGATGCTCTACGAGTGCCTGACCAGCGAGCGGCTGTTCCAGGGCGAGACCGACTTCTCCACGCTCGAGAAGGTGCGCAACGTCGACATCCGCCCGCCGCGCGAGATCAACCCGATGATCCCGGTCGCGGTCGAGGCGGTGATCATGAAGGCGCTCGCGAAGGACGTCGAGGAGCGCTACCAGTGGTGCAGCGAGATGCTCGCCGACCTGCAGGCGTTCCTGATGAGCCAGGACGTCGTGTTCAAGGCCAAGTCGCTGTCGAGCTGGCTCAAGGACATGTTCGCGGGCGAGATCGATCGCGAGCGCCAGCAGCTCGAGCAGTACAAGCGCGTCGGTCGCGACGGCCTGATCGCCGGCGTTCCGGCGGCCGAGGCCAAGCTCGACGTGATCGAGACCCTGGGCGAGGCCGGTCCGGTCGAGGGCGATCCCACCGTGCTCGGCGGCCCGAACTTCGACGACATCGAGCACGCGGCGGGCGCGTCCCCCGAGGTCGGCCCGGCGCCCGGCTCGCCGGCGACCCGGACCGCGACCGAGGCCGAGGACGACAGCGGCGAGGACTTCGGCGAGGAGGCGCCCACCGAGATCTTCGGCGAGATCAACCACGGGGCCAACCCGGCCGGGGGGCAGCCGGCGCCGCGCGCGCCGGGCGGAGCGCAGCTGCCGCTGACCCGGCCGCCCAAGCCGCCGCCGACTGGCCGCGCGCCGACCTCCCGCGGGGATGGGACGCCGCTGCCGGGGATCGCGGCCGCCGGTCCGGCGAGCGCCGGGCGCACCCCGCCACCGGCCGCCGGGGACGCCGGGCTCGTGGCGGCCGCGGCGAGCTCGCAGCCGATCGCGCTCGGCACGCCGGGCGCGATGCCGATCACACCGTCGATGGCGGCGCCGCAGGCGACCAACGGCGGTCCGGCGGCGAACCAGGGCCGGACGCTGATCGGCGCGACCGCGCCGGCCGGGCTGCCGAGCTACACCGGCGGCTACGCTGCGCCTGGCCCGTATCCGGGTCAGCCGCCGCCGGGGATGGCAGGTCCGGGGCCGTCGGGGCACCCGGGGCCGTCGGCGCATCCCGGGCCGTCGGGCCAGACGCCGATGCCGCAGCTGGCGCATCCGTCGGGGCCGCAGATGGCGCCGATGATGTCCGACCCGGGGTCGCAGGGCTCCCAGGGTTCCCACGGACACCAGATGTGGCCGGGCCAGGGGAACCAGGGATACCCGGGCCAGCCGGGGCAGGGGAACCAGGGCTACCAGGGCCAGCCTGGGCAGGGCTATCCAGGGCAGGGCTATCCGGGGCAGGGCTATCCGGGCCAGCCGGGGCAGGGCTATCCGGGCCAGGGCTACCAGGGATCGCCGTACCCGCCGATGCAGCAGCAGCCGTACGGCCCGTCGAACCAGTTCGGGACCGCCATGCCACCGGTCGAGCAGGGGCAGGCCGACGGCCGGAAGCGCTCCTCGATCGCGCGCGACGTGGCGATCGGCGTCGCGATCGCCGCGATCGTGCTCGGCGGGTTCCTCGCGGTGAAGTTCCTGTTCCTCGACCACGACGCGCCGGTCGCCGAGCCGGTCGCGGCGACGCCCGCGTTCGCCAAGATCCGTCCGGTGGTGGCCAAGGGCGAGGCCGCCGCGCTGTTCGTCGACGACAAGCGGCACGCCACGGTCACCGACAAGCAGGACACCGAGGTCAGCCCGGGGCCGCACAAGCTCAAGCTGGTCGGTCCGGCCGGGATCCTGTGCGAGCGCGACATGACGCTCGTGGCCGGCAAGATCTTCGTGCTCGACTGTGCCCCCGCGGCGGCTGGCGGCGGTTCCGCGACCGGCGGCGGTTCCGCGACCGGCAGCGCTCCGCCGGTGCCGGCCGGCGGCAGCGGCTCGGTCGGCGGCAGCGGCGCGACCATCGGCAGCGGCGCGACCAGCGGCAGCGGCGCGGCGAGCGGCGGCGGCTCGGCCGGCGGCAGCGGCGCGACCACCGGCAGCGGCGCGGCGACCCAAGCACCGGCGGCGACGGGCTCGACGGCGACGGCCAGCGGCGCGGCCGCACCCGAGCATCCGGCCACGGGCAAGGCCGATCGCATGCCGGCCGAGGACCCCGCGAGGCCCACCGAGCACGTCGCCGACAAGCCGGCCGCGCCCGCGCATGCAGCCGACAAGCCGCCGGAGCATGTGACCGAGCATGTGACCGAGCACGCGACCGACAAGCCGGCGGCCCACGTCCCCGACAAGGTCGCCCGGCCCGCCGACAGGCCGGTCGACAAGATCAAGCCTGCCGAGCACCCGGCCAAGCCGGCAGCCGTCGAGGATGATCCGCTCGGCAAGCTGCAAGGCGGCGTCAAGCCGGGCGACAAGGCCCACGCGAAGCCCGACGGCGACGGCGGCTATCTCACCGCGGTCACCCGGCCCGTCGCCCAGGTCTTCATCGACGGCAACGACACCGGCCTGACGACCCCGGTTGCCGGCCACAGCCTGCCGCTCGCCCCGGGCAAGCACAAGGTCGTGTTCGTCTACGCGGGCGGCAAGACCAGCTACACGATCGCGGTCAAGCCCGGCGAGACGCTGCAGCTGAACAAAGAGCTCCGCTGACGTCGGTGGCGGTCAGTGCCGGTCCGTACCGGCAGTGCCGGCCGTACCTGTGGTGCCGGCGGTGCCGGTGGTGCCGGCCGTGTCCTCGTGGGTCTCCATCTCGCGCAGCTTGGTCTCGAGCTCGGCGATCCGATCGGCGAGCACGCGGACGTCCTTGTTGACGCTCGCCCACGGCGTGATGCTCTGCGAGATCCCGTCGATCGTCGTGCGGATCTTGGTGTCGACCTGTTTCTGCCACTCGTCAAGCCGGTGCTTGGAGTGATCGACCCACTCGCGCAGCGACGCGAGGCTGCGCTTCTTGAGCGCGTTCTCGTCGCTGGGGTCGGTGGATTCCTCGCTGGCCGGCTCCGTCGACCCGTCGTCCTTGCGCTTGCCGGGGAGGATGCTCTGGACCCGGCGCTGGGCCTCGGCGAACCACTCACCACCGCTCTGGATGATGTTGCGCATCGCGGCAAGCGGGAGGAAGCTGCGCTGCTTCTTCTCCTCCTCGAAGATGATCTGCGCCAACGTGACCGTGGTCAGGTCCTCTTTGGTCTTGTTGTCGACGATCTTGACGTCGTCGCCATTGCGAATCATCTCGCTGATCTGGTCGAGCGTCACGTACCGGCTGTGCTCGGTGTCGTACAGCTTGCGGTTTGCGTATCGCTTGATGATCCGGGTCTCGGGCATCTCGCACCTGCGACCGCGCGAATGGCGGCTCGATGATTTCAAAAAGTATCACGCACCGCGCCATGTCCTCAACGTGCCACACTATTCGTGTGGGCCCCGAGCATATCCTGGCGCGCCTCAAGGCGTTGCGAGACCCGCGCATGCGGGTGCTGGCCCTGGTCGAGGCGCTTTGTGAGGACGACCCAACGGCCTGGGTCCACGCCCTGGCGTCGATCATGGCGCGGGCCCACCTGAGCGACGACCCCGACGCCGCCGAGGCGCTCGAGACGATCACCCACGCGGCGGCCGAGCCGACGCTGGGCTATGCCGTCCGGCAGCGGCTCTACGAGGCCGCCGCCCGCCAGCAACTGCCGGCCGTCGCGCGCCTGTTCCTGGTGGCCTCACCGACGACGATGGACGCCAGGCAGCTCGCGCGGTCGCTGGCGCCGGAGCGGCCGCTCAAGCCGACGGGCCGGCCGCTGACCCTGGGCGAGCGCAAGACCCTCGCGCGCACCCACGACCGCGAGCAGCTCCTGCTGCTGCTGCGCGATCCGCACCCGGCGGTCGTCGCGATCCTCCTCGACAACCCGCACATCACCGAGCCCGACGTGGTCCGGATCGCGGCGGCGCGGCCGGCGGTCCCGGCGTCGCTGTCCCGGCTCGCCGCCCATCCGCGCTGGTCGGTGCGCCACGCGGTCAAGCGCGCGCTGGTGCTGAACCCGTCGACGCCGCTCGCCGACGCGATCCGGATCGCGACGACGCTCCGGGCGCAGGAGCTGCGCGAGCTCGCGGCCGATGTCTCGCTCCCCGAGCCGCTGCGCACCCACGCGGCCGAGGTCCACGCCGCGGCGCTACGGCGCCCGCAGGCTTGATGCCATCACTCGGCGGCGCCGGCCGGCTTCTTGCGACGGCGGACCACCACCTCTTCCCACTCCCCGTCGCGGGCGGCCTCGCCTTCCTCGAGCTGCTTGGCCTGCTTGGCGCCGGCGAGCTCCTTGTTCTTGTCCTTGGCGTCCTCTTCGTCCTCGCCTTCGACGTTGGACGCCTTCTTGAAGTTCTTGATGCTTCGGCCCAGCGCCTCCCCGATACCGGGAAGCTTGTTGGCGCCGAAGAC
Organism: Kofleriaceae bacterium; assembly: GCA_036403075.1. GTDB lineage: Bacteria > Myxococcota_A > Polyangia > Haliangiales > Haliangiaceae > JABFXX01. The sequence goes on from DASWRS010000216.1 coordinate 21,663, forward strand.
CACGAGAACGATGAGCAGGATGACGATGAGCTCGCCCATTCCGGGCATGGGACTCTCCTAGGTAACTGGCGGCAGACTAGCACTGTTTGCCGACCGCGTCGTCCGCGAGCCAAAACCAGACCTGAAAACTTGGTGAAGGCTCGTCGCGCCGCCTATCTTTCAGGACATGCCGGATGTCTTCCCTCGCGCGGCCATCGGCAGCCTCGTGCTCTGGATCGCTCTGGGCGCGGCTGCCCACGCCGATCCGCCCGACGCACCGGTGCACGCCGGTGTCCAGCCATCGCCGCCGGTCCACGCCGGCGAGCCGGCGCTGCGCCAGGAGCTCGACGGCCGGCGCTCGATCCGCGGCTGCTCGGTCGACGAGCGCTGCGCGCGCCCCGGAGATCTTTTGCGCGAGTTCGAGGTCGAGGCGTTCCCGCCGCCGGGCGCGAGCCCGTGGCTCGACGAGCGCTCGCCGCCGCCGGGCCGGCTCGAGCCGGGCACGACCCTGCGGATCGTCAAGCGACCGAGCGAGCTGCGGCCCGATGCGCCGTGGCTCGATCAGCTCGAGCTCCCCGACCTGCCGGTCAAGTGGTCGCAGACCCTGGTCGACTACCTGGTGTTCTATCGCGACGACCCGCGCGGCCGCAGCATCATGCAGAGCTGGATCGTCGCCCAGGGCCGCTACCGCGACATGATCCTCGGCCACCTGCGCAGGGCGCACCTGCCCGAGGACCTGCTGTACGTCGCGATGATCGAATCGGGCTACGATCCCAACGATACGTCGTCGGCCGGCGCGCTCGGCGTCTGGCAGTTCATGCCCGAGGGCGGCCGGATCTACGGCCTGCGCGAGGATCGCTGGGTCGACGAGCGGCGCGATCCGCTGCGCTCGACGATCGCCCAGATGGACTACTTCGCCGACCTCCACCAGCGGTTCGCCGACTGGCACATCGCGCTCGCCGCGTTCAACATGGGCTACGGCGCGATGCTGCGCTCGATCGCGCGCTACAACACGAACGACTTCTACCAGCTCTGCGAGTACGAGAACGGCATCCCCTGGGAGACCTGCCTGTACACGCCGAAGATCCTCGCGGCGGCGATCGTGGGGCACAACCGGCCCTTCTTTGGCTACGACAAGCTGAAGGAAGTGGCACCCGAGCACTGGGACGACATCGCGGTGCCGATGTCGATGTCGCTGTCGATCATCGCGCGCGCGGCCGGCACGACCGAGGCCGAGATCAAGCGGCTCAAT
>DASWRS010000217.1:0-44478 GCA_036403075.1 Kofleriaceae bacterium
AGGCATGATCGCGAGGCGCGATCGCGAGGCGTCAACGCGAGCTCGCCGGGGGCGCCCGCGAGCGGATGGGGTCGGCGGCTGCGACCGTGACCAGGATTGGCAGGCCTTGCACCGCACATACCTCGCGTTGCCCGCGCAGGCGCCGGTGGTTATTCGGCGGGCGCGGCCCCGACACCCATCCGCGCAGCAGCCCCCGGCGAGTCGCGTGTACGCGCTCTCCCCCGCGCTACGCCCGAAGAACGACCAGCCGACTAGCCGACTAGCCGACTAGCCCTTCGCCTTACGGCCCGGGAAGTACGTTGTCGAGCGCTTCTTGCCCTTCGCCTTGATCTGACCATCTGCGATCAGCTTGCGGATCGGCAGCGCCAGATCCTTGGTCGTCGTCCCGAGCTCCTTGTTGATCTGCTCGATGCGCAGGCCGGGATGGGACTTGACGAACGACGCGAACTTCGAGGACAGCTCCTCGAGATCGGCCGACGTGCGCTTGGCACCGCGACCGCCGCGGGGCCGCCCGGCGCGCGCGCCACCCACGGCCCCCAGGATCGCCGCCGAGGACCGCCCGCCGCCGCCGCCGCCACCGCCGCCGCGGCCGCCGAACGCCGACTCCAGGGTATCGATCGCCGCGCGATGCGCGAGCGCGGTGATCTGCGCCACGAAGCTCTGCACCACGCTATTCATGTCATCTTGGAAATCGCTCATCGCATCCTCCCTCTGAGGGATATGGATAGAGATTGAGATAGGTGTACGGCTGATATTCGAGCACAGAAGCGTTTCGGCCACAACTTTTGATCGAACATCGAGTCATGCTGCAGCCGGGCTGGAATTGAGTGAGACCACCCCGAGCCGAGACCAGCGCTCGCCGAGCCGAGACCAGCGCCGAGCCGAGCCGAGCCGAGCCGAGCCGAGCCGTGCCGTACGTGGAGGCACGGCGCCCCGCGCCTGCCGTCGCGTCCGGCGCTCGGCTCGGCGGGACCGAGCGGCCCCCGGCCAGCCGGTCGGACTCGGCAATCGGCAATCGACAATCATGATCGGCAATCCGGGACCTGCCCCGGGATCCCGACGATCCGGGACGCCGGGGGCAGTCGACGCCGCGCCCGATGCGTCACCGCGAGCCCCGGGGCGTGTTATGACCGCGCCATGGGCCAGCTGTTCGCGCGGGTCAGCGTCGAAAACCAGAACGCCGTCGGTGGGCTCCACCGCGTCCTCGGCAAGTGGGACCTGACGGCGCTCGGCGTCGGCGCGATCATCGGCGCGGGCATCTTCGCCTCGACCGGGTCGGCGATCGCCGGTGGCGGGGACCACATCGGGGCCGGGCCGGCCATCGTGCTGTCGTTCGTCCTCACCGCGGTCGCCTGCGGTTTCGCGGCGCTGTGCTACGCCGAGTTCGCGGCGATGGTCCCGGTCGCCGGGTCGGCGTATACGTACGCGTATGCCGCGCTCGGCGAGCTCATCGCCTGGATCATCGGCTGGGACCTGATCATCGAGTACGCGATCGGTAACGTGGCCGTCGCGGTCTCGTGGTCCGGATACTTCTGCGAGCTGCTCCGGATGTTCGGTATCGATCTACCGGCCTGGCTCACGACCGACTATCGCTCGGCGGCCAAGGCCGCCGAGGCCGTCGCGAGCGGCCAGGCCACGCCCGCGCTCCAGGCGATCGCCGGCGCGATCCATGACGCGCCGCGGCTCGCCGGCCTGCCGATCATCTTCAACCTGCCGGCGGTGGCGATCGTCGCGGCGATCACGTGGGTCCTGGTCCGCGGGATCAAGGAGTCGGCGCGGTCGAATCTGGTGATGGTGATCCTCAAGCTCGCCATCATCGTGACGTTCCTGATCGTCGGCGCGTTCTACGTCAAGCCCGAGCACTGGACGGCGCACGGCGGCTTTGCACCCAACGGCTTCCGCGGCATCGGCAGCGCGGCGGCGATCATCTTCTTCGCGTACATCGGCTTCGACGCGGTGTCGACCGCGTCCGAGGAGGCCAAGGACGCCAAGCGCGACATGCCGTTCGGGATCATCGCGAGCCTCATCATCTGCACGGTGCTCTACATCTGCGTGGGGTTCGTCCTCACCGGCGTCGCGCCGTGGCAGGAGGTCGGCACCGCCGAGCCGATGCTGACCGTGCTCGAGCGCGCCGGCAGCCAGGGCTTCATGCTGTCGGCCGCGCGGCTGTTCGTCGGCATCGGTGCGGTGATCGCGATGAGCTCGGTGCTGCTGGTGTTCCAGCTCGGCCAGCCGCGGATCTTCTTCTCGATGGCGCGCGACGGCCTGCTACCGCCGTGGGCCGCCAAGATCCATCCCCGGTACAAGACGCCCCACGTCACGACGATCATCACCGGCGTGGCCGTCGGCCTGTGCTCGGCGTTCGTCAACATCGACGAGGCGGTCGAGCTCACCAACATCGGCACGCTGTTCGCGTTCGTGCTCGTCGCGATCGGCGTGATCGTGCTTCGCGTCCGCGAGCCCAACCGGCCGCGGCCGTTCCGGGTGCCCGGATCGCCGGTCACGCCGGCGCTCGCGGTGGTGTCGTGCATCTTCCTCATGACCCAGCTGCCGTGGATCACCTGGGTGCGGTTCTTCGCGTGGCTCGCGGTGGGGATGGTCTTGTACTTCCTGTACGGCTACTGGCACTCCAAGCTCCGCAAGCAGAACGCGGCGCCGCCGCCGTGACCGACCCGCGCTACACCGGGATGTAGGCGCCGAGCAGGTGGGCGCGCGGCGCTGCCTTCCAGCCGGCGGCGCCGCTGTAGCCCATCACGCCGCCGTTGTAGAACAGGCCGTGGCCGTCGGCGATCGCGATGTCGCCGGCAGTGGGGTGGTGGGTGCCCGGCGAGCCGGCCTTGACCACGACGATCGCGCCCGCCGGCGCGTCGTAGGGGCTGCTGATCGACAGCCGCTCGAGGCCCCACTTCTTGGGGCCCTGCGCGTTGACGAAGTCGGCGAAGTCGTGCGCGAACGGCAGCGCGCTCGCCGGGAACTGCCGGTGCGGGTCGTGGATCTTGCCGTAGCCGCCGCACGACACGAAGAACTGACAGACGTGGGCGTAGCACATGCCGTCGGGCCGCTTGCCCGCCGACGCACCGCGCGCGACGCTGAGCATCCGCTGGCGCTGCTCCGAGCCGTGGCTGGTCTCGCCCTCGACGCTGCCGACCGGGTGCTTCTCGAGGATCTCGAGCGTGTGCGCGTCGATCACGCCCTCGTGGTTCTTCATCTTGTGGAGGTGCTCGAAGTGCTTGACGGCCGCGAGCGTCCCCGGGCCGAACTCGCCGTCGGCGTCGACCCCGAGCAGCTTCTGGACGTGGCGCACCGAGCCGCCCTTCTCGCCCTGGTGCAGCGTGGCCTTGCCGCTCTTGACGTCGGCGAGCGGCGGCGCCGGCGACCACTTGTCGTGGTGCTTCTTGCCGCCGCCGTGGTCGTCCCCGGGCGCGGCGCCGCCGGACGGCGCCTCGGCACCACCGGTCTCCGATCCGCCGCCGGTCACACCACCACCACCACTGGTATGGTGCTTGGCAGGCGCCTTGTGATCCAGCGCGTGGATCGTGTGGGTGCCGACGATGCCATCGGCGGCGAGGTGATGCGCGCGCTGGAACTTCTCCACCGCATGCTGGGTGTCTTCGCCGAAGATGCCGTCCGCCGCGACGTGCAGCAGGTGCTGGACCTTGGCCACCGCCGGGCCGTGATCGCCGATCTTGAGCACGGCGTGGCCCGAGCGGACCTCCTCGAGCGTGGTGCCGCCGCCCCCGCCGCCCCCGCCGCCGTGATGGCCGGTGCCGTGGCCGCCGCTGCCACCGCCACCGCTGCCACCGCCGCCACCGCCGCCACCACCGTGCTCGACCTGGGTGCCGCCGCCGCCGGCGAGGTGGCCGCTGCGCATGATCGCCGCGTCCTCGGTGGCGCGATGGCCGACCTGCCGCGCCCACAGCGACTGCAGCATGTTGCTGGCCGCCTGCGCGTAGTTGCCGGTCTGGATCGCGTGGATCGTGGCGTGGAACGAGCCGAAGCCCTGCGTGCCGAGGTTGAACGCCATGTCGATCACGACCATCCGGCGCGCCTCGTCGAGCCGGTCGTACGCCGGCCCGATGTCCCGCTTCGCGCCCGCGATCGCCGAGGCGACGTCGTGCCGGAACCACGAGCTGATCTGCGCGGCGCTGACCTTCTGGCCGACGCGGTACTTGCCCCGCGGGAGCAGGTGACCGATGCCGGCGGTGGGGTTACCGAGCGAGTCGAGGTAGACGTGGTCGACCCGTCCCTCGTGCTTGCCGATGAAGGCCTCGAGCTTGTCGAGGTGCACGCCGCCGGACTCGGCGGACGCCGCGGACGCCACCGCCCTGTCCTCCTGCTCCTGCTCCTGCGCCTGATCGTGCGCCTGATCGTGCGCGGCCGCGTGCTGCGCGCCCGCCTGCTGCGCGGCGAGCTCGACCTGCGTCTGCTTTCCCGGGGTCGCCGTCGCCGCGCCCGAGGCGTTGTGGCCGTGCGCCTCGCTGTGCGCGTGGGTTCTTTCATGGCTCATTGCGCGTTCCTCGTTGGCTGTGGATCGGCTCCTGGCTTGTACTGCCTCGCGCCGGATCACCTTCCTCCGCGCTCGCTCGAATATCGAATGTTCCCGGGGCCTTGGTCCGCAACCAACCGGCCCCACTGCCCACGGTCGTCATCAACGAATGGCAACACCGTAGCTGGCGATACCAAGGATCAGAGGCGATATCCGTGCTTCGTGCATGGCAGTGCGATCGCGCACTGCCGCAGTGCGGCGATGTGCAAGACACTTCGCGCCTGCGGCGCGCGGTCGGCACCGCACGCGCCGGGGGACCGCAACAGCGATCAGCGGCGGTCAGCGACCGACGAGCGCCGCGACCCGGCCGGTGACGTCGCCGACCGCGATCATCTCGACCTCACCGCCGCTGCGCAGCTTCCACTCGACCTTGCCCTCGGCCAGGCCGCGCTTGCCCACGGCGATCCGGATCGGGATGCCGATCAGGTCGGCGTCCTTGAACTTGACGCCCGGGCGCTCCTCGCGGTCGTCGTAGAGCACGTCGACGCCGGCGGCGGCGAGCGCGGCGCAGACCTCCTCGGCGGCGCGGGCGAGCTCGGGCTCCTTGCCCAGGGTCAGCACGGTGACCTGGTACGGCGCGATCGACAGCGGCCAGATCGCGCCGCCGGCGTCGTGGTGCAGCTCGACGGCCGCGGCCATGATGCGCTCGACGCCGATGCCGTAGCTGCCCATGATGATCGGGGTCTCGGTGCCGTCGGCCTTGAGCACGTTGGCCTTCATCGACGCCGAGTACTTGGTGCCGAGCTTGAAGATGTGGCCGACCTCGAGCGCCTTGAACACGTCGAGCGTGCCGTCGCAGCGCGGGCAGCCCTCGCCGGCCTGGACCGTGCGCAGCTCGGCGAGCTTGCCGTGGCCGAGCAGATCGCGCCCGACGTCGACGCCGCGAAGGTGGAACCCGTCCTGGTTGGCGCCGGTGACCATGTTCGTGCGGTCGGCGAGCGCGGTGTCGACGAACACCGGCGCCCCGGTGAACGCGACCGCGCCGAGCGAGCCGGCGTGGGCGCCCATCAGCGGTGGGATCTCGGCCGCGTGCGCCGGACGGAGCACGCCCGCGCCGGTCGCGGTCTGCAGCTTGGCCTCGTTGAGCTCGTGATCGCCGCGCACCACCGCGAGCACGAGCTTGTCGTCGGCGACGTAGATCAGCGTCTTGAGCTGGCGCCGCGCGGGCACGGCGTACGGCGGCTGCTCGAGCGCCTCGATCGTCACGACGCCCGGCGTGGCGAACTGCTCGATGCCCGCCGCGGCCGGCTCGTCGTGCTCGGCGGCGATCCGCGACGTGGCGGTCTCGGTGTTGGCGGCGTAGTTGCACTTGGGGCACGCCGCGACCAGGTCCTCGCCGGCCTCGGTGCGCACCATGAACTCCTGCGAGCCGCTGCCGCCCATCGCACCCGAGTGCGCCTGCACGGTCACGAACGACAGCCCGCAGCGGCGGAAGATCTTCTCGTAGGCGAGCCGCTCGGCCTCGTAGCTGCGGTCGAGCCCCGCGGCATCGACGTCGAACGAGTACGCGTCCTTCATCGTGAACTGGCGGATGCGCAGCAGGCCCGACTTGGGCCGCGGCTCGTCGCGGAACTTGGTCTGGATCTGGTACCAGGTCTGCGGCAGCTGGCGGTAGCTGCGCAGCTCGGCGCGCGCGATCGTGGTGAAGATCTCCTCGTGGGTCATGCCGAGGCAGTACTCGCCGTGCTTGCGGTCGCGCAGCCGGAACATGTTGTCGCCCATCACGTCCCAGCGCCCCGACTCCTTCCAGATCTCGGCGGGGTGGAGCGCCGGCAGGTAGAACTCCTGGCCCCCGATCGCGGCCATCTCCTCGCGGATGATCGTCTCGATCCGGGTCAGGGTGCGCTTGGCGAGCGGCAGGTAATCGTAGAGCCCGGCGCCGAGCTGCCGGATGAAGCCGGCGCGGATCAGCAGCTTGTGCGAGACCACCTGCGCGTCGGTGGGCGCCTCCTTGAGCGTGGGAATGAACAGCTGGCTGAACCGGGCGACCGTCGATGGCATGGCGGGGTCTTATACCGCAATGTCCCGGGCGCCGTCCGACCGCCTGCCGCGACCGTCGGCCGGGGCCAGCGGCGACCGCCGGGAACGGGTAATGTACCGGACCATGATCAGATCGGGGACCAGATCGGGCACCGTGGCAGCGGTGATCGCGCTGTGTGCGCCGTCGGCGGCGCATGCGTTCTGCGGGCTCTACATCAACGGCGGCGGCGGCGGCGGCGAGATGTTCCACAGCGCCCCCCGGGTCGTGCTGATGCGCCAGGGCACGCGCACCGTGCTGTCGATGCAGAACAACGACCAGGGGCGCAGGAGGCTCGCATGACCACCATCCCCGAAGAGGCCAACGCGCTGCACCAGGAAGGCCGCAAGGCCGGCGGCGCCGGCAATCCGGTGCGTGCGCTCGAGCTGTTCTTCCGCGCGCACCAGCTCGCGCCGGACTGGGCCTATCCCATGTACGACATGGCGTTCACGTACCTGCTCGGCGACGACCTGGCCGAGGCCGAGAAGTGGTACGCGGCCGTCGACAAGCTCGAGCCGCGCGGCTTCTTCACGTCCAAGACCAGCCTCGATACCGTGCGCCGGGAGCGCCGCGGCGAGCTCCCCGCCGGGTTCTCCAAGGCGTTCGCGATGCTCGAGTGGGAGCCCCCGGAGCGCCAGCGCGGTGTCCTGCAGCAGATCGTCAAGCGCTACCCGACGTTCGCGCCGGCCTGGCAACGCCTGTCGTCGCTGATCGAGGACGACGAGGATGCGCGGCTCGCCGCGATCGAGCGTGGCCTGGCGGCCAAGCCCGACGACGAGACCTACAGCGTGCTGGTGGTCAACAAGGCCCTGGTCCTGGACCGGCGCGGCAAGAAGGCCGAGGCGAAGCAGCTGCTGCAGGAGCTGCTCGCCGACCCGCGCTGCACCGTCGGCGGCGAGGCGATGGCGAAGCTGTCGCTCTCCGGCGGCCGCAAGACGAACTGATCGGCCGCGGTCCGGACGCCTCAGCGAAGCTCGAGGTGCTTTCGCGTCACCGGGACGATCGCCGTCGCGCCGCCGGCGCGGGCCACGGTCAGCGTGACGACGGTGTTCTCCGGGCCGCGCAGCGCCTCGACCGCGGTGCTCGTGCCGAGATCGTGCACCGATCGACCCTCGACCGCGACGATCGTGTCGCCGGCGACCAGCCCGGCATCGCTCGCGCCGCCGCCGGGCAGGACGCCGCCGATCCGCAGGCCGGAATCCCCCGGATCGAGCCGCGCCGCGATCCCGACGAACTCGGTCGCCTCCTTGCCGGGCTCGGCCTTCGCGAGATCCACGACCAGGGGCCCGAGGGGCCGAGCTTCGGGCACCTCCAGCCCGCCCAGGATGCGGCCGTTGTGGCCGCTGGCCTGGATGGTGATCGACGTCCGCCCCGGTCGGAGCCCGTCGAAGCTGAACGCGCCATCGTGGCCGGAGGTCGCCGCGTTGGCGAACGCGATCCCCGCGGCAGCACTGGGGATCGCCAGGCTCACGTACGCGCCGGCGATCGCGGCGCCGCCGTCGCGCTCGACGACGCGGCCGAAGATCCGGCTGCCCGGGGGCAGCGTGAGGTCGACATCGACGACCGCGTCGGAGATCTCGACCGTGATCTCGGCCGACGGCGCGTGGCCGAGCGCCGCCGCGGACACCGCGTACGATCCGGGCGGCAGGGCGAGGACGTAGCGGCCGAGCGGATCGACCACGGCCGCGTGCAGCGAGTCGCCTCGCACCAGGGCGCCGCGCCGGGGGGCCGCCACGATCGCGAACGCCGGCACCGGCTGGTTCGCGGCGTCGCGCACCGTGCCACGAATGCCGATGTCGGGCGGTCCGAGCCGCAGCTCGACGCCCGCGGTCCCCGCCGCGACGTCGGCGAGCTCGGCGCAGCCCTGGTGCGGTGTGGTCGCGCGCACCCGGTAGTGCTCGGCGCCGAGATTCGCCAGCGCGAAGCGCCCATCGTTGCCGGTGACCGCGACCGCCGACCGGCGCAGCACGCTGGGCGCCATGCTGTAGGCTTCGACCACCGCGCCATCGACCGGCTCGCCCGCGCGGTCGATCGCTCGACCCGAGATCGCGAGCAGCGGCGGCTGCTGACCGGGCTGCAAGGTCACGACGACGCGCCGCTCGCGCATCGTGCGACCGAGGTCCGCGATCGCTCGCAGGAAGCCGGCCTTCGACACGTCGAGCCGCTGCTCCGGCTCGGCGACCAGCTCGGCCTCGCCCTGCGCGCCGGTCACGACCGCCGGCGATGCGGCGCCGCGCGCGCTCAGCACGCGGACCTCGGCGCCGGCGATCGGCTTGTGCGATGGATCCTGCACGAGCACCGTCCACGTCACCGCGGGCGTCAGGTAGATCGTCACGTCGTCGACCCGGGTGCCGGGGCGCGTCGACACCAGCACCGCGCCGGTCGCGGCCTGGGCGTCGAACGGCAGGAAGCCGTCCGCGGTCGCCGACACCAGCTCGTAGGTCCCCGGCGCCGCGCCCTCGACGGCGAACCGGCCGTCGTCGCCGCCGGTCGCCGTGACCGCCGCGCCGTCGAGCACGAAGCTCAGCGACGCCCGCGGCACGGGCTGGCCGGTCTCGGCGGACACGACGCGGCCACCGAACCCGGCGGTGCCGCGCTCGGTGTCGGCGGGCGAGACCGCGGCGGCGGGTAGCCGGACCACCTGCGGCCGCTCGGGCCGGGCCGCGGCGGCGGATCCGGGCGGATCGTCATTGCCGGTCACGCGACGCGGTGACCGCAGCACCAGCCAGGCGCCGACGACTGCCACCACCAGGACGAGGATGATCGTGATCTTGGAACGTGACCGATCCATGGCTCGAGCCTCCGCCGCACATGTTGCCATTGCCCGGCGAGCGATGCGCGCCGCCGGACCTGCAGGATCCGGCAGGCTCGCGCGCGCGCCGCGTCTCCCGGTGTCTCCGCGAGGACGGAAGCACGCGAGACCCCGCGGAGACACCCGGATACAGAGAACGTCCGCACAGCGCATGAACGCCGACACGGGATCTCGCAAATCATCTCTCGATCTTTGCCACTTTGGTCCCGATGACGAATATCACGTTCCGGCGTATCCAGATGCTGGCAGCCGCTCGGCCGACCTGGCCAGCCGGCGATGCCGTTCACACGTCGACCACACGTTGACAGACGCAGGAGGTTCCCTTGTCGGAGATCACCCAGACGAACGAGCGTGACGTACAGAAGCCGCAGGTCACCGGGCCGCAGCTGAGGCCGGATCTGGACCTGATGTCGATCATCACGGAGGCACCGGCCCCGAACCCGCGCTCGAGCAAGGACGACTCGGTCCTGCTCGCGGTGCCGCCGCTCAACGGAGCGGGCGGGCTGTGGTGGGCCTGACCGGCGCCTGAGCCTGTCGGTCCCTGCGGGCCCCGTCGGCGTCGGTGACCACGAAGCACCGGCGTCGTACGGGGCACCCGCAGCTTCGCTCAACCCACCCGAGGCCGAGGTCGTGATGGAGTCTGCCAGCACTGCGTTCGACAATTACTGCGCCTACCTGCCACCGCAGATCGAGCACTGGGGCATCGTGTTCGATGGCGCGTGTCATGAGGCGATCGTCCGCGGGCTGCGCGCGCGGATCGAGCACGCGACCTTGCTCGACGTGCGCGATGGGCCAGACGCGCTCGTCGCGTTCGCGCGCGCGCACATCGACGACGATCGCGTCGGCGCGCTGGCGTTCCTGGTGAACCAGCCGACCTTCGATCTGGGCTACCCGGCCGCCGTCAACGCGGCGATCGGCGAATTCGATCGCTGGCACACCCGCAAGCTCAAGTACGCCTTCGAGGTCTGGGACGGCAACTTCGAGGCCCTGTTCTCGGAGCCTTCGCAGGATCTGAGGGCGCGGTGCCTCGACATGCATGCGCGGGTCAGCGCCCAGCAGCAGCTGTCGTACTCCGCGGCCGCCGGACACCCCGGCAGGCTCGACATCCAGTGTCACGAGGTCCTCTGGATCACGCAGACCGGGTTCGAGCCCCACGACTACCAGCTGCCCACCGGAGAGGTCGCCACCTGCCCGAACTTGCTCGAAGGGACGGCGTCGCTCGGCGGCTGGCTCATCGGGACGATCCCGTTCGGGGCCAAGTACGGCTTCATCGCGCCCGGCGGGCTCGTGCTGCGCTTCGCGCGCGGCCAGATCGCGGAGGTCACCGGGAGCCATCGCACGCTGTGCAGCGACTTCGAGCTCGTCCTGGACAGGCTCCCGGTGCTGCGCAACGTGAGCGAGGTCGGCATCGGGATGTCGCACGCGATCGCAAAGGCCGCCCGGACGCACCGCGCCGGTCACTTCTGGCACGAGCGCCATGTCGGATTTCATGTCGGCCTCGGCGCCCGGCTCCCCCAGACGCCGCATCCCGAGCTGCTGTGCACGGGGCCCCACCTCGACCTGGTGTTCGCGCATGGCGCGCTGCGTGCCGGCGACGGCGCCGAGCTGCTCGCGTGGTGACGCGGCGGGCTAGAGCTGACCGCGGACCTGGCGCGCGCCCTCGACCATCGCCGCGAGCTTGCCGAACGCGACGTCGCGCGGCAGGTACTTCATGCCGCAGTCGGGCGCGACGACAAGCCGCTCGGGCGCGACGTGACGGAGCGCCTCGGTGATGCGCGACGCGACGATCGCCGGGGTCTCGACCGCGAGATCGCCGAGATCGAGCACGCCGACCATCATCGTCTTGGCCGGCAGCGCCGCGAGGATCGACAGATCGAGCCGCGGCTGGGCCGCCTCGATCGAGATCTGCGCCGCGCAGCAGCGGTCGAGCTCGGGGAGGAACGAGTAGCCGCTCGGCTTGTCCTTCATGACGTAGGCGTAGCCGAAGCACATGTGGACGATCGTCGGCCCGGCGATGCCGGCGAGCGCGCGGTCGATCGCCTCGACGCCGTAGCTCCGCGCCTTCTCGGGATGGGCCTGGAGGTACGGCTCGTCGAGCTGGACGAAGTCGACGCCGGCGGCCTTGAGGTCGCGCGCCTCCTGGTTGACCGCGTCGGCGTAGTCCAGCGCCAGGGCGCGCTCGTCGCCGTAGTGCTCGTCCTTGGCGAGCTGGGTCATCGTGAACGGGCCCGGCAGCGTCATCTTGATCGCGCGATCGGTGTGGCGGCGGAGGAACTCGGCGTCGCGCAACTCGACCGGGCGCAGCCGCGTCACCTTGCCGACGACCCGCGGCACCGGCGTCTCCTTGCCGTTGCGGCTGCGGACGATCCCCGGCCGCTCGATGTCGATGCCGGACAGCGCCGTGGCGAAGCGGTTGAAGTAGCTCTCGCGCCGGATCTCGCCGTCGGACACGATGTCGAGCCCGGCGCGCTCCAGGTCGGCGATCGCGAGCCGCGTCGCGTCGTCCTGCGCCGCCTCGAGGAAGCGCTCGTCGACCCGCCAGATCTCGCGCATCCGGACCCGCGGCGGTCCCTGGGTCAGGAGCATGTCGCGATCGATCAACCAGTCGGGCTGGGGATACGAACCGACGACGGTGGTCGGCAGCAGCGGGAGCGTCATGTCGGCCTCGCCTGCAGGGGGGGAGCGCGAGCTTATCGCGATCTCCGCGGCCGCGATGTGTTTACATCGCGCACGATCCACCCGAGGACGCCCATGGCCCCCCACGACCGGTTCCTGACGACCCACATCGGCAGCCTCCCGCGCAGCGAGGAGCTGATCCAGATCATGTTCGCCCGCGAGGACGGCATCCCGCTCGACCAGGCCGGGCTCGAGGCCAAGGTCGTCGAGGCGGTCGAGCACGTCGCGGCCCGTCAGCTCGAGGCCGGCATCGACATCGTCAACGACGGCGAGATGTCCAAGCCGAGCTACGCGACCTACGTCAAGGACCGGCTCGACGGCTTCGGCGGCACGGGCAACAGCTTCACGTTCGCCGACATCGAGGCCTACCCCGGCGTCAAGGCGCGCGTGTTCGCCGATCCCGGCCGCAAGCACCGCCGGACCCCGGCGTGCAACGGCCCGGTCCGCATGCGCGACGTCGAGGCCCCGCGCCGCGACGCCCGGCGCCTCCAGGACGCGCTCCGGGGCAAGCAGCCGGCCGGGATGTTCCTCAGCTCGGCGTCGCCGGGCGTGACGACATTCTTCTTCCGCAACGATCACTACCCGAGCCACGAGGACTACCTGTTCGCGGTCGCCGAGGCGCTGCGCCAGGAGTACGAGGCGATCGTTGGCGCCGGCATGATGCTGCAGGTCGACTGCCCGGACCTCGCGATGGGCCGCCACACCCAGTACGCCGAGCTCGACGTCCGGGGCTTCCGCGCCAAGATGGAGCTGCACATCGAGGCGCTCAACCGCGCGCTGGTCAACATCCCCGCCGACAAGGTGCGCATGCACCTGTGCTGGGGCAACTACCCCGGCCCGCACCACTGCGACGTGCCGCTCGCCGAGATCATCGACATCGTGTGGCAGGCCAAGCCGCACGCCGTGCTGTTCGAGGCGGCCAATCCGCGGCACGCCCACGAGTGGACGGTGTTCGAGCACGTCAAGCTCCCCGAGGGCAAGACCCTGATCCCGGGCGTCATCGAGTGCCAGTCGAGCTACATCGAGCACCCCGAGCTCGTCGCCCAGCGCATCGCGCGCTACGCCCACCTGGTCGGCCGCGACCACGTCATGGCCGCCGTGGACTGCGGCTTCAGCATCCACGTCGGCTCCGGCGGCGTCGATCCGGGCGTGGTCTGGGCCAAGCTCGCCGCGCTGGCCCAGGGCGCCGCGATCGCCAGCAAGAAGTTCTGGCCGTGACGTCGGGCGATCTCCGGATCACGGCGCGCCGGGCCGTTGCGAGCACCTCACGGTCCGGGCGCGGCACAGCGTGGTTGTAGAGCTGCAAGCTCATCGAAAGTCCGGGTCGTGGGCGAGCACTCCCCGCGACGTCACGCGTCGCGTTTCCGTCACCTGCGTGCAGAAGCCGCTGTACCCTCGTAAGATCGCATGGCCGACCGGAGCGAGGACGCAGCCAGTGGATGCGCCACGGTGGCGGCCGGTCCGCGGACACGGCGCCCGCGAGGCCTACCTCGATCCGGCGCGGTGGTCGCGGCCGTGCTCGGCGGCTTGCTGGCGGCCCGCGCGTCGGCGCAACCGGCCCCGGCCACCGCCCCGGCAGCTCCCGGCGAGCCTCCCGCCGCCGCGGTTCCCGCCCAGGACCCGCCCGCCGGCGCACCGGCGCCGCCACCCCCGAGAGCCGTGCTGTCACCGCGCGTCGAGATCCACGGCTTCGTGAGCGAGGGCGCGTTCGTCGAGACCGCGAACGACTACTTCGGATCGACGTCGCGCGCCGGGCTCGAGCTGTTCGAGGCCGGCATCAACCTCTCGACCGAGGTCACCGACCGGCTGCGCGCCGGGCTCCAGCTGTTCACGCGCGACCTCGGCTCGATCCGCGACCCGTCGCCGCGGCTCGACTGGGCGTTCCTCGATTACCGCTGGCGGCGCTGGCTCGGCGTGCGTGCGGGCATCGTCAAGATGCCATTCGGCCTGTACAACGAATACGCCGATATCGACGCGGCGCGACTGCCGATCTTGCTGCCGTCGAGCGTGTACCCGATCCGCGATCGCGACGTGTTGCTGTCGCATACCGGCTTTGGACTGTACGGCAGCTACACCCTGGGCCGGGGCGGGGAGCTGGAGTATCAAGCCTGGCTGGGAACGCTGACCATCCCGCGCACGGCGCTCCAGCTCACCGGCGGCGCCTCGCTCGACAGCGTCAACACCAGGTACGTCACCGGCGGACAGCTGTTCTGGCGTCCGCCGATCGACGGCCTGCGGCTCGGCGCGACGTTCGTGCGCGCCTCGATCGACTTTCACGTCGGCCTGGATGCGGCGCTGGTCGCGGCGCTGGTCGCGGCCGGGCTGGCCCCGATGGGCTACGACGGGAAGCTCCTGATCGCGCAGCGGCCCGTGCGCTTCCTGGTCGGGTCGGTCGAGTACATCCACGGCGACTGGCTGTTCGCGGCCGAGTACAGCCGCTGGCTCACCCACCAGCGGAGCTCGCTGCCGGCGCTCAGCCCGATGTTCGATCGCGACAGCGAGAAGCTCTATGCGATGGCGACGTACCGGGTGGCGCCGGCGCTCGAGGCCGGCGGCTACTATTCGGTGTTCCACCTCGACGTCGACGACATGCCGGTGGCGCACCCCGGGCCGTTCGATGGCTTCCAGCGCGACCTGGCCGCGACGCTGCGCCTCGATGTGAACGATCACTGGCTGTGGAAGCTCGAGGCCCACTTCATGGATGGCACGGCGAGCTTGCCGAGCGAGTTCAACTCCCATCCCGACCGGTACTGGGGGATGTTCCTCCTCCGGACCACGGTGACGTTCTAGGAGCATGGATGCGCCCTGGAACCCTTCGCTTCGTGGTCGCCGCGGTCGTATCGTGGCTCGGCCTGGTCCTCGCCTCGGCGGCGGGCGGCCCGGACTACAAGGTGATCGTCCACCCCGATAACCCCGTCACCGAGGTCGATCGAGCGTTCTTGCGAGATGCGTACCTCCGCAAGGCGAGCGTCTGGGACAGCGGCGAGCCGATCCGGCCGATCGATCTTGCGGCCCGGTTCCCGGTCCGCGAGCGCTTCGCCCAGGACGTGTTGCGCAAGAATCCGTCGCAGCTCAGGAACTACTGGAACCAGCAGATCTTCTCGGGCAAGGGCGTGCCGCCGCCCGAGGCGGACTCGCCGGCCAGCGTGGTGGCCTACGTGCTCGCGAATCCGGGCGCGATCGGCTACCTGCCGGTCGACACCGACACGGGGCGGGCCAGGGTGGTCGGGGTCAAGTAGCGGTGGCCGTCGCGCTCAAGTTCCGCCACCGCGTCGGTCTCCTGGTCGTCCTGGCCACGACCGCGCTGGTGACGGTGACCGCGGTGGCGCTGGTGCTCGGGACCCGCGGCGAGCAGCAGCTCGCGGGCATCGAGACCCGCTACGTCCCGCTGATCGAGCTCGATCGCGATCTCAAGGCACAGTTCGCCGAGATCCCGCGCGCGCTCGAGGACGCGGCCGCCGCGGCCGACGACAGCCGGTTGCGCGACGCCGACCAGGTCCACGCGGCCATGGTGCAGCGGTTGCACGAAGGTCGCCCCGCGATCCTCCAGAACGGCGGTGATCCGGCGGCGCTCGAGGCCGAGCTCGCGCGCTACTACGCCAGGGCGCGCGAGGTGGCGGCCGCGCTCGTCGCCGGCACGCAGGCCGGACAGCTCGGCGCCAGGATCGAGCAGATGCGCCGCGCGCAGGAGACGGTGCGCGCCAAGCTCGATGCGGCGACCACGCCGGATCGCCGCCGGATCGCCGCGGCGTTCGCGGCGGCCCGGGCATCGCAGCGCGACGCGATCTGGATCGACATCGCGGTCGCGAGCAGCGCGTTGCTGGTGCTCGCGGTGTTGTCGTGGCGGTTGATCCGCGACACCGTGCGCGCGCTGAACGCCGTGGCCGGCGGCGTCGAGCGGCTGGCCCGCGGCGACTTCGCGCACGAGATCCCGGTGACGACCCGCGACGAGCTCGGCGACCTGGCGCGCGAGGCCAACCGGACCGCGCTGCGGCTGCGCGAGGCCTATGCCACGCTCGAGACCCGCAACGCCACGCTGGTCGCCGCGCAGCAGCTGCTCGAAGACCGCGCGCAGGAGCTCGCGCGCGCGAGTCGCCACAAGTCGGAGTTCCTCGCCAGCATGTCGCACGAGCTGCGGACACCGCTCAACAGCATCATGATCCTGTCCCAGGTCCTGGCCGAGAACCAGGACCCCGGGCCATCGGCGGGAATGACCGCCAAGCAGATCGAGTTCGCGACGCTGATCCACCGATCCGGCGAGGAGCTGCTGGCGCTGATCAACGAGGTGCTCGATCTCGCCAAGATCGAGGCCGGCAAGCAGGAGCTGATGTGCGAGTGGGAGCCGCTCGCCGACCTGCAGGACTATGTCCGGCGCATGTTCCAGCCGTTGGCGGCGCAGCGGCAGCTCGCGTTCGAGGTCGCGTGCGCGGACGACCTGCCGGCTGCGATCCGGACCGACCGGACGCGCCTGGCGCAGATCCTCAAGAACCTGATCGCGAATGCCTTCAAGTTCACCGAGCAGGGCGGGGTCACCGTCCGGTTCTCCCGCGGGCCGCTCGAGGTTCAGAAGCCGGGCGCGCCGCCGATCGTCGATCCCGTCGTGATCTCGGTGGCGGATACCGGCATCGGCATCGCGCTCGACAAGCAAGCCTGGATCTTCGAGGCGTTCGCCCAGGCCGACACCGGGATCAGCCGCAAGTTCGGCGGCACCGGCCTGGGCCTGGCGATCGCCCGGCAGCTCGCGACCCGGCTCGGCGGTGACCTCGTCGTCGACAGCACGCTCGGCGCCGGGAGCACGTTCTCGATCGTCTTGCCGATCGCCGGTCCTGCCGACGCCAGCGAGCCCACGATACGGACCGTCGTGTCGGCTGCGCCGCCGCAGTCGCTCGACGGTCGCGACCGCCGCGCGTCCGGACCGCCGTACCTGCTCGGGATCGTGGACGCGCGCGAGCCCGAGCCGGTGCTCGACGGCAAGACCGTGCTGGTGGTCGACGACGACATGCGCAACGTGTACGCGCTGTCCAATGCGCTGAGCGCGAAGCGCCTGCACGTGATCACGGCCGCCGATGGCCAGGAGGCGCTCGACGAGCTCGACCGCCACCCCGCCGTCGACGCGGTGTTGATGGACGTCGTGTTGCCGCGCATGGATGGCCTCGAGGCGATCGGCCGGGTCCGCGCCCAGGCCCGGTTCGGCGCGCTGCCGATCATCGCGCTCACCGCAACGACGACGCCGGGCGAGCGCGAGCGCTGCATCGCGGCGGGAGCCAGCGACTACCTGCCCAAGCCGGTCGACATCGGCCGCCTGTTCGGATTGTTACGCACCTGGCTGGGGTGAGCCCCGGAGCGTCGCGGGGAGCGTGTCGGGGATCGTGAAGTAGAACGTCGTCCCGACGCCCACGACCGAGTCGAGCCAGATCCGGCCGCCGAGCTTCTCCATCGCCCGCTTGCACAGCGCCAGGCCGACGCCGGTGCCGGGCACCTGGCCGGCCACGCGCTCGAACAGCCGGAACACGCGTTCCTGATCGGTGGGATCGATGCCGGCGCCGTCATCGCGGACCGCAAACTCCCAGGCGTCGCCTCGGCGCTGGGCGCCGACGTGCACCCGCGCCGCCTCGCCGCGGTGAAACTTGATCGCGTTCGAGATCAGGTTCTGCAGGACCTGACCCAGGAGCACGCGGCTGGTGTACACGGTGGGGAGCGCGTCGCAGGTGACCCGCGCCCCGGCCCTGGTCACGTCGTCGCGAAGGTTCTCGAGGATCCCGGCGAGCACGGCCCCGGCGTCGACCTCGACCCGCGGCGCGTCCTCGGCGCCGACGCGCAGGAGCTCGAACAGCCCGTCGATCATCTCGACGGCGCGCAGGCTGCCTTGCATCACGCGCCCGAGCACGTCTTCCTGCTCGGCGTCGAGCTTGCCGGCGAGCAGCTCGGCCAGGATCTCGCTGAACGAGCGGACCGACCGCAGCGGCGCGCGCAGGTCATGCGACAGCGCATGGCTCACGTTCTCGAGCTCGGCGATCTTGTCGCGCAGCTGGGCGGCGGTGCGCTCGAGGTTTGCGTTCGCGGCGGCGAGCTCGCGGCCCTTCTGGTACAGCTCCACGAACACGCCGACCTTGCTCTTGAGCGTGTGCGCGTCGATCGGCTTGTACAGGAAGTCGGCGGCGCCGACCTCGTAGCCGCGAAACGTTCGCTCCTCCGAGCGGTCGCCGGCGGTGACGAAGATGATCGGCACCAGGCGGGTGCGGTCGCTGCTCCGCATCAGCTCCGCCACCTCGTAGCCATCCATCTCCGGCATCTCGACGTCGAGCAACACGACCGCAAACTCGTCCTTGAGCAGCATGCGCAGCGCATCGTTCCCGGAGCTCGCCTTGACCAGCCGCCGTTCCGGCTGCTTCAGCAGCTCCTCGAGGGCCACGAGGTTCTCGAGCTTGTCGTCAACCAGGAGGATGCTGACGAGCGCCGCGGCCATCCCCGGGATCGTACACCCCCACCCCTCCCCAGGGCGCTAGACAGCGGGCCGGCGGGGCAGCCGGACCCGGAATGTCGTACCGCCGGCCTCGGACGACGTCACCTCGACGGTCCCGCCGTGCGCGCGGACCAGCTCCTTGACGATGAACAGCCCCAGCCCCAGGCCGCGGGAGTGCTCGCGGCGATGCCGGGTCCCGCGGAACGGGTCGAACAGCGTGGGCAGCAGCGCCTCGGAGATCGCGCCGCGGTTATGGACCTCGAGCACGACGCTGTCGGGCTGCCGGCCGTCGAGCTCGACCACGACCGGGCCGTCCACGGAGCCGTGCTGGCTCGCGTTGGCCACCAGGTTCGAGATGATCTGGAGCAGGCGATCGGGATCCCACGTCCCGCCCTGATCGCCGACCACGCTGCATTGAATCGTGCGGTCGGTGTACACGAGCTCGAGCTCGCTGATCGCCTGGCTGCACAGATCGGCGAGGTTGGTGTCGCGGGACTGGATCTCGATCCCGCCGCCGACCCGGGCGCGCGTGAAGTCGAGCAGCTGGTCGATCATCCGCGCCATGCGCTGCCCGCTCGCCACGATCCGGCTCATCGGCTTGGCGTGGCGGGCGCTCTCGCCTTCCTGCCGCATCAGCAGGAGCTGCGCCGCGGTCATGATCGACCCCAGCGGGTTCCGGAGGTCGTGCGCCAGGACGCCGGCGAACAGCTCGCTGTAGTGGACGGTACGCTCGAGCTCGGCGAGCGCGGCGAACCGCGACACGACCGACGCGAGGTGATTGCCGATCGCGCTCGCGAGGTCGATCTCGGTGGTCGAGAACACGTGAGGCTCGCGGTGATAGACCATGAACTTGCCGAGCAGCTTGCCGCGGGTCACGAGTGGAACGAACGCCAGGGACCGGATCTGCTCGGTGCGAAACAGCGGGCCGTACGCACACAGGCTGACATCGGCGTCGACATCATCGACCAGGACCGGTTGCGGCGCGACGGTGTCGCGCGACCACGGCGAGTGGCCCTCGACCGCGCTGCGGTAGCCGTCGGACAGCTTGCGCCAGGCCCGGAACCGCATCACGCCGTCGTCGTCGAACAGCAGCACCGCGGCCCGGTCGGTCCCGAGCGTGGCCTCGATCGCGTCCAGACCGGCGTCGAACACGTGTTCGACCTTGTCGGCCGACGCCGCGGCGTGTGCGAAGCGATACAGCTGCTCGGCGCGGGACCGGGCCTCGATGTTGTCGCGGTGCAGCCGCGCGTTCTCGATCGCCGAGCCGGCGCGCTCGGCCAGGATCTCGAGCAACTCGAGATCGCGGTCGGTATAGGTCTCGCCCTTGCGCGTCCGGCAGACCGTCACGGTGCCGATGATGCGCTCGCGCGTCCGCACCGGCGCGCTCATCATCGCGTAGGTCGGATACCGCTCGATGAACGCGCGATACGCCGGCGCCGCGCGGGCGGCGATCTCGCGTGGATCGCTGTCGGGAATCAGCACGCTCCGGCCGCTCTGCGCGACGCCGCCGGTGACGCCCTCGCCGAGCCGCAGCGGCGCGGCCTCGACCAGCGAGCGCAGCAGCCGCTCGGCTTCGGGCACCGGGTGATACAGCGTGGCCGTGTGGAGCCCGAGGCCTTCGATCAGCGAGATCCCCGCGCTGCCGTCGAACACCCGCCCCATCTCGCGGACGATGTCCTCGAGGCGGGTCGGCAGATCGAGGTTGGCCTCGACGAACACGCGCGAGGCGTGGCTGAGCACGCCCATGCGCATCGCCGCGGCATCGGCGTCGGACCGGCTGCGGCGCTCGGCCTCGAGCAGCCGGAGCCGCTCGATCGCCTGGCCGGCGTAGCGCGCCACGAGCAAGAGGAAGCTGCGCTCCTCCTCGCTGGCCTCCCGGTCGTCGTCGATCGTCACGGCCAGCACGCCGAGCGTGCGCCCGTCGGAGATCAGCGGAAGGCACGACACCTGGTAGGAGCGGCCGGGGACGATCGCGGGCTCCAGGTGCGGGTAGTCGCGCAGCAGCTCGGCCGGGGACGAGATCCAGATCGGCTCGGCCCGGCGGATCGAATCGAGCGCCGGGATCGCCGCCTTCATGTCGAGCGGCAGGGTCTCGAACGCCTTCGCGACCGATTCCGGGAAGCCGATCCCCCGCGCGAGCCTGGCCGTGCGGCCGTCGTCGTCGATCAGCCACAGCGCCGCGCTCGATGCTCCGACCGCCGCGGCCACCCGGTCGACCACGGCCTCGAACACCTCGCCGGTCGTGACCGCATCGGCGAGCGCGCTCGTGATCGTCAGCAAGCGCTGGGCCCGCTCGGCGGCCGCTGCCCGGTAGCTGTCGAAGGTCTTGCGATCCGTGACGTCCGCGACCGGACTGACCACGCCGGAGACCTGCTCTTCCTTGTGGCGCAGCTCGCGCCGCGCGTGTGATGGGGGGGACTGCGATGGATCGTTGAGCTCGACCATGGTGCCTCTTGGGGGCACAGCGCGTTATGCGAGCTTCACGCCAGGTTTTCGTAGGCCCTCACCGCGACCATCATAGGGTATCAGATACCCAGGAACCACGGCCAAATAGCGCACGTCCTGCGTGTGGCGCCGCGGCACGAGCGCGATTCGGTTTCGGACCTGCCCTGGCGTCCCTGTCGTGGACCGTGTCACGCGCGCCCGGCGTGTGCGGTCTCGACACGAGCCTCAGGAAACGCGCGCCAGCGACGCCGCCTGCTCGTCCGGCGGCAGCCGATCGGTGAGCAGCAGCGGCAGGTCCTGGCGGTGGGTGAAGCGGAGCCGCGAGGCCGGTTCCGCGTGGCAAGTCGCCGGGCGCGATTGGGCCGGCGCGATTCGGGTAGACTGCGACGATCACGGATCGGGGCGCCATGGCCAGGCAGCGGATCGCGATCCTCGGGGGCGGGATCGGCGCGATGACGACTGCGTTCTACCTGACCGGCGCCCCCGGCTGGCGCGAGCGCTACGAGGTCACGGTCTACCAGCTCGGGTGGCGGCTCGGCGGCAAGGGCGCGAGCGGCCGCAACCACGACCGGGCGGACCGGATCGAGGAGCATGGCTTCCACCTGTTCCTCGGGTTCTACGACAACGCGTTCGCGATGATGCAGCAGCTCTACGACGAGCTCGGCCGGCCGCCGGATGCGCCGCTGGCGCGCTGGGATCAGGCGTGGCGGCCGCACAGCTACTTCGTGCTCGAGGAAGATCTCGGCGACCACGTCGAGCCCTGGGAGTTCGACTTCCCGACCACCGACGGCGTGCCCGGGCAGGACGGCGATTCCGCGACGCCGTGGCAGATGCTGCAGATCGTCCTGGGCTGGGCCCGGCGGATCTTCGAGGCCGCGCCGGATCGGCCCGCCGCCGCCGCCGAGCGCAGGCCGCCGCTGGCGAGCCGCGTGCTCCACACCGTGGTCGATGCCTTCGCCGGCGTGCGCGAGGTGATCGCCAGTAGCTTCCTGCACTCGGCCGAGCACCACGCGCGCCGCCAGCCCGCCGACGTCCGCGCCCACACCCGGCACGACCACGAGCTGCTGCTGTGGCTGCTCCGCGAGTTCGCCGCCTGGTTCAAGCGCCACTGGCCGCCCGAGGCGCGCGCGCGGACCGAGATCCGCCGGCGCGTGATCATGCTCGACCTGCTGATCGCCACGGCGATCGGCATGATCGCCGACGACCTGCTGGTGTCGCCGGTCGACTGGTTCAAGATCGACGAGCTCAGCGCCGAGGACTGGCTGGTCAAGCACGGCGCCGATCGCGCGTCGGTCGAGGCCAGCCCCAACCTCTTGCTCCGCGAGCTGGTGTTCGCCCGGGACGGCGGGGTCGGCGCCGGTACCTGCCTGCACTGGACCCTGCGCATGATGCTGACCTACAAGGGCGCGTTCGCCTACGCGATGCAGGCCGGCATGGGCGAGGCGGTGTTCGCGCCGCTCTACCAGGTGCTGTCGCGGCGCGGCGTCCGGTTCGAGTTCTTCCAGGCCGTCGAGGAGCTCGGCACCGGCCGCGACGCCGCCGGTAACCGGGTGATCGACACGGTCCGGATCGGCGTCCAGGCCCAGACCCGCGACGGCGCGCCGTACGATCCGCTGATCGACGTCGATGGCCTGCCGTGCTGGCCGTCGGAGCCGCGGTACGACCAGCTGGTCCAGGGCGAGGCGCTGCAGCGCTCGGGCGAGAACCTCGAGAACTGGTGGGCGCGGTGGCCGGCGGTGGCCGCGCGCACGCTGCGCCGGGGCGAGGACTTCGACGTCGTCGTGCTCGGGATCTCGCTGGGCGCGTATCCCTACCTGTGCCGGCAGCTGATCGCCGAGACCCCGGCGTTCGCGCGGATGGTCGCCCGCGTCCAGGTCACCGAGACCCAGGCGGCGCAGCTCTGGCTCCGCTCCGAGCTCGCGACCTTGGGCTGGGCGCTCGGGCCCAGGCCGGTGATCGGCACGTTTCGCGAGCCGTTCGACACCATCGCCGACATGACCCACCTCTTGCCGCGCGAGCGCTGGCCCGACGGCACGACCGGCAACGTGCTGTATCTCGGCGCGCAGCTGGCCAGCGGCGGCCCGCCGCCGACACCGCCGCGCACCGAGTGGCGCTATCCGCTCGATCAGCGCGAGCGGGTGTGGACGAACCTGACGCGCTGGCTCGACACCCACACGGCCGCGCTGCTGCCGCGCGCGGCCTCGGCCCAGGGCGCGCTCGCGCCGGAGCTCCTGGTCGACCTGCGCGGCGCCACCGGCAGCGATCGGCTGCGCGCGCAGTACTGGACCGCGTGCTGGAATCCGTCGGATCGCTACGTCCAGTCGGTGCCGGGCAGCGTCGCCGCGCGGCTGCCGTCGGCGGGCACCGGCTATCGCAACCTGGTGATGGCCGGCGACTGGACCCTGACCGCGCTCAGCGCCGGCTGCGTCGAGGCCGCGGTGATGTCGGGGATGCACGCGGCGCGCGCGCTGTGCGGCCACCCGGCGCGGATCGCGGGCGACGACCTGCCCGACGGCGACGACCTCGTGCCGGCGCCGCCCCGCGGCCGCTACCTCGAGATCGACGGCAACGCCACGCCGCTGCAGCCCTACGCCGCGAACAACGTCACGATGTACAGCTTCGCGCTCGAGGCCGACACCGCCCGGCTGCAGGCGATCTGCGATCAACAGCTCGACCTGGGCGGCCCGGTGGTGTATCGGCCGCTCGGCCCGTTCGTGTTCTTCGTCGCGGCGACCATGGGCCCGATGTCGCCCGCGAGCCCGGCGGCGTGGCTCGACGAGCAGGACTTCGGGTTCTGGATCCCGGTCGCGGCCGGCCGCCGCGACGCCGCCGGCGCGTTCCATGCCGAGCGCCCCGCGTTCTTCTTGCCCTATGTCTGGGTCAACGAGCACCTGGCCGCGCAGGCCGGGCGCGAGGTGTTCGGCTACCCCAAGGCGGTCGGCCGGCTCCACAGCCCGGCGCCCGGCGACCCGCCCGAGATCTCGATCGACGCGCTCGTGGTGCCGAGGTTCGGTCCGCCCGGCGACGCCGAGGCGCGCTGGCAGTGGCAGCGCCTGGTCACCGCGTCGCGCCGCGGCGGTGAGCCGTGGACCACGCCCACCGGCGGGCTCGGCTCGATCGCGGAGCTCGGCGCCACCGTGGTCGCCGCGCTGGTCCGCGGGCTCGGCGACGGCGCCCTGCCCGCGCCGACCTGGGCGCTGCTGCGCAGCCTGGGTCGCGACGCGGTCGCGCTCGAGGTCCCGATGGTGTTCCTGAAGCAGTTCCGCGACGCCGGCGACGGCCGCATGGCCTGCTACCAGGCGATCGTCGAGGCGCCCAACCGGATGACCCGCGATCCGGTCGAGGCCGGCGTGCTGCACGGCGACTGGGAGCTGTCGATCGCGCAGTTCGCCGACGTGCGCCTGATCGATCGCCTCGGCCTGCGGGTCCGCGCCACGGACGGAACGCTCGCGCCGCTGCTGCAGTTCTGGGTCCGGTTCGGCTTCACCGCCGAGCCCGGCCGTGTGGTCTGGCGGAGCGTCTAGTCCGCCGCTGGTATCGCACCCCACAGATCATCGCCACCCGACCTGCGCACTGCGTCGGACAGGCATCGACACTGCAACCTGCCGTGGGCAATCCACGGCGTCGATCACCGACGGCGCCGCATCGATCCGCCTCCCGCCCGCGTCGAGGGCATACCCTGGCAACCAGCTCCGTATACTCGGGACGATGCACGAACGACGGGAACACGGGCACGGGCACGGCTCGTCCGCGAGCCTCGAAGATCAGGTCACCGGGCATGCGGCCGGCAAGACGACCTTGACGCAGGGCATCGCGCCGGCCGAGCCGGGGACCGAGACGCCGGGCGATCCGGTGGCCGCGCTGCAGGCCAAGGTCCAGACCGCGGCGCTGGCCGGTCACGCCCGCCACGCGCTGCAGCTGCTGGCGACCGTGAGCCGGCCGGTGCAGGCCCAGATCGCCGCCGCGATCGGCCCCGAGGCGCGCAAGGCGCTTGCCCGGAACCTGCCGACCAGCGTCGGCGATTCGCCGACGACGAACGCATCGTCGGAGATCGTGTTCGAGGCCACGCCGGACGGCGAGCTCGACACGCTCGAGCTGCTGTTCGAGGCGCGGTTCCGGCTCAAGATCGGCGATCACCCGAAGGCCAAGCACGGTCGGGAGTTCGACGCGCTCGGTCTGCGCCGGATGTGGACCGTGCTCAAGGCACTCCCGCCCGGGCATGTGGCACACGACTGGGCGGTCGCCAAGCTCGACCGCTACCACGACACCCAGGACCACGACCCGGACCACGCGCACGGCCTGTTCGACGGCCACAACGGCAAGGCCGGCGAGATCGACATCAGCTACGAGGACTCGATCATCACCGACGGCGGCACCACCGACCACGACAAGAAGGGCGACCCGCTGCACGGCGTCAATCGCTTCGACGAGGTCGCGCGCCACGAGGTCGGCCACGCGGTCGACCGCGAGCTCGGCTGGGTGTCGTTCAGCACGCTGTGCCTGACCCCCGAGGCCGGCGAGTGGCAGGAGTACTGGGATCCGCCGACCTACCAGATCGCCGCCGAGCAGATGGTGACTGGCTCGAACGGCCCGATCCACCGCCTGCCGCCCACCCAGCGCACGCAGGTGATCGACGCAATGGTCCAGTCGATGCAGCACAGCGACACGATCCACTTCCGGAACGCCATCGACAAGCTCGACGGCTTCGGCCACCTCAAGGGCGACCCGGTCTATCACGTCATGACCCAGGGGCTCGCGAGCCACAACCCGTGGCTCAGCACGCGCGCGATCGCCGGCCGCCACTACCACCAGGGCTACAAGGGCACCGGCAAGGGCAAGTCCGGCGCGGACTGGGTCAGCTACAGCGAGAAGGCATACGCCAACCACCGCGTGTCGGAGTACCAGTTCCGCGCGATCCAGGAGTGGTTCGCCGAGGCCTACGCGGCGTTCTACACGCCGGTCGCGCACGGCCAGCCCAAGGGCGCCAAGCTCAAGGGCAAGCTGCCCGAGACCCACGCCTGGTTCGTCCATCACGTCGACAACAAGCACGCGGTCGAGAAGGAATCGAAGGCGGCGCGCAAGCACGACCACGCGCCCAGGAAACCGTAGACCGGCGAGCCCACCATGGCATTTCGCGATCTCGAGATCCCCTGTCCGGCGTGCGGTGCTGTCGAGTGCCGCACGGTGGCCGAGAGCCTCGATGCCGCCGAGCACCCCGAGCTCCGGCAGCAGATCCTCGACGACACGTTCCAGCGCTTCGCGTGCCCGGGCTGCGGTGTGCGGGTCGCGGTCGACGGCCCGCTGCTGGTGCTCGACCTCGACCGCCACCACTGGATCGAGCTGTTTCCCGGGCCGTGGCAGCCGCGCTGGCGCGCGCTCGAGCGCGCGTCGTTTCGCCGGTTCCGGAGCAACCTCGTCGAGCACGCGCCGCCGATGCTCCAGGAGCGCGCCGGCGCGTTCGTCGTGCGCACCGTGTTCGGGCTGCCCGCGCTGCGCGAGAAGCTGGTCGCGTTCGACGCCGGGATCGACGATCGCGCGCTCGAGACCGTCAAGCTCGGCGTGCTGCGCAGCCGGCCGGAGCTGGCGAGCTATCCCCGCCTGCAGATCCGGCTGCGGGCGGTCAAGGGCGCGTCGCTCCGGTGCTCGGTCCACGACGGACGCAGCGCACTCGGCGAGCTCCACGTGCCGAGCGAGCAGCTCGACGCCGCCGCGAGCGACGGCTGGCTCGCGACCCGGAATCTGTTCCTGGGCGGGTACGTCGACATCGCGAGATTGCTGGATCGGCCCGCGCCCGACGCCGCCCGCCTGCGCAGCGTGGCGTGATCCGCGCGCCGCGTGTGGCAGCGTCGCTCGGCGAGCGCGACGCCGCGCACAGCAGATCGCGCGTTGGAATCGCGTGAGGCCGCTGGCTGCAGCGGGCGGTGCGCGGACACAGTTGGCTTTCCATGAAGCAACGACCGACGAGACGACGGATCCTCCAGGGCGCGGCCGCGGCCGCCGGAAGCGCGATGCTGCTGGGCGCCCGGCGCAGCCGCGCCGGCCTGCTCGACCTCCTGCCGCTGCCGCATCTGTCCGGCATCCAGCACATCGTCGTGGTGATGATGGAGAACCGCAGCTTCGATCACCTCCTCGGCTGGCTGCCCGGCGCCAACGGCCGGCAGGCTGGCCTGAGCTATCCCGATCCGGCCGGCGTCCTGCACCCGACGTTTCCCCTCGCCCCGACGATCGGATACCAGGGCTGCAACTACCTCGATCCCGATCACAGCTGGGAAGGCGGCCGGATCCAGTACGACAACGGCGCGATGGACGGCTGGCTGCGCGCCCACAGCGACGTGTTCTCGATCGGCTACTACGAGCGCGCGGACCGGCCGTTCTTCAACGAATTCGCGGCGCGCTTCACCACGCTCGATCACTACTTCTGCTCGATCCTCGCCGAGACCTTCCCCAACCGGTTCTTCGCGCACGCGGCGCAGACCCCGACCTTGCACAACGTCGGGACCACGACCGGGATCACCGACCCGCAGACCATCCCGACGATCTGGGACCGCCTCGCCGCGGCCGGCGTCCCGGCCCGGTACTACTTCTCCGACGTGCCGTTCCTGGGGCTGTGGGGCGACAAGTACCTGCCGATCTCGCGGCCGTACGCCGAGTTCCTGGTCGACGCCGCGGCCGGGCTCCTGCCCGCGGTGTCGTTCGTCGACCCGCGGTTCATCGACGAAGGCTCGGGCAGCTCGGGCGACGACCACCCGCACGCCGATCTCCGCGTCGGCGACGCGTTCCTGAGCCAGACCTTCGCGGCGGTCGCCAACGGCCCGGGCTGGGCCAACACCGCGTTCATCGTCACCTACGACGAGTGGGGCGGGTTCTTCGATCACGTCGCACCGCCGCGCTCGGTCGCCGCGAACACCGTCGACCCGCCCGACGCCGACGGCAACGTCCTGCTCGGCATGCGCGTGCCGGTGGTCGTCGCGTCGCCGTGGACCCGCGCAGGCAGCCAGCCGCGGATCCACTCGGCGCTGTACGACCACACGTCGATCCTCAAGCTGATCGAGTGGCGGTGGAACCTGCCGAACCTCACGCCGCGCGACGCCCCGGGCTCGAACATCACCAACCTGGTCGAGGCCTTCGACTTCGCGCACCCGAACCCGACGGTGCCGCCGCTGCCGCTGCTGCTCACGCCGGTGTTCGACACCTGCCTGCCGGCGCCGGTGCAGGACCAGTGGGACCGGCTGCGGCGCTCGCCGCTGCTGGCGAACTGGCGGCTGTAACCGGTCCGGCTAGTCGTCGTCCGCGGCGTCCGCGGCGCGTGGCAGAAACAGCCGGCCGACCGGAAGCTCGATCTCCTGGAACGGGGCGATCCGGGCGGTCGCGGTCTCGTCGAACGTGCCGGCGTCCATCCACGTGCCGTCGCGGAGCGCGAGCGCCTCGAGCGTGCGCGCGACCGGATCGACCAGCCAGTAGCGCTCGATGCCATGGCGGGCATAGAGCTGGCGCTTGGTCACGCGGTCGCGCGCCCCCGTGCTGGGAGAGATCACCTCGCACACCCAGTTCGGCACGACGCGGATCGGCCGCTGATCGGGCGCGGGGAGCCGGGCGCGGCGCCAGCCCGACAGGTCGGGGCGTACGACATCGTGCGGCCCGAGCTCGATGTCGACCTCGATGAAGATCCACCAGCCGCCGGGCCCGCCGAACCCATCGTCATCGTCGAATGGGCCGCCGACGAAGCGCCCGAGCGCGCGCTGCGGCTTGGAGTGTCGCGGTCGCGGGGACGGCATCACCACGATCGAGCCGCCGAGGATCTCCGCACGGACGTCCTCGTCCAGGCGAAGCAGATCTTCGTAGCGGGCCAGCTTGGCTGCGAGATCGACCATGGGATCGGATCGAGAATATCACGCCGAGCATGACAGGCATCTCGGAACCGGTGCCGGCCGGTACGTAGCATCGGAGATCCACTCGCCCCGATGCTCATCGGTCAGCGCTGGGTCGCGCCGCGGGTCCACGGCGGGTTGCCGGCGCTCCACAGCTCCTCGAGATCCTGGCGATCCTTGAACGTGTCCATGTTGCGCCAGAAGCCGTCGAACGGGAACGCGAGCAGCTCGCGCTGGGCCATCAGCCGATCGAACGGCTCGAGCACGAGGTCCTCGCCCTCGCGCAGGTGATCGAAGATCTCCTGCTTGAACGCGAAGAACCCGCCGTTGATCCGCACCACCGAACGGCCGACCGCCTCGAGCTTCTCGACGTGGTCCTCGGCGTCGGCCTTGACGATGTGGAAGGTGTGCGGCGCCGCGACCGAGAGGAAGGTCGCGATCTTGTTGCGGCGCCGGAAGTACTCGAGGTACGCGTCGAGGTCGAGGTCGGACAGGCCGTCGCTGTAGTTGGCCAGGAACACGTCCTCGCCCTGCAGGTGCGGCCGGACCGCGCGCAGGCGCTCGCCGATGCTGGCGCGCTGGCCGGTGTCGACGAACGTGATCCGCCAGTCGGCGATGTCGCGCCGGAGCAGCTCGATCTGCTTGCCGCCGTCGGACAGGACGAAGTCGTTGGACACGGTCTCGTCGTAGTGAAGGAAGTATTCCTTGATCGAGGCGCCGCGATAGCCCAGGCACAGGATGAAGTCCTTGTGACCGTGGCGCGCGTAGTAGCTCATCAGGTGCCACAGGATCGGCCGGGGGCCGATCGGCACGAGCGGCTTGGGAAGCTGATCGGAGTAGTCGCGCAGCCTCATGCCCTGCCCGCCGCAAAACAGCACGACCTTCATGAGTCGCTGCTCCCGCGAGCATCCATCCCGGCATCGTAACCGGAGCGCCGACGCCGTCCAACCGGGGCGTATGAGATTCGCTGCGCCGCAACGCTTCGTACACAAAACCGTGCATTGTCCGAGCGGGGGCCAGCGACTAGGCTTGCGGCAATGCCACGTCGATCGAGCGCGCTGGGATGGGTCGTCGGGATCGTGGGGGCGATCGCGGTCGTCGGAGTGGTCGGGGCATGCTCGGGCTCGCCCGGCGGCGGCGGCGGCGGTGGCGGTGGCGGTGGTGGCAGCGACGGCGGCACGCTCCCCGGGTTCGACGCCCCGCCGCCCCCGGGGCTGTTCCCGCTCGGCGTCGCCGCCGACGGCAGCTCGCTGGTCAGCGGCGAGGGCAAGCCGTTCCTGCTCCACGCCGAGGCCGCGTGGTCGCTGATCGCGCAGCTCGACAGCTCGAGCGCCATGCGCTACCTGGCCGACCGCAAGAGCCGCGGCGTCAACGCGATCCTGGTCAACCTGATCGAGCACAAGTTCGCCGACCACGCGCCGCGCGACGCCGCCGGCGACGCGCCGTTCACCCGCGCCGGCGACTTCTCCACACCCAACGAGGCGTACTTTGCGTACGCCGACCGCGTCATCGACCTCGCCGCCAGCCAGGGCATGGCCGTGCTGCTGACCCCGTCGTACCTGGGCTTTGGCGGCGGCGACGAGGGCTGGTTCCAGGAGATGTCGGCGCTGACCGCGGCCAAGTGCAGCGGCTACGGAACCTTCCTGCGCACGCGCTACGCCGCCAAGCCCAACATCGTGTGGATCTGGGGCGGTGACTACACGCCCAACACCG
The DNA here is from genome assembly GCA_036403075.1 of Kofleriaceae bacterium. Taxonomy (GTDB): domain Bacteria; phylum Myxococcota_A; class Polyangia; order Haliangiales; family Haliangiaceae; genus JABFXX01. The sequence goes on from DASWRS010000217.1 coordinate 30,541, forward strand.
GCTCGCGCGGCGAGACCTGCCTGAAGGCGATCCGCGACGCGATCCGGCCGCCGGGGCAGGTGCCACCCGCCGTCGCGCTCGCGTCGGCGCACTGGTCGCCGGAGTCGACCTCGCGCGACGAGCCGGCGTTCGCCGATTCGATCGACCTCGTCGGGGTCTACACCTATCAGCCGATCCTGCCGGCATGCCGCGCCGCGCGCGCGGTGACGCCGCGCAAGCCGACCTTCCTGATCGAGAGCTGCTACGAGCAGGAGACGGCTCAGGGCTGCGCCGCGACGGCGTCCAACGTCCGCCGGCGCCAGTGGTGGGGCCTGCTCGGCTGCGGCGCCGGCGAGATCGTCGGCATCCGCGACATCTGGAAGTTCGACAGCGACCCGGCGAACCCCTGGACCGACGCGCTGGGCTCACCGGCGACGCTCGGCGAGGCCCGGCTGTCGGCGCTCGCGCAGCAGATCGCCTGGCAGACGCTCGCGCTCGACGACGCGCTGATCACCACCGGCGGTGGCGGCGACGGCTACGACGAGGTCGCCGCGGCGCGCTCGGCCGACCGCACCCAGGCGGTGATCTACATCCCGCCCGACGGCGACTCGACGATCACGGTCGATCTGAACGAGATGGCGGGGCCGGTCACCGCGACCTGGCAGGACCCGGCGTCGGATCGATCGGTGGCCGCCGGGACCGGGCTGATCGGCAGCCAGGTGTTCACGACGCCCGGCGACAACGCCGGCGGCGACCGCGACTGGGTGCTGGTCTTGACCACGCAGTAGCTAGCGCGGAGCCGCGGCGGGCGGCGCGACCACCGGGGCGCCGTCGTCGACGATCAACAGCCACGGCCCGCCCGGCGGCGCGCCGAGCTCGAGCGGCGTGCCCGGATCGTGGTTGCCGGCGTCGGTCGTGGTCCCGGTGGCCGGATCGAACCACGCCGCCCGCCGCGAGCTCGCCCCGGTGCGCGGCGCCACGCGCAGCGTGCGCGGGCCGGCCTCGACGAACGCCAGCGTGGTGCCGGACCGCGTCCGCGCCGCGGACACGCCGTCGCCCGACACCAGCGCGCCGGTGAAGTCGGGGACGAGGCCCCGCAGGTCGCGCGCGGCGACCAGCCCGGCGAGGTGCTGCATCGCGCGCGAGCCCGGCGAGTCGAGCGCCGCGGGCCAGCCCGGATCGAACAGCCAGATCGGCTTGTTGCCGAACACGTGGCCGCTCGCGCCCGACAAGAGCGCGCGATAGGCCTGCGAGATCGTGCACGCCAGGCTGGCCTTCTCGCCCTCGTAGGTGCCCTCGAGGAACATCGTCGGGATGCCGCGCCGCCGGGTCGCGTCGCGCCGCAGCTGGCGGCCGTGGCCCTCGCAATCGGAGTACGTCGTGTTGAGATCGAGCCACGGCCGGTCGTAGTCGTCGAGCGCCGAGCGATACCGCGTGCTGTGCGCCGCGTGGAGGTGGACCGGGTCGGCCTCGCGGATGCCGGCGACCAGCGCCTCGATCTCGTCGCCGGCGGCCATCGGCGGCGCGTCGCCGCCCTCGAGCCAGATCAGATTGGGCGCGGCCCGGTAGCGCGCGCCGAGGAACCGGCCGTACGCCCGCATCCGGTCCTCGCCGTTGCGGCGGACCTCGACGTACCAGCCCTCGTCGCCACCCTCGTAGCCCAGGTACGCGGGCGCGAGCAGCACGGCCATGCCGGCGGCGGCCGCGCGGGCCAGGGCGCGATCGACGTGGGCGAAGTACGCCTCGTTCGGCGTCGCGAAGTCGCCGGCGGTCGTGAACGGCGGCTCGCCGGCGCGGTTGTTCGGCGCGTGATCGGCGAACTTGTGCTCGACCAGATTGACCACCAGCGCGTTGACCCCGCGCGCGCGGCGGTCGGCCAGGTAGCGATCGAGCTCGGCGTCATCGAGCCGGACCAGCAGCGACCACGCCGCCTCGCCGTGCAGCCAGACCGCGGCGCCGGCGGCATCGACCAGGCACGCGCCGGCGCGCTTGATCGGAAACTGCAGCGACCTCGGCTGTCCGGCCGCCGGGCAATCCGGGACCGTGGTGCCGGCGCGGGCGCCGCAGGACAGCGACGCTGCGACGCCCAGAATCCAGCACCAAAGCCGCACGCGTTTCATGGTGGCATGTTACACGAGCATGGTGAGGTCCGCGCGCGTCGCGTTCGTCAGTCCGAGCGGACTCGGCAACCTCGGCGACGCGGCGATCATCGAGTCGTTCCTCGCCGGACTGCGGCGCCGCCGGCCGGACGCCGAGATCGTCGGCTTCACGCTGAACCCGGCCGACACCTGGATCCGCCACGGAGTCGAGGCGTACACCTGCGGCGCGTTCTCGCTGCCGCACTACACGATCCGCCGCCCGCCGCGCGATCGGTCCGGCGCCGGCAGCGCGGACGGCAGCGCTGCCGACAACGCGGACGGCAACGCGGACGATGACGATCCGGCGCCGCGACTGCCGCGGCTGCGCCGTGCGGTCGCCGCGCTGCCCGGTGCGCGCCAGGGCCGGCGCGCGGTGTCGATGGCGATCGCCGAGCTCCGCCACCAGCGTGAGATCGCCGCCCGGCTGGCCGGCTTCGATCACGTCGTCGTGTCGGGCGGCGGCCAGCTCGACGAATTCTGGGGCGGCCCGTTCGGCCATCCCTACACGCTGTACCGCTTCAGCCGCGCCGCGCGCCGCGCCGGCGCCCGGTTCGACGTGCTCAGCGTCGGCACCGGCACGCTGTCGACCCGGCTCGGCCGGCGGTTCGTGGGCCGCGCGCTCGCCGGTGCCGCGCACCGCTCGTTCCGCGACGCGCGGTCGCGCGAGCTCGCGGGCGCGGCCGGTGCTGCCGACGACGATCCGATCGTGCCCGACCTGGCGTACGGCCTGCCGGTCGCGGCCGGTGCGCCGCCGCCGCGCGCCCGCCGGCGGATCGGCGTCGCGCCGATGTGCTACGCCGACCCGCGGGTCTGGCCCCGACCCGACGCCACCCGCTATGCTCGCCACCTCGAGACCATGGCGCAGATCGCAACGCGCGCGGTGCAGGCCGGCCACGAGGTCGCGATGTTCGGCACCGATCGGCCCGACGCCGCGCCGGTCGCCGAGTGCCACGCGATCGCCTCCGGCCGGCTGACCGGCGACCAGCGCGCGCGCCTGCGGATCGAGGCGGTCGACGGCGTCGCGCCGCTGATGGCGCTGCTCGCGTCGTGCGACGTCGTGGTCGCGGCCCGGTTCCACGGCGTCCTGCTCGCGCACGTCGTCGGCTGCCCGACGCTCGCGGTGTCGCACGAGCGCAAGGTCGCGACCCTGATGGCCGAGCTCGGCCACGACGCGTACTGCACGCCGATCGACGAGCTCGATCCGGTCGCCGCGGCCGCGACGCTCGGCGACCTGCTCGCCCGGCGCGGCGCGCTCGCCGCCCACATCCGCGAGGTCGCCGGCGACTACCGGCGCCGGGTCGACGCGCAGTACGACGCCGTGTTCGGAGCGCCCGGAGCGCCCGGATGACGACGACGACCGCGCCGCGGGTCAGCGTCGTGACGCCGTTCTACAACACCGCGACGTATCTCCCCGAGTGCATCGAGAGCGTGCTCGCCCAGAGCCACGGCGATCTCGAGTACATCCTGTGCAACAACCACAGCACCGACGGCGGCGGCGAGATCGCGGCGCGCTACGCCGCGCGCGACCGCCGGATCCGGATCGTGAGCCCGCCGAGCTTCGTCGGCCAGGTCCCCAACTACAACTTCGCGCTCGGCCAGATCGCGCCCGACACCCGGTACTGCAAGGTGGTCCAGGCCGACGACACGATCTTCCCGCGCTGCCTGACCGAGATGGTCACGCTCGCCGAGGCCCACCCGTCGATCGCCGTGGTCAGCGCGTACCGGCTGTTCGGCGCCGAGGTCCAGCCGCGCGGCCTGCCGCACACCCGCACGTTCCTGACCGGCCACGATGCGTGCCGGATCGTGCTCAAGGACGGCATCTATCTGTTCGGCTCGCCGACCACGGTGATGTTCCGCGCCGAGCTGGTGCGCGGCCGCGTGCCGTTCTACGCCGAGGGCCGGCTGTTCGAGGACGCCGAGGTCTGCTTCGATCTGCTGTCGAGCCACGACTTCGGCTTCGTCCACCAGGTGCTGAGCTTCACGCGGACCGAGAACGACTCGCTGTGGGCGGGCATGCGGGCGTACAACGGCTGGCTCCTGGCGCGGCGTAACCAGGTCGCCCAGTACGGCCGGCAGTTCCTCACCCACGACGAGTTCGACGAGGTCTGGCGCCACCGCGAGCGCCACTACCGGACGTTCCTCGCCCAGGCCTGGCTCGAGGGTCGCGACGACGCATTCTGGGACTTCCACCGCAGAGGACTGGCCACTGTCGGCGACACGCTCGATCGCAAGGCGCTGGTCCGCGACGCCCTGCGCATCGCGATCGGGTACACGCTGTCGCCGGGCAAGCTCGGCGTGCTGCTGCGGGAACGCGCGCGGCGATCGCGATCGCCGGAGCGGTGATCGAGCGGTGATCGCGCGTGATCGCGCGTGATCGCGCCGTAATCGCGCCGTGATCGCGCCGTGATCGCGCCGTGATCGCGCCGTGACTGTTTCCTGACACCTCGTCGATCGATCACGCTCTGCGCGGGCAACGCCCGGCACGCGTGGGAGCGTCGCGACAACGCGCGGCAGTCATCGGACTCACACGGGCGCAACCCGACCACCTCGCGTCACAATGGCGCATGGCGAGATGGTCAGTGAACAACGGTGTTCGATCCGGCGCGCTCCGCCGGTGTTCGTCACGGCGGCAACGCCGTCGCCACCGTCGCGACACCGCGCTGCGATCGGCAACGCCCCGATCTGCTCCCGCGGCGTCACGCCGCCGCCGCGAACGAGACGCGAAACCAGATCACGCTGGCCGGGCTTGCACGATCGCACCACCGAGCTCGTCGCCACCATGTCGTCCGGGCGGTCGTCCCGCGACGCCGGGGCCGTTCTCCCCGCCGGCCATGTCGCGGCGGTGCCCCGGAACCGGAGGCCAGCCATGCCCCAACACCTGACCCGCCGGCACCTGCTGCGCACGGCAGCGCCGGCCCCACACGGAGGCTTGCGATGACCGAGCTCTCGCTGCACGCCCGGCCGGGCGTGCTGTTCATCTGCGGCAACCGCAACCACACGACGACGATGCATGCGATCGCGCGCGAGTTGCCGGACTGCGATCGCAGCTTCACCCCGTACTACTGCGACGACGGCACGCTGCTCGACACCCTGCGCCGCGCCCACCTGCTCGAGTTCGTGGCGCTCGGCCACGACTTCCGGCGGCGCTGCCTGGACTACCTGCGCCAGCACGAGCTCGCGATCGACCTCGGCGGCGCGCGCGGCGGCTACGACCTCGTCGTCACCTGCTCGGACCTGATCGTGCCGTCGAACATCGCCGGCGTCCCGCTGGTCGGCGTCCAGGAGGGCATGATCGACCCGAAGCTGTTCTGGGGGCGGGTCAAGGAGCTCGTGCCGTGGCTGCCGCTGCCGCGCTGGGCCGCCGGCACCGCAGGCACCGGGCTGTCGCACGCTTACGAGGCGTACTGCGTCGCGAGCGAGGGCTACCGCACCGACTTCATCGAGCGCGGTGCGCGCGCCGATCGGCTGATCGTCACGGGCCTGCCCAACTTCGACAACTTCGCCGGCTACGTCCGCCCCGGCCACTGGATCGAGGGCTGCGTCCTGGCGTGCACCTCCGACGGCCGCGAGACGTTTCGCCGCGACGACCGCCGGCGCTTCGTCCGCTGGGCGCTCGACATCGCCGGCGACCGGCCGCTGGTGTTCAAGTTCCACCCCAACGAGCGGATGGCGCGCGCGGTCGACGAGGTCCGGCGCTGGGCGCCGCGTGCGCGCACGGTGACCAGCGGCTCGGGCGAGGTCCTGGCGGCCAACTGCCACACGCTGATCACCGAGTGGTCGACGCTGGCCTACGTCGGGCTCGCGCTCGGCAAGCCGACCTACAGCTACCGCGACCTCGAGGCCCACCGCGCGATGCTGCCGGTCCAGCACGGCCGCGCCGCCGCCCGCATCGCCGCGGTGTGCCGCGACATCCTGGCGCGCGCGCCGGGCGCCAGCGGCGCCGCCCGCCCGACGCTGAAGGGGGCCGCATGAAGGTCACCGTCGTGATCCAGGCCCGCACCGGCTCGAGCCGGCTGCCCGGCAAGGTCCTCTTGCCCGCGGCCGGCGCGCCGCTCTTGCAGCGCATGATCGAGCGCGTGTCCGCCGCGCGGACGCCGAGCCAGGTCGTGATCGCGACCACCGCGCTCGCCGCCGATGACGCGATCTGCGCGATCGCCCGGCGCGCCGGCGTGCTCTGCGTCCGCGGCCACGCCACCGACTGCCTCGATCGCCACGTCGCGGCGGCGCGCGCGACCGGCGCCGAGGCCGTGGTCAAGATCCCGTCGGACTGCCCGCTGATCGATCCGGCGACGATCGATCGCGTGATCGGCACGTTCCTCGCCGAGCCCGACGTCGACTACGTGTCGAACCTGCACCCGCCGACCTGGCCCGACGGGTTCGATGTCGAGGTCATGACCCGCGGCGCGCTCGAGACCGCGTGGCGCGAGGCGGTGCGGCCGCTCGACCGCGAGCACACCACGCCGTTTCTGTGGGACCACCCCGAGCGCTTCGTCACCGGCAACGTCGCCTGGGAGACCGGCCGGGACCTGAGCGCGTCGCACCGCGTGACCCTCGATTACCCCGAGGACTACACGGTGATCCGCGCGATCCACGACGAGCTGTGGTCGCCCGGCCGGGTGTTCCCGCTCGCCGACATCGTCGCCTTGCTCGACGCGCGGCCGGCGCTCGCCGCGACCAACGCGATGCACCGCGGCACCACCTGGTACCGCAATCACCCCGGCGAGCTGAGGACGCTCACCCACGGAGGCATGCCATGAACCCCACAATCCCGACCCGACCCGATCTGGCCGACTTCGCGCTCCGGGTCCGCGAGCACGTGATCCGGATGACCCGCGGCGGCGGGTGCTTCCTCGGCGCGTCGCTGTCGTGCGCCGACCTCCTGGTCCACCTCTACTCCCGCGTGCTGCGGATCGCGCCGGCGGCGCCCGACGACCCCGCGCGCGACTTCCTGCTGCTGTCCAAGGGCCACGACGTGCCAGCGCTGTACGCGACCCTGGCCGAGCTCGGCTTCTTGCCGACCGGCCGCCTGGCGCGCCACCTCGATCCGGACGACGTCCTGTACTGGCACCCCAACCGCGAGGTGCCCGGCGTCGAGTTCCACGCCGGCTCGCTCGGCCACCTGCTGTCGGTCGGCGCCGGGATCGCGACCGACGTCCGGCTGCGCGGCGGCTCCAACCGGGTGTTCGTGATCCTCGGCGATGGCGAGTGCGACGAGGGCTCGGTGTGGGAGGCCGCGCTGGTCGCCGCGGCGCACGGGCTCGACAACCTGGTCGCGATCGTCGACCGCAACGGCTACCAGGCCAACGCCGGCACCGAGTCGCTGATCCCGCTCGAACCGTTCGCGCCCAAGTGGGAGGCGTTCGGCTGGCGGACGCTCCGGATCAACGGCCACGACTTCGACCAGCTCGATCGCGCGTTCGCCGAGCTGCCGGCCCAGCCCGGCAAGCCGACCGCGATCATCGCCGATACCGTGCGCAACAAGGGGCTGCCGTCGCTCGAGGGCAAGCCCGAGCGCTGGTTCGTCAAGCTGTCGCCCGGCGAGATCGAGCAGCTGATCGCCGAGCTCCACGGCGCCGCGGCCACGCCGCTGACCTCGAGCCCGATGGTGGTGCGATGACCGCCGCGCTGCAGCCTTACGAGCGCGCGCTCGCCGAGCTCGCCGCCGCCGATCCGCGGGTCGTCGTCGTCACGGCCGAGAACCGCGCCGCGATCCGCCACCTGCCCGGCGTGCTCGGCGACCGGTTCATCGACGTCGGCGTCGCCGAGCAGACCATGATCGGCATGGCCGCCGGCCTGGCGCTGCGCGGCAGAAGGCCGGTCGTCCACGCGCTCGCCGCGTTCCTGACCATGCGGGCCTTCGAGTTCATCCGCACCGACATCGGCATCGGCCGGCTGCCGGTCCTGCTGGTCGGCGGCGTGCCGGGGTTTCTGTCCGACGCCAACGGCCCGACGCACCAGGCGATCGAGGACATCGCGCTGATGCGCGGCATCCCGGGCATGCGGGTGTTCTGCCCGGCCGACGAGGCCGACCTCGTCGCCGCGCTGCCCGCGCTGCTCGCCGATCCGGCGCCGTGCTACGTCCGCTACACCGCGGCGCCGCCGGTCTGCGCGCACCCGCTGCCCGGCCAGCCCCAGCGGATCGAGACCGTGGCCGAGGGCGACGACGTCGCGATCCTGACGTTCGGCCTCCTGGTCGGCGAGGCGCTCGACGCCCGCGCCCGGCTCGCCGCCGAGGGCATCTCGGCCCGCGTGCTCAGCGTCCGGATGCCCAAGCCGCTCGACGAGGCCGCGGTGCTCGCGGCCGCCGCCGACACCCGCCTGGTCGTCACCGTCGAGGACCATCTCCAAGCCGGCGGCCTGTATTCGATCGTCTGCGAGCTCCTGGTCCGCGCCGGCGTCCGCGCCGACGTCCTGCCGGTCGCGCTGGCCGAGCGCTGGTTCAAGCCGATGCTGCTCCCGGACGTGCTCGAGCGCGAGGGCTTCACCGGCGCGCACATCGCCGCGCGGATCCTCGCCCGGCTCGATCAGCCGCGCGGCGGCAACCGGGTCGCGCGCAACGCCGCCGATCCCGTGATCGCGCGCTCGCGCTCGTTGTGGGCGCGCGCCCGCCAGCTGATCCCCGGCGGCACCCAGACCCTCGCCAAGGGCCCCGGCCAGCACGTCCAGGGCGTCGCGCCGATGTACCTGGCGCGCGGCCGCGGCGCGCGGGTCTGGGACGTCGACGGCAACGAGTACCTCGACATGACCATGGCGGTCGGCCCCCTGTCGCTGGGCTACGCCGATCCGGTGATCGACGAGGCGATCCGGACCCAGCTCGCCGACGGCATCACGTTCTCGCTGATGCACCCGCTCGAGGTCGAGGTCGCCGAGCTCGTCCGCGACGTCGTCCCCAACGCCGAGAGCGTGCGGTTCTCCAAGACCGGCGCCGACGTGACCTCGGCCGCGATCCGGGTCGCCCGCGCGTTCACCGATCGCGAGCGCGTGGTGTGCTGCGGCTACCACGGCTGGCACGACTGGTACATCGCGACCACCGATCGTGGCCTCGGGATCCCGGCGACCACCCGCGAGCTGGTCTCGACCTTCGACTACAACGACCTCGACTCCGTGCGCGCCGCGGTCGACCACGACACCGCGTGCGTGATCCTCGAGCCGATGGTGGTCGAGGCGCCCCAGCCCGGGTTCCTCGAGGGCGTGCGCCGGATCTGCGACGAGCACGGCGCGCTGCTCGTGTTCGACGAGATGTGGACCGGCTTCCGGCTCGCGCTCGGCGGCGCGCAGCAGGCGTTCGGCATCCGCGCCGACCTCGCGTGCTACTCCAAGGCGATCGCCAACGGCATGCCGCTGTCGGTGCTCGCCGGCCGCGCCGACGTCATGCAGCGGCTCGAGCGCGACGTGTTCTTCTACACCACGTTCGGCGGCGAGGCGCTGTCGCTCGCGGCCGCCGCGGCGACGATCCCCGAGCTGCGCCGGCGTGACGTGCCGCGAACGCTGGCCGCCCGCGGCCGCGCGCTGCGCAACGGCTACGCCGAGATCTGCGCCGCGCACGGCCTCGCATGGACCCGGTGCGCCGGCATGGACGCCCGCACCCTGGTCGTGTTCGACGCCGCCGCGGTCGATCCGCTGCTCGCGAAGTCGTACGTCCAGCAGGAGCTGATCCGGCGCGGCATCCTGTGGAGCGGGTTTCACAACCTGTCGTGGGCCCACCGCGACGCCGACCTCGCGTACCTGCTCGGCTGCTACGCCGAGATCCTGCCGGCGCTCGCCGGGCACGTCGCCGCCGGCACGCTCGCCGGCGCGCTGCGCGGCCGCCCGGTCGAGCCGGTGTTCCGCCGGCTCGGCAACGTCCACCGCCGGCCCCGGAGCACGCTGTGACCGCGCTCGGCGGCAAGGTCTGCGTCGTCACCGGCGCGCTCGGGCTGATCGGCTCGGCGCTGGCCCGCGGGCTACTCGACGCCGGCGGCCGCGTCGTCATCACCGATCTCGATCACGGCGCCTGCGTCGACCGCGCCCACGCGCTCGGCCCGGACGCGCTCGGCCACGGCGCCGACATCACGCGGCGCGACACCCTGGTGTCGTTGCTCGCGGCCGTGCTCGACCGCTTCGGGCAGATCGACGTCCTGGTCAACAGCGCCGCGATCGACGACCGGTTCAGCGACCGACTCGGCGCGTCCGCGGCCCGCGACTCGATGTTCGAGCACTACGACCTCGAGCGCTGGCGCCGCGTGCTCGACGCCAACCTCACCGGCACGTTCCTGTGCTGCCAGGTCCTGGGCGGCGGGATCCACGCGGCGCGGCGCGGCGGCTCGATCATCAACCTCGCCTCGACCTACGGCATCGTCGCGCCCGATCAGTCGCTGTACCGCACGCCGTCCGGCGAGCAGCCGTTCTTCAAGAGCCCGTCGTACCCGACCAGCAAGGCCGCGGTGATCGGCTTCACCCGCTACCTCGCCGCGTACTGGGGCTCGGCCGGCATCCGGGTCAACGCGCTGTCGCCCGGCGGCGTCCAGAATGGCCAGCCCGAGCACTTCGTCGCGAGCTACCGCGCGCGCACCCCGCTCGGCCGCATGGCCCGCCCCGACGACTACGCCGGCGCGGCGGTGTTCCTCGCCGGCGACGCCTCGGCCTACATGACCGGCGCCAACCTGGTCGTCGACGGAGGCTTCACCGCGTGGTGACCCGGCGCTGCCCCAGCGACGCCGCGCGCCGCGCGATGCGGATCGCGCTGGTCCTGACCGACAACGACGGCGTGCTCACCGACGGCGTGGTCCACGTCGCCGCGACCGGCGAGCTGACCAAGGCGTACTCGGTGCGCGACGGCATGGGCGTCGAGCGGCTGCGCGAGCGCGGCATCGCCACCGGCGTCCTCACCCGCGAGCCGCCCGACCTGATCGCCCCGCGCGCCGCCAAGCTCGCGCTGCGCCACCTGTGGACCGGCGTCCGCGACAAGCACGCCCAGCTCGGCCGGATCCTCGACGACACCGGCCTGGGCCTCGACCAGCTCGCCGGCATCGGCGACGACGTCAACGACCTGGCCATCCTCGAGGCGATCGGCGAGGTCGGGCTGACCGCGGCGCCGGCCGACGCCATGCCGGCCGTCCGCGACACCGTCCACTACATCTGCGACGCACCCGGCGGGCGTGGCGCGTTCCGCGAATTCGCGGAATGGCTGCTGCACCTGCGCACCCAACCGGAGGGCCTTCGATGAGGAGCGACGTCACGATCGGTAACAAGCGGGTAGGCGACGGCCACCCGGTCTACGTCATCGCCGAGATCGGCATCAACCACAACGGCTCGCTCGACATCGCCAAGCGCATGATCGACGGCGCCGTGCTCGCCGGCTGCGACGCCGTCAAGTTCCAGAAGCGCACCCCCGAGCTGTGCGTGCCGCGCGACCAGTGGCTGATCGAGCGCGACACGCCGTGGGGCCGGATGACCTACATCGACTATCGTCATCGGATCGAGCTCACCGTCGCCGACTACGCGCAGATCGACACCTACTGCCGCGATCGCGGCATCCAGTGGTTCGCCTCGGCGTGGGACGAGGCCGCGGTCGAGTTCCTCGAGCCCTTCGATCCGCCGTGCTACAAGGCCGCCTCGGCCTCGCTCACCGATCACGCCTTGCTGCGCGCGATGAAGGCGACCGGTCGGCCGCTGATCATCTCGACCGGCATGTCGACCATGGACGAGATCGAGGCCGCGGTCGGCGCCGCCGGGACCGACCAGCTGCTGATCGCCCACTCGACGTCTTCGTACCCGTGTCCGGTCGAGGCGATCAACCTCAACATGATCGCCACGCTGCGCCGGCGCTACGCCGATCGCCCGATCGGCTACTCGGGCCACGAGGTCGGCCTGTCGCCGACCTGGGCCGCGGTCGCGATGGGCGCGTGCTTCGTCGAGCGCCATCTCACCCTCGATCGCGCGATGTGGGGCACCGACCAGGCCGCCTCGGTCGAGGTCAGCGGCTTCATGCGCCTGGTCCAGAACATCCGCGACATCGAGCGCGCGTTCGGCGACGGCGTCAAGCGCGTCCACGCCAGCGAGCTGCCCAGCCGGACCAAGCTGCGCCGCGTGATGACCGCCGCGTCGTGACGAGCTCCGTCGCCGTCTGGGCCGCCGCGCTCACCGTCGCCGGCGCCCTCGTCGTCATCGCGCTCGAGCGGCTGCGGCCCTACGACCGCCAGCGCCTCCTGCGCGCCGGCCTCGCCGTCGACCTCGTCGGCTACGCCCTCGTCCAGAGCGCGGTGCTCTCGATCGTGATCCGCGCCCTCGTCGGCGCGCTCGACGCCGCGACCGGCGCCTCGCGCCTCCACCTCGTCACCCACTGGCCCGTCGCCGCCCAGCTCGCCCTGTTCATCGTCACTCACGACTTCTACATCTACTGGTTCCACCGCGCCCAGCACCGCATTCCGCTGCTGTGGCGGCTGCACGAGATCCACCACTCGGCGCGCGAGGTCGACTGGATCGCCGGCTCGCGATCGCACGCCCTCGAGATCGTCATCAACCAGACCCTCGAGGTCGCGGCCATGGTCCTACTCGGCGCCACCCCCGACGTCATGCTCACCAAGGGCGTGATCAGCATCGTCTCGGGCATGTGGATCCACGCCAACGTCGACCTCCGCCTCGGCTGGCTGTCCCGCATCTTCAACGGCCCCGAGCTCCACCGTTGGCACCACGCGATCGACTACGCACCCCCGGGCAAGAACTACGGCACCAAGCTCGCCGTCTGGGACTACCTGTTCGGCACCGCCGACCCGCGCCACGGCAAGCCCACCGGCTACGGCCTCGCCGACCCGTTCCCCACCGGCTTCCTCGCCCAGCAAGCCCACGCGTTCCGCCGGCTGCCCTAGCCAGGATCAAGCACGGTTCTCGAGGCTGGCGGCGAGAGCGTCGGGGTCGTCCACACTCACGAGGAGCTGGCGGAGCCGGACTGGAATGCCGAAGACCGTGGCGCGCTGCGGGGGCTCGAGGTCGACCGCCAGGATGCGATCTCCGGAGCCGTTCACGAGCCATCGTCCAGCGAACCCGTGGACGCCCCGGCTCAGCGTCTTCGTGTCGAACGGCGCCGTGTGCACCACCGTCGATCGCGGAAATCGCGTACGGAAGGCCCACCCCATCCGGCATTCGACGTCGCCATTGCGGATCTCGACGTAAGCCCCCGACGGCCGCAGGAGCAGCGCCGAGGACAGCCAGCCGTACCAGCGCTCGAAGCGGATCGGGAACCGGATCGTGTCGGAGTCGGACGAGGCCATGTCGGCCGCAATTCTAACACCCGCGCTTCGTGACAACGAGCTCGCCGACGGAGCGCAGCGCGACGTGTTCGAGCAGGTCATCACGACATCTGTGCGTCCGTGATCGTGCGAGCACGAAGGGCCACCCGCCCTCCGAGGCGATCGAGCTGAGCTTCCTGGACCCGAAGAAGGCGCCGGCCTGACCTCGGCTCCGGACCACCGCGGCCGACCTAGGCAAGGCGCAAGCGAGATCGCGCAGTGCAGCCGCTGGATCGCCGCGGCTATGATAACGTTGTCATCACGGCGCGCCGAAACGATGTATTGCAGCGCACTGTGATGATTCGCTCCGATCTCCATCTCCACCTGAGGATCACAGCCATGAATACGCTCGAGATGCTCGTCCAGCGCAGCTTCCGCCTCGCGGCGCGGCTCGTGATCGGCGCTGTTCTCATGATCGGTGCGGCGAGCGTCGCATCGGCCCAGGGGCTACCGTGCGACATCTACGGCTCCGCGGGCACAGCCTGCGTCGCCGCGCACAGCACCACGCGCGCGCTGTTCAGTGCGTACAGCGGCAGGCTCTACCAGGTCAGGCG
>DASWRS010000218.1:0-2134 GCA_036403075.1 Kofleriaceae bacterium
CGGGCCCACCACCGGGATGGGGCGCTCGTGCTCGACGACGCGCGCGCCGCGCTGACCGCGCACGCGATCACGCTGCCGGTGGCAGGCGCAGCGGACCCGGCGCCGCGCTGCCGCCGCATCACCGGCGCGCTCGCGGCGAGCGCGCGGATCGCCGGCACACTCGGGCCGCGGCCCGATCTCGTCGTCACCGGCGTTGCCGAGGGCACCCGGGTCACCGTCGAGCCCGACGTGCGCACCGGCTGCGTCGCGATCGCGGTCGCCCCGGCCGGGGTGGCGAAGCGCCACGACGCCACGCGCGTGTCGATCGCCGCGCTGCGCTCGCCGTTCGTCCTGAGCGTCACGCCCGCCGGCGCTGCAGCGTCCGGCGCGCGCTCGCAGGCGTTGGTTCCGGCGGCGCGTTCGCGATCGGGTGTCGCGTCAGCCGGTGATCCGGCGGCGACTCCGGGCCATCCGGCGTCGGCTCCGGTGGCGCGTTCGTCGTCGCCGCCGCCGAGCGCTGATGCGCTCGACGCGCCCTCTGGACTCGAGGTCTCGGTCGCGGGCGAGGTTGCTGTCCGCGGGCTGGCCTACGACGACGTGACCGTCGGCGCCGCGAGCGGCTCGTTCGCGCTCGGCGTCGCGCCCGAGGCCCGGCTCGACGCGGCCCGCGCGGTCGCGACCGGGATCCACCGCGCCGGTCGCCTGCTCGGCGACGTCCGCGTCGACCTCGCTCGCCGCGGCGCCCGGTTCGACGTCGCGGTGACCGCGCGCCCGGCGGCCGGCCTCGTCGTCTCGACCGCGGCGGTAGTGACGCCGAACGGCGCGCGCTACCTCGCCGCGCTCGGCGCCAGCCGCATCGCGTTGCCCGACGGCACGGTGTGGACCGGGCGCGGCGGCTCGATCACGCTGTCCTCGCCCGCCGAGCCGGCCCGGCTGTTCGCCGCGCTACGCGGCCTGTCGCTGCGCCGGGGCGACGCGGTGGTCGCGCTGTCCGGCGACTACGCCGGGACCGGCGACCTCGCGGCGCACGTCGCCGCCGAGCACGTCGACGCGTCGTGGATCGACGCGGCTGCGCGTGGGACCGGTCGCGTCACGCTCGACGTGGCGCGCCGGGGTGGCCGGTGGCAGGCCAGCGGCGCGGTCGCCGCCACCGGGTTCGCCGCGACCGCCGAGGCCACGCCGGTCGACGTCACGGCGCAGGTTGCGCTCGTGCGTGGCCAGGCGACGCTCGAGGCGCACGCCGCCGGGCCGGCGCTCGGCGCCGTTGATCTCGTGCTCGCCGCCGCGGCGCCGCGCGATCCGCTCGATCTCGCCGCCTGGCGCACACTCGATCGCGACGCGATCCGCACCGCCGCGATCACCGCGCGCCGGGTCTCGCTTCCCGGCCTCCCCGGCCTCGCCGGGCGCGGCGCGGGCGCACCGGCGGGCACGCTGGCGGGCGCACCGGCGGGCATGCTGGCGGGCACGGTCGACGGCGAGCTCGACCTCGCGCCGGCGGCACTGCGTGGCGCGCTCGCGGTGCGCGGCGTCTCGCTGCCGCTCGGCACCATCGATAGTGACATCGCGCTCGCGCCCGAGGACGGCGACCTCGCCGCGCGCGCGGCGGTGCGGCTGGTCGGCGTCGCCGGCGGCGAGGCAACCGTGCGGCTGACCGTGCCGCGGCACCCGTTCGATCCGGCGACCTGGCGACGCCGCGGCCGCGACCTGGTGCGCGCGGCCTCGGTGACGCTGGCCGACGTCGCCTTCGATCCGGCGCTGCTGGCCCGCCTCGGGATCGCCCCCCGGCTCGCCGCGCGCGGCCTCGCCGCCGACTACCGCGGCCACGCCGCCGCCCGGTTCACGCTCGGCGCGGCCGCCGCCGAGGCCCACCTCGCCGTCGATGTCACCGGCGTCACCGGCGGCGCGCTGGTCTCGCCGGTGTCGCCGCACGTCGCGCTCGACACCGGCCCGGCCGGCACCCACCTGCGCGCCGAGCTCGCAGCGGCCACCGGCCGCGGCAACCTCGCCCTCGGCGCGCTCGACGCCGACGTGCCGGTGACGCTCGATGGCTGGATCGACCAGCCCGCGGCGATCCTCGACGCGCCGGTCACCGCGACCTGGATCCTGCCGCCGACCCCCGCACCGGCGGTCCTGGCGCTCGTCGGCCGCCGCGAGC
>DASWRS010000219.1:0-2853 GCA_036403075.1 Kofleriaceae bacterium
CTCGCGCGACGGCGTGATGCTGGCGTTCAAGGGCGGCCGCGTGCCGGTACTGGTGGCCACGGACGTGGCCGCGCGTGGCCTTGACATCTCGACGGTCACGCACGTGATCAACTACGACGTGCCGACCAGCCCTGACACGTACGTGCACCGCATCGGGCGCACCGGCAGGGTCGGGCGCTCCGGGCGCGCAATCACGTTCGTCGAGGAGCGCCAGAAGCGCGAGCTGGAGGCGATCGAACGGCACATCGGCACCAGCGTCACGAAGTGGGAGCGCGGCGCGACGGCCACACCGACGCCGGTGCAAGAGCGCCCGCGGCGGCACTCCAAGCCGAAGATCCGCCGGCGCGACGACGGCGAGCCGTACGTCAAGCTGGTGCTCGGCGGCGGCCGGGCGAGCGGCCTGAAGGTCGCCGACATCGTCAGCGCGGTCACCTCCTCGACAGGCCTGGACGGCGAGGCGGTGCGTGATGTGATGCTGCTCGACCGCTTCTCGTTCCTGTCGGTGCCGGCCGGCGAGGTCGAGCGCGTGATCGAGGCGGTCGACGGCAAGCGCGTCAACGGCCGGACGCTGAGCCTCGAGCGGGTGCGGGTACAGTAGCCGCATGTCCACAGCCACGATGCAGACCACCGAGGGGCCGATCGTCTTCGAGCTGTTCGACGAGGACGCGCCGAAGACCGTCGAGAACTTCCGCAAGCTGGCCGGTGAGGGCTTCTACGACGGCCTCACCTTCCACCGCATAATCAAAGACTTCATGATCCAGGGCGGCTGCCCGCAGGGCACCGGCACCGGCGGTCCCGGCTACACGTTCGAGGATGAGATCAACTCGCACAAGATCGTGCGGGGCGCGCTGGCGATGGCCAACGCCGGCCCGAACACGAACGGCTCGCAGTTCTTCATCGTCACCGCCGACGCCTGTCCGTGGCTGGACGGCAAGCACACGGTGTTCGGCCAGGTGACCGAGGGCATGGACGTGGTCGACCAGCTCGAGGCGGTCCCCACCGACGGCGGCGACCGGCCGAGCGATCCGGTCGGCGTCTCCACCGTAGAGCTCTCCGAGTAGCCGCCCGACCGACCCCCGCCGCTCCGAGGTTGCTGTCGGAGTAACCTTGCCCGTACCGGACGAGAGCGAGTGTGGGGAGGTCTTATGGCCACGGTCGAGCAAGACGAGCAGCAGCTGCAGCAGGCACCGGAGCGGATCGTCGCGGAGCCCGAGACGATCGCGGTCGAGAACCCGGCGACGGGTGAGACGGTCGCCACCGTCCCCGACTTGAGCGCCGAGCAGGTCGCAGAGATGGCGGTGCGCGGCCGCGCGGCGCAGCCCGAGTGGGAGGGCTACGGCTTCGAGGGCCGGGCGCGCGTGATGCTGCGGGCGCAGAAGTGGACGATGGACAACGCCGAGCGCATCGTCGAGACGATCGTCTCCGAGACCGGCAAGACCTATGAGGACGCCGAGCTGGCCGAGATCGGCTATGCCGGCAACGCGTTCGGCTTCTGGGCGAAGTACGGCCCCGAGTACCTGGCGGACGAGCGCATCAAGTCCAGCCAGGTGCTGGTGAAGGGCAAGAAGCTGATCAACCGCTTCCGGCCGCTCGGCCTGATCGGCGTGATCGGGCCTTGGAACTACCCGCTGACGAACTCGTTCGGCGACTGCATCCCGGCGCTGATGGCGGGTAACAGCGTGATCCTCAAGCCGTCGGAGATCACGCCGTTGACCTCGCTGCTGATGGCCGAGGGGCTGCGCGAGTGCGGCCTGCCGGAGAACGTGCTGCAGATCGCCACCGGCCGCGGCGGCACCGGCGCGGCGCTGGTCGAGCACGTCGACATGATCATGTTCACCGGCTCGACGAAGACGGGGCGCAAGGTCGCCGAGGCGGCCGCTCGACGGCTGATCCCGGCCTCGCTGGAGCTCGGTGGCAAGGACCCGATGGTCGTGCTCTCCGACGCCGACCTCGAGCGCGCAGCGAACTTCGCGACGTACTACTCGATGCAGAACGCCGGTCAGACGTGCATCTCGATCGAGCGCGTGTACGTCGAGGAGCCCGTCTATGACGAGTTCGTGGCGAAAGTCTCCGAGAAAGTGCGCGAGCTGCGGGTCGGCAAGCCCGAAGGTCCGGGCAGCGTCGAGGTGGGCGCGATCACGTTCCCGCCGCAGCTGGACACGATCAAGGACCACGTCGCGGACGCCGTGCAGAAGGGCGCGCGCGTGCTCACCGGCGGCAACGTGGCGCCTGGCGCCGGGCGCTTCTTCGAGCCGACGGTGCTGGTCGACGTCGACCACACGATGAAGTGCATGACCGAGGAGACCTTCGGTCCGACGCTGCCGATCATGAAGGTCGCCGACGCGGAGGAGGCGGTGCGGCTGGCCAACGACTCGATCTACGGCCTCGGCGCTTCGGTGTTCTCACGCGACACCGCCAAGGGCGAGGCGATCGCCCGTCGCTTGCAGGCGGGCGCGGCCAACGTCAACGACGCGATGATCAACTACACGGTGCTGGAGCTGCCGATGGGCGGCGCCAAGTCCTCGGGGCTGGGGTCGCGCCACGGCGCCGGCGGCATCCGCAAGTACAGCGCGCAGCAGGCGATCGTGGTCACGCCGAAACTGGCGATGAAGAAGGAAATCTTCATGTACCCCTACAAATCGCGCACGACGAAACTGCTCGCGGGCTTCTTCAAGTTCATGTACGGGCGCGGCAAACGCGCCTGACGGGCAGCGGCCCGGGTCCCCGGCAACGGCTCAGGCGGCCTTAGGCCGCGGCGTCCTCGCGCAGCCGCACGCCCAGCAGGCGTTCGAGCTCGGGGATCGTCTGCTCGGCGCTGGTGTGGTGGATCGTCGCCATCCCCAGCTCCTCGGC
>DASWRS010000220.1:0-14843 GCA_036403075.1 Kofleriaceae bacterium
GCGGCACCGGGCGCGGCACCGGGCGCGGCACCGGGCGCGGCACCGGGCGCGGCACCGGGCGCGGCACCGGGCGCGGCACCGGGCGCGGCACCGGGCGCGGCACCGGGCGCGGCACCGGGCGCGGCACCGGGCGCGGTACCGGGCGCGGCACCGGGCGCGGCACCGGGCGCGGCACCGGGCGCGGCACCGGGCGCGGCATCGATCGCGGTACCGGGCGCGGCACCGGGCGCCCCGCTGGGTGTGGTCATGCGCAGCGCCGAGCCCGCCGAGCGCGATATCGCGCCGGAGGCCGCCGAGCTGGTCGCGCGGGCGCGCCGGGGCGGCGTGCCGCTGGACGCCGCGCTGCGCTCGCCACTCGAGGCCGCGCTCGGTGCCGGGCTCGGCGGCGTCCGGATCCATACCGGGGCCGCCGCTGATGCCGCGGCGCGCGCGCTCGGCGCCCGCGCGTTCGCGGTCGGCGACGACGTGGTGTTCCGCGACGGCGCCTACGATCCGCACGGCCGCGACGGCCGGCGGCTGATCGCGCACGAAGTCGCGCACACCGTGCAGTCGCGCGGGGCCGCCGCGCCGGCAGCGGCGATGGCGGTGAGCCAGCCCGGGGATCCGCACGAGCGCGCCGCCGAGGCGTTCGCCGATGCATTCGTGCGCAGCGTCGGGATCGGCGAGCTCGCGCCCGCCCCGGCGGCACCGCCCGGCGCCACCCGCGGCGAGCCCGGCGATCCGCACGAGCGTGCCGCCGATGCGTTCGTGCGCAGCGTCGGGATCGGCGAGCTCGCGCCTGCCCCGGCGGAGCCGCCCGGCGTGGCCCGCCCCGATCCCGGCGCCGCGGCGTGCCCCGAGCCCGGCGCCGCGCCACGCCCCGAGCCCGCCGCCGCGGCGATGATCCACCGCGACACGCTGGACGACGAGTCGCTCCCCGCGCACTCGCAGGGGGCGATGGCAACCTGCACGACGGCGTCGCTGGTGACGATGCTGATCGCGTGGGACACCGAGTCGCACGACGATAGTCACGCGCTGTTTCGCGATGCGTGCCGGCGCACCGCCGCGCGGCTGCGCGGGGCATCGATCGCGCCCGAGCTGCGCGCGGTGGCGCAGCAGACCGCCGACGCGCTGGACGCGCTCGGCCGGCTCACCGGGGCGTACACGCCGAACCAGAGCGCGTACCAGGTGCTGTCGGCCGGCCTGCTGATCGCGTTCCGCGGCGGCCGCACGCGCGGCGGGCTCGTGGCCGGCGAGGTCGACGCCGTGCGGATGTTCCTCGGGATGAACCGCGGGCCTGGCCAGATCGCCGACACGATCTGGACGCTCGCGGGCCTGCTCCAGGCGCTCGACCCCGGCCAGACCGCACAGGTCAGCTGGAATACCTCCGACCCCGCGACCCTGGGCAGCGACGGCCACGCGTTCCTCGTCGGCCGGCTGTCGAGCGGCGTGTTCTTCTGGCACGACCAGGCGTACTCGCCGCCGCGGGTCTACCACGGCGACACCGCGCGCCACCTGATCGATCAGGTCGCCGGCGGCGGGGTCTCGCTGATGCCGCCGGTCGAGGGCGCCGCCAATGCGCACTTCATCAGCTTCCAGCCGCTGCAGCACCCGCCGCCCAGGGTCACGACAGGGGCCGCGCAGCCGCCGCCGGAGCCACCGCCGCCGCGTCACGGCGGCTGCAGCGTCGGCCTGATCGGCCGCTGATCGGCCGCTGATCAGCGACTGCCCCCGGGCCGCTACTTGCCCGTCGGAAACCCGCGCTTCTTGAGCAGCGCGCTGACGTCCGGATCGCGGCCGCGGAACTGGCGATACGCCTCGGCGCGATCGCTCGAGTTGCCGGGCGCGAGGATGAACTTGCGCAGCTTGGCCGCGACGCCGGGGTCGAATACGTCGCCGGCCTCGGTGAACGCCTCGCGGGTATCGGCGTCCATCACCTCGGACCACAGGTAGCTGTAGTAGCCGGCGGAGTAGGCATCGCTGGCGAACAGGTGGTTGAACTGCGGCAGACGGTGGCGCATCGCGACCTCGTGCGGCGCGCCGATCTTCTCGAGCGTGTCGCGCTCGAAGGTCTCCGGATCGATCACGCCGTCGGGCCGGATGTGGAGCTCCATGTCGACGATCGCCGAGGCCAGGTACTCGACCGTGTGATAGCCCTGGTTGAACCGGGCCGAGCGGGTGACCTTGTCGACCAGCGCCTGCGGCATCGGCTTGCCGGTCTTGTAGTGCCTGGCGAAGCGATCGAGCACCGGCCGGGTCATCACCCAGAACTCGTGGACCTGCGACGGGTACTCGACGTAGTCGCGCGGCGTGCCGCCCAGGCCGGGGTAGCGGACCTCGGACAGGAGCGCGTGCAGCGAGTGGCCGAACTCGTGGAACAGCGTGCGCGCGTCGTCGAGCGAGATCAGCACCGGCTCGCCGGGCGCGCCCTTGACGAAGTTGTTGTTGTTCGAGGTGATCGTGGTCTGGACCTTGCCGGTGAACGACTCGTGCCGGCGGTAGCCCTCGGTCCACGCGCCCGAGCGCTTGCCCTTGCGCGCGAAGTAGTCGCCGTAGAACAGCCCGACGTGCGCGCCGCTCGCCTTGTCCTTGACCTCCCAGACCCGCACGGACGGCTCGAACACCGGCACCGTGCCGGTGATCTCGGTCAGCGACAGGCCGTAGAGCTTCTCGGCCATCCAGTGCGACGCGGCGATCATGTTGTTGAGCTCGAAGTACGGCTTGAGCTCGTTCTCGTCGACGTTGTACTTCGCCTTGCGCACCTTCTCGCCGTAATAGAGATAGTCCCAGGGCTCGAACGGCCCCTTGAGCCCGTCGCGCCGGGCGATCTTCTCCATGTCGGCGACCTCCTCGTGGACGCGCGCGACCGCGGGCTTCCAGACCTGCATCATCAGCTCGCTCGCCTTGGCCGGGTCCTTGGCCATGGTGTCGGACATCCGCCAGTGGGCGTGCGTCGGGTAGCCGAGCAGGCGCGCGCGATCGGCCCGCAGCTTGACGATCCGCGCGATCGTCTGGTGGGTGTCGTTGTCGCCGCCGTTGTCGCCGCGGCGCTTGAACGCCTTCCACACCTGCTCGCGCAGGTCGCGGCGCGACGACGACGCCAGGAACGGATCGACGCTCGACCGGGTGTTGACCACGGCCCACTTGCCCTCGAGCTTGCGCTCGGCGGCCGCCGCGGCGTAGCTCGCCTGGAGCGACGCGGGCAGGCCGGCCAGGTCCTTGGCGCCGAGCTCGATCCAGGTGTTCTCGTCGGCGAGGACCTTCTTGTTGAACTCGGTGAACGCCCCGGCGAGCTCCTGGTTGATCGCGCCGACCTTGGCCTTCTCGGCCGCCGACAGCTTCGCGCCGGCCTTGATCAGCCGCTCGTAGCGCAGCTCGACCAGGCGGCGCTTCTCGGGGTCGAGCTGGTCGCGCGCGGCGTACACCGCGGTGACCCGCCGGAACAGCTTGTCGTTGAACGTGATCTTGTCGCGCGCGGCCGCCATCCGGGGCGACCACGCCTTGTCGACGGCCTGGACCTCGGGGGTGCTGAGGTTTCCGGACAGCACGCCGAACAGGGTCTCGGCGCGGCCGGCGTGGCGCCCGATGTCCTCGAGCGCGGCGAACGTGTTGTCGAACGTCGGCGGCTCGGGGTTCTCGGCGATCACGTCGACCTCGGCGAGCGTCAGCGCGATCCCGGTCTCGAACGCCTTGGGGAACGCGTCGACCTTGACCTTGTCCCAGGGCGGCACGCCGCCGTGCGGGCCGGGCCACGGCGCGAGCAGCGGATCCTGGCTCGCGAGCTGGGTCAGCCGCTGGACCTCGGCGGCCGCGGCGTCGTGCGCCGACGGTGGCGGCGGCGGCGCGGGCTTCGCGGCGGGCGCGGCGGCCACCGGCGCGGCAGGCTCCGGCGCGGGGGTCGCCGGCTTGGGGGCCCCGCTGCACGCGGTGATGAAGGCGAGGGCGAGCGCGACGGTCGACGGGTGGGGCTTCACAGCCCGGACTCTATCGGGCCGCGGCGAGCGTAGCTACTCCTCGTCGCCTCCTCGTCGCCTCGTCGTCTACTCCTCGTCGCCCTCGCTCTGCTTGGTCTCCGGCGCCAGCTCGGGCCGGATCGGCGGCAGCCCGGCCTGGCCGAGCGCGGCGTTGAGCTGGGCGAGCTCGCCGGTGCGGAGCTTGTCCCAGGCCGCGGCGAGCTGGCCGAGCTCGCGCTCCGCCTTGGTCGCCTCGGCGATCTGGATCGGCGTCGGCGCGGCGTCGACCTCGATCATCCGGTACAGCATGACCAGCTTGCCGCTGACCCCGGCGAGCCCCGGGCCGGGCGGCGGGCCCTTGGGCCCCGACACCATGGCCGTGGCCTGCACGGTGACCGCCGCGATCTGCGCCTTGAGCGGCTCGGGCTTGCCGGTCAGCTTGGCGAGCTGATCGACCGTGGACTGCGCCTGCATGACCAGCTGCGAGCTGCGGGTGACCAGCTCGGCGAGGTGCTGCGACAGCTCGTGCTGCTGGGCGATCGCGGCCGGGCTCGCCTTGATCCGCGGATCGAGCTTGACCTCGAGCGGCGCGGTCAGGGTCTTGCCGTTGACGGTGAGCTTGACGGTGTAGCTGCCGGGCGCGACGAGCGGGCCCTCCGGCGCGCGCGGCGTGTTGTACGGGATCGCGCTGATCGGGTACTCGTACGACGCGGCCAGCGGACGGTCGCCGCGCAGGTCCCAGATCCAGCGCTGCCCGCCCTGCGCCGTGCCGAGCGGCCGGTGCGGGCGCACCCAGTACGCCGGGATCAGCTGGTTCGCGAGCTCGGTCGGCGTGAGATCCGGCGGATCGGTGCTGGTATACCTGCGCACGTGCTTGCCGCGCGCGTCGCTGATCTCGAGCGTCACCGCGCCCTGCGCCGGCTGGGCCAGGTAGTAATCGATCGCCGCGCCGGCCGGCGGGTTCTCGGCGTAGGGCTCGTCGGGCGGGACCGGCGTGTCGGTGTAGACGCTGCGCGGCACGCGGTACGCGGCGCCGGGCTTGAACAGCGTGTCGGGCATCGCCGCGGCGGCCTGCCGGAGCGGCGTGATGTCGTCCATGATCCAGAACCCGCGGCCGTGGGTCGCGATGACCAGATCGCGGTCGTGGACCACGACGTCGCGCACCGAGGTGTGCGGCAGGTTGGCCTGCAGCGACTGCCAGGTGGCGCCGTCGTCGAACGATGCCCAGACGCCGTTCTCGGTGGTGGCGTAGAGCAGGCCCTTGCGCACCGGATCCTCGCGCACGGCGTTGACCGGGCCGGGCGGCAGCCCGGTGGTGATCAGCGTCCAGGTCTTGCCCGCATCGTGGGTCTTGTAGAGGTAGGGCGCCTGGTCATCGACGCGCAGGCGGCTGACCGAGGCGTACAGCGTGGTGTCGTCGAAGTGCGAGGCGTCGAGCTGGGTGACCTTGCTCCACGCCGTGAGCTGCGGCGGCGTGATGTCGGTCCAGTGACCGCCGCCGTCGCGCGTGGTCCACAGCTTGCCGTCGTCGGTGCCGGCCCAGATCGTGCCCGGCGCCTTCCACGACAGCGCCAGCGAGTAGATCGTGCCGCGCGCGTCATCGGCGGCGTGGCTGACCGATGCCAGCCCGCCGACGCTCGGCGGCACCCCGGGGTGGGGATGCGCCAGGTCGGGGCTGATCGTCTTCCAGGTCTGCCCGCCGTCGGCGGACTCGAACAGCACCTCGGCCGCGTAGTACAGGACGCCCGGTCGCAGCGGCGAGAACATCAGCGGCTGGGTGCGCTCGGCGCGGTGGCTGCCGCGGATCGGGATCGGCGTGATGTTCTGGACCCGGCCGGTCGACCACTGGTAGCGCGAGACCGCGGTCCGCCCGGCGCCATAGATGAGGTCGGGGTTGCGCGGATCGGGCGCCGCGTAGCCGTACTCGATGACGCCGACCGGGCGCCACTCGCGATAGCCGATCGTGCCGTCGTTGCCGCGGCTCGAGATGCAGACCGAGCCGCTCTCCTGCTGGCCGCTGCAGACCTTGTACGGGAAGTCGGCGGAGATCCCGACGTGATAGAGCTGGGCGGTGGGCTGGTTGTACCAGCTGCTCCAGGTCTTGCCGCCGTTGACGGTGACCACGGCGCCTTGATCGCTGACCAGGACGAAGATGTTGGGGTCGTTGGGGTTGATCCACAGGTTCTGGTAGTCGTCGCCGCCGGGCGCGCCGCGCAGCCAGGTCCAGGTCTTGCCGCCGTCGGCGGACTTCATCGCGACCAGGCTCGCGGTGTAGACGACATCCGGGTTCTTGGGGTCGACCACCGGCACCATCAGATCGCCGCCCGGCCGGACCGTCGGCCGATCGTCGCTGGTGATCCGGACCCAGCTCGCCCCGGCGTCGTCGGAGCGGTAGAACCCGGCGCCCTTGCCGGTGCCGTACTCGGCCGGATCGGTGGTGGTCAGCTCGACGTAGATCCGGCTGGGCTGGCTCGGCGCGATCGCGATGTGGAACTGCACCGCGTTGCCGGGCAGGCCGGTCTTGAGCTGGCGCCAGGTCGTGCCGCCGTCGGTCGACTTGTAGAGCCCGCCTCCGGTGCCCTGATAGTGATTACCGTCCTCGGCCGGGCCGAGCCGCGCCTGCCACAGGGCCGCATAGAGCACGCCGGGGTGCTTCGGATCGATCTGGATGTCCGACGCACCGGTGTCGGCGTCCTTGTAGAGCACGCGGTCCCAGGTCTTGCCCCCGTCGAGCGAGCGGAACACGCCGCGCTGCTCGCTCGGGCCGAACGGATGGCCGAGCACGGCGGCGTAGATCCGGTTGGGGTCCTTCGGATCGACGGCGATCTGCGGAATCTGCTGCGCGTCGACCAGCCCGAGGTGCTTCCAGGTCTTGCCCGCGTCGGTCGACTTGTAGACCCCGTCGCCGACCGAGAGGTCGGGGCGGTGCAGCCCCTCGCCGCTGCCGACGTAGACGATGTTCGGATCGGACGGAGCCACGGCGATCGCGCCGATCGACTGCGTCGGCTGCTCGTCGAAGATCGGCCGCCAGGTCCGCCCGAAGTCGTCGGTCTTCCACACCCCGCCGTTGACCTGCGCGATGTAGAACACGCCGGGCTGCGACGGAACGCCGGCCGCGGCGTGGGTGCGCCCGCCGCGGAACGGGCCGATCATGCGCCAGCGCAGCGCCTGGTACGCCGCCGCCGGGACGGGCTCGGGAGCCGCGGAGGCGGCGACGGACCCGAGGAGCGCGAGCCAGAGAGCGAGCCAGACGGAGATCCGGAGCGGGGACATGGCCGGCATCCTGCCCCAGGGCCGCCCGAGCGTCGAGCGGCGCGCGTGCGGTCCTCGGCGAGCGCATCGCGGCGACCCGGGCGGGACCGCTCGGTGGACCGTCCGGATGTCGTGGCGCGCGCGCGTCCTTCACCGCGAGCCGGCTGTCAAGCGGCAAACGTGGGAACGGCGTTCTGATCGTGAACCGGGGCCAGACATGTGGGATAAGAGGACCGTGGTCAAGCGCGTCAGTGTCGTGAGTGCTCTCCTGATCTCCGCCGTCGCGTTCGCAGACAAGCTGGAGCCCGATGATCTACCGGGCCCTCCCCTCGAGGTGATCAAGACCCCCACCCGGGTCGAAATCCCGGTGCTCCCGGGGTTCGATCTGCCGGTGACCGAACCGGGCTTCCGGTCCTCGCGCGAGCTCCGCGTGCGGGGCAAGGCCGCGCTCGGCGCCGAGGTCAAGGTCCGGGGCTACATCACCTGGGTCTACGACTGCGCCGCGCAGCTCGCGAGCGTGAACCCCGAGGCGACCCGGGCGCAGATCCTGATGTCGATCGACAGCGATCCTTCGCTGTGCGAGCGGCCGAAGTTCTACCTGGGCGACAGCAAGGACACGTCGCAGGAGGCGTCGATCTGGGTCGTCGAGGTGCCGCGCGCCCCGACCAAGAGCGAGCGCCTGCGGCTGTCCAGGGACGAGCTCAAGGCGTGGCCGGCGGTGCCCCGGATCGCCACCGGCGAATACGTCACGGTCACCGGGACGTGGGCGCAGCGCTCGCCCCACGGCGAGCTCAACGGCGATGGCCTGCTGATCTTCAAGTCGCTCGCGCCCGCGACCCCCGGTGCCGGCGCCGCGGCGACCGCGCCCGTGGTGTTCGGCAAGGAGCCCGAGATCTCCGTGGTGACCAAGGCGCCGCTGCGCCCCGAGGTCGATCCCACGATCCGCAACACGTCCGTCGATCACCTGAACGCGTGCAACAAGGCGATCACCGCCAAGCAGTACGACGCCGCACTCAAGGAGTGCCAGCTCGCGACCAAGCTGTGGGCCGGCAACCACCTCGCCTGGTTCGCGTGGGGCAGCGCCCACATGGCCAGGAGCGAGTGGTCGCAGGCCCGGACCGCCCTCGAGCGCGCCCTGGCGCTCCGGCCCGATCAGGGCATGTACCAGCTGTACGAGGGCATCTCGCTGTACGAGGCCGAGGTCCTCCGCGCCAAGGAGGACCAGGCGCGCCGCGAGAACAAGAAGCCCGACGAGATCACGCTCGATCCCACCGGGCTCAAGCTCGACGCCGCGCGCGACGCGCTGGTGCGCGCGACCCGGCTGGTGCCGGCGCTGTGGCGCGGCCACTACTACCTCGGCCGCGTGTACCGCGATCTCGATGATCCGCGGCGCGCCGCCGAGCAGTTCACCCGGACGATCGCCCTGCACCCGACCTACCGCTACGCGTACATCGCGCTGATCGAGCTGTACCGGCGCTGGGACTACCTCGATCAGGCGATCGCGGTCGCGAACGTCGGCACCGCGAACGTGCCGCCGGCCGATGCCGGCGAGCTGTGGTTCGAGCTCGGCATGGCCTACGACGCCAGGCGCGCCGATGGCAAGGCGGTCGAGGCATTCAGCACGGCGATCGCGCTCCGGCCCGACGACGTCAACGCCAAGTTCCAGCGCGGCCAGATCCTCGCGCGCAAGGGCGAGATCGCGGCCGCCCGGCGCGACCTCGAGGAGGTGTCGAAGTCGACCGATCCGAAGCTGGTCAGCGAGAAGCAGGTCGCGAACCAGCTGCTGGCGCAGATCGCGGCCCGCAAGCACTGACGCGGTCGGCGCTCCCTGCGCGGCCCTGCATTCTTGCAGGGGGAGACGGCGGAAATGCCGCTTGGGCGTCGTGCGGTCGACGCCTACATTCGCCGCGGCATGCAACCACCCACCAAGATCACCACGCTGCTGGCCGTCACGGCTGCCGCCATGACGGGCTGCGCCCTCGACAACAACGACCCCATCGCCGCGCGCGCGAGCGCGCCGGAGGCGCCGGTGGCTCACGTCGTCCAGCCCTCCACCGTGACCCTGCCAGGGGACAACTTCTTTCCAGAGAGCATCACGAGCTCGCTGTCCGGCACGCTGTACGTGTCGAGCATCACGACCGGTGCGATCGTGCGCATCCCGAGCGTGTCGCGCACCGCCGAGCCGTTCGTGCCGGCGGGTGTGAACCTGGGCACCGCCGGGGTCGCGTTCGACGATGTCCGGCAGGTGCTCTGGGCGTGCGCCGTCGATCTGACGTTCGCCACCCCCACCGCGCTGCGCGCGTTCGCGGCCTCCGATGGCTCGCTCGTCGCCAGCTACACGGTGCCGAACGGCGGGGTGTGCGGCGACGTCGTGCTCGCGCGTGGTGATCTGTACATCACGGATACGCTGCTGGGCCTGCTGTTCAAGCTGACCACGCCGTCTCCGTTTCGTGCCACCGCGGGCACGCTGGCGCTGTGGTCGGCCGATCCCGCGTTCAAGGGCGCGGGCTTCTTGCAGATCAACGGGATCGCGTTCGATGGCCGTCGCACCCTCTACACGACCAACTACAGCACGGGCCAGCTGCTGCGCGTGCGGATCCATGCCGGTGGCACCGCCGAGCCCGCGACCGTGATCGCGACACCGCGGCCGTTCACCACGCCGGACGGGATCCGGATGGTCGCGCCGCTGTCCGCGTCGTTGCTCGTGACCGAGAACACCGGTGCGCTGCTGCGCGCCGACATCTCGGGCGACACGGCGACGATCACGACGCTGGGCACGTTCGACGAGCCGACGTCGGTGGTTCGTGCTGGGCGGGATCTGTGGGTCGCCGAGGGCCAGGATCTGCGCCTGCAGGGCGTCGTGACGACGCCGCTCAACCTGCCGTTCGTCGTCCGCCGCTTCACCCCGTAGGCGGTGCGCGATCGACGGTGCCCGCGAGCGCCGAGGCATTGCGGTTGAAGTCCTCGACCAGGAACTTCAGCACCGCGCGGATCGTGGCCCGGCGGCGCACGTCGCGGTGGACCACGAGCCAGACGCTGCGCGGTGCGAACTCGACGTCGCGCAGCACGCGCCGCAGCTTCGGCTCCATGGCGGCGAGGTTGTGGGGCAGCACCGCCACCCCCGCCCCGGTCGCCGCCGCCGCGAGCACCAGCGAGATCGTGTTACAGCGAATGCTGTAGTGCTCCACGCCCTGGCGTGTCAGCCATTGTGCTTCGGGGCCATTGTCGAACGGCGGTGTCATGCCGACCAGCGCGTGTGCGCGAAGGTCGGCGAGCGTCTCGAGCCGCGCACTGCGCGCGAGGTAGTCCTCCTGCGCGTAGAGCCCGATCCCGATGGTCGCGACTCGCTGAGCGATCAGCGATGGAGTCGTCGGCTTGACGATCCGTACCGCGATATCGGCTTCGCCGCGCGCGAGATCGACGACGCGGTTCTCGGACAGCAGCTCGAGCTGGACGCCCGGGTACAGGCTGCGAAAGCTGGAGACCAGCGGGATGATCGACAGCATGATGCCGTCTCCGGCGGTCACCCGGACGACGCCCTCGAGCCGGGCGTCGCCGCCGCGGGCCCGGCGCTCGAACGCGAGCATCGCGTCTTCCACCCGGGTCGCGACCTCGAAGGCCGCGACGCCCGCGCTGGTCGGGCGCAAGCCGTCCGGCGTCCGGGTGAACAGCTTGGTGCCGAGTCGGCGCTCGAGCTCGTCGAGCCGGCGGCCGACCGTCGTCGCGTTCACGCGCAGCGCGCGGCCGGCCGCGGCCAGCGTTCCGTGACGACCGACCGCGAGGAGAAATCGGAGCTCGTCCCACTGGTCCATCGCTGCGCCACGATACGCCAGGTCGGACGAACGCGCGGCGCCGCTACAGCTGCACCTGGATCTCGTAGCGCCGGTCCCCCCCCATGCGCGGGCGGATGCGCTGCCGCGGACAGCGGCGTAGTACGGTCTGCGCATGACGCTTGTCATTCGAACGTTCGCCAGGCCGGACGAGGTCGCGGTCGTCGCGCTGTGGCGCGCCGCCGGGCTGACCCGGCCGTGGAACGACCCGCACGCCGACATCGCGCGCAAGCAAGCCGTGCAGCCCGAGTTGTTCCTGGTCGGCGAGCTCGGCGGGGAGATCGTGGCGAGCGCCATGGCGGGCTACGACGGCCATCGCGGCAGTGTCTACTACCTCGCGGTGAGCCCCGCCCATCAGCGCAGCGGTCACGCGCGAGCGATCATGGCCGAGGTCGAGCGCCGGCTCGAGGCGCTGGGCTGCCCCAAGCTCAACCTGATGGTGCGGCGGGAAAACACCGCCGTCGTCGGCTTCTACGAGCACCTCGGCTACGACGAGCAGAGCGTCGTGACCCTGGGCAAGCGGCTGATCGTCGACGAGCCGACCGAGTGATGATGTAGAGCGGTCACGCGCTCGGGACGCTCGGGGCGCTCGGCGCTCGGGCGCTCGGAGCGCTCGGGGCTGCCCGAATCCAGCGGCCAGCGGTTGTCCCGCGCGCGGGTCGGCCCGTACACTCGCGGCGTGCTGCACGCGCATTACGAGTTCCGGCGGTATCAGGCGCTCGGCAACGATTACATCGTCGTCGGACAGGACATGACCGAGCTGCTGTCCGTGCCGGCGCGGATCGAGCGGTTGTGCAATCGCCACATCGGGCTGGGCAGCGACGGCATCCTGCTACCGGCCCCGCCGCCTCCCGGGTTCGCGCGCGCCGTGCGCATCCTCAACCCCGACGGCAGTGAAGCCGAGAAGAGCGGCAACGGCGTCCGGATCTACGCCAAGCACTGCTTCGATCACGAGGGCGTGCCGCTCGACCAGCCGCTCGCGATCCACACGCTCGGTGGCCCGGTCAGCGCCCGTCTCCTCGCGCGCGAGCCCCAGCGCTCGGTGCTGTCGGTCACGATGGGGCGCGCGAGCTTCCGCTGCGAGGACCTGCCGATGGCCTGCACCGGCGAGTGGATCGAGCGCGAGCTCGACCTCGGCGGGCGCGCGTTCGCCGCGACCTGCGTCTCGATGGGCAACCCGCACGCGGTGATCTTCACCGATGCCCTCGACGAGGACACCGTGCGCACGTTCGGCCCGCTGATCGAGCGGCACGCGATGTTTCCCCAGCGCACCAACGTGCAGTTCGTCCGGGTGGCGAACGAGGCCGTGGTCGAGGCAATGATCTGGGAGCGCGGCGCGGGCTGGACGCTGTCGTCGGGATCGAGCGCCTGCGCGGTGGTCGCCGCGTGCGTGCGGACCGGGCGGACCGGGCGGACCGTGCAGGTGAAGATGCCCGGCGGCGATCTCCAGGTCACCGTGGGCGCGGACTGGGGGGTCGAGCAGGTCGGCTGGGTCCAGGAGCTGTTCCACGGCACCATCGCGTCGGACCTGCTCGCCGCGCTCTGATCTGATGTCCAAGCAACCGCGCATCGGATGATCTTTCCCTCGTTCTCGATCAGCGAGAGGAAGAGATCCAGGCGCCTCTGGTGATGCCGTCGACCGTATCCAGGCAGAGCTTCTGCACGATTGCGCGCGATGCCACGTCGACCGCCCCGTTCGTCGTGGACCAGAGCTTCCGGGTGGGTGTCGATGGCGCCACGGGTCGAGCAGTATCGCGGGCAGCTCGCAGCGAACTTGCAAGCGCTACGAACTCGGATGAAGGCGGGGCAGTACCGCCATCAGCCCATCCGCCGCGTGAACATCCCAAAAGAGAACGGAACGACTCGACCGATCGGGGTATCGACGGTCGAGAACAAGATCCGTCCGCATCTCCAGGCGAGCAGTGCGCTCGTTCGGTACGCGGACGACTGTGCGCCACGACGGCACGGAAAGGAGACCACAAGGTCGAATGGAAGCAGCCTTGCTGCACGAGAGATGAGGGCAGGCCCCTCGGGCCCGGGTTGCAGGACCGGGGCTCAAACCACCGGCTGCTGCTTCGGTCCAATGGCCGGGGTGGTGAGCGAGACGGAAAAGGCGGGACCAACCCGTCAGGTGTGCGCCGTGAAGACGAACGCAAGTGAACCGTCGATGACGTGTCGAAAGCGTAGGGACGTCCACCGAAACCGGGCTCCAGTCGTTGGCTCGGGACAAATGCGAGGGGTGCCTGCCGACTGCTCGCGTGGTGACCGGCATGAAGACGGCGTGAGCACGGCGCAGGCTCTTGTGCGGAACGTGGGAACCTTCAGCCTCGATGCAAAGAGAGAACTCCAAGCGGAGGACCCGTGAGGAGCCGAGTATCGATGCGAGGCGAAGGGACGGATGGGCTCGTTGTAGCGATGAAGCCTGGTAACGCGGGCAGAGCGACGGGGCCCAACCTTCTGGCCGATGGGACTGGTCAACCAGCGATGGGAGGAACCGGTGCCTGAAGCAAAGCCTTATGTGATTTCGAAGCAACTCGTGTGGGATGCGTACCGACGGGTGAAGGCGAACCAAGGCGCTGCGGGAGTGGATGGCGAGACGTTGGCGATGTTCGAGCAGGACTTGAGGGGCAACCTGTACAAGCTCTGGAACCGGATGTCGTCGGGCTCGTACTTCCCGCCAGCGGTGCGGCTTGTCGAGATTCCGAAGGAAAGCGGAGGCACCCGACCCCTCGGGATTCCGACGGTGGCCGATCGGATCGCGCAGACGGTCGTGAAGATGGTCCTGGAACCCTTGGTGGAGCCGATCTTCCATGGGGATTCCTACGGCTATCGACCCGGCAAGTCTGCGCTCGATGCCATCGAGGTCGCGAGGAAGCGGTGCTGGCGTGCCGACTGGGTGATCGATCTGGACATCAAGTCGTTCTTCGACTGTCTCGATCACGACCTCATCGAGCGCGCCGTTGCGAAGCACACCGACCTGCCGTGGGTCCGGCTGTACGTTGCGCGTTGGCTCCGTGCCCCGCTGCAGCGACCGGACGGAACCGAGGAGCCGCGGACGAGGGGCACGCCGCAAGGCGGGGTCATCAGCCCGCTGCTCGCGAACCTGTTCCTGCACTACGCGTTCGATGCGTGGATGAGCCGGACATTTCCGGCGACCCCGTTCGAGCGTTATGCCGACGATGCCATCGTCCACTGCAGGAGCGAGGGCCACGCCAAGAAGGTGTTCGACGCGATCCGCGATCGCTTCAAGCAGTGCGGTCTGGAGCTTCACCCGGTGAAGACCCGGATCATCTACTGCCAGGATGACGATCGACGAGGAAAAGGCGAGCACGTCTCGTTCGACTTCCTCGGATACACCTTCCAGCCTCGACGGGCGAAGAATCGCTGGGGGAAGTACTTCGTGAGCTTCCTGCCAGCGATCAGCGCCAAGGCCGCCAAGTCGATCCGGCAGACCATCCGTGGATGGCGGATGGCATCGACCAGGAACAACCAACGCCTGGAAGATCTGGCTCGAGCATTCAACTCGACGATGTGGGGCTGGGCGAACTACTACGGCCGGTTCTACCGGTCGAAGCTCCTCCAGGTCCTCCAGCACTTCAACGGGGCCCTATCATCATGGGTGCGACGGAAGTACAAGCGGTTTCGTCGCCGAGAACGAGCGTCGTTGCGCTGGTTGGGGTGCATCGCGCGACGGGATCCCAAGCTGTTCGTCCCGTGGCAACTCGGCTTGAAACCCGAGGCTGGAAGGTAGGAGCCGGATGAGGCGAGAGTTTCACGTCCGGTTCTGTGAGGGCCCGGGGGGGCAGTTCCCCCGGGCTACTCGACTCGT
>DASWRS010000221.1:0-40013 GCA_036403075.1 Kofleriaceae bacterium
GCCATGATCGCGCCCGGGTCGAGCGCGCGATCGCCGTCTTGTCCGGCCCCGGCATGATGACGCCCGACCACCTGCTCGCGAAGGACTGGCAGGATCGCCTGGCGTTCGACGCGAAACGAATCAGCCATTGACGAGCTCGGCAGGCAGACTCATACTCGTGGTCAGCATCAAAGAGGGTGGCGGATGGGGAGAGAGGATCTGGTCGCGGCCTTGCTGGCCGCCATCGCCGATGGCCGGCTGTCCGCCGAGCAAGTCGTGCGTGCGGCGGCATCGACCGCAGGCTTTCAGAACACCGCGCGCCGGTTGCTCGCGGCGGCATCGGACACGGAGCGACAGCCGCCTCGCATCCGGCACGTGCACCATGATCCGGCGGTGCTTCGCAAGGCGCGGCGTGCGCTGAGCCGGCGGGTCGCGGGCCGGCCCGGCGTTCACGTCGGGCTGGGTCGTCACTACCGCGGCGGCCAGCCGCAGGACGAGTTCGGGCTCGTCGTCCACGTGCCCGAGAAGCGCGGCGTCCCCGCGAAGCACGCGATCAAGCCGATCACCGTCGAGCACGAGGGCGTGACGTACACGCTGCGCTGCGACGTCAAGCAGATCGAGCGCGCCGAGAAGCAGGCCCAGCTTCGCCCGGGCAATCAAGCCGTGGTCGGCTCGAGCTCGGAGCACGGAACGCTCAGCGGGATCGTCCACGCGCCCGGCGGTCCGGTCGCGCTGATCTCCGGACACGTCGCCAGCACCGCGAACGGCGGACCGATCCGGGCGCGAGAGGCCGGCGGCGCGGTGATCGATCTCGGCACGGTGATCAAGCTGCGCGACGACGCGACGATGGATGCCGCGGTCGTGGGCTCGGTTCCCGCCGGTGAGGTCGCGGTGCTGACGCTCGGCCTCGCCGACGTCCGCGATCCGGCGACCGTGTTCAAGGGCATCGCGGTCCGGGTGCTCGCGACCGAGCATGGTGGCGCGAAGCCGTCGTTCGTCGACGACCTCCAGGTGCCGGCGACGTTCACGGGCGGCGTGACGATGACCGGTCTGATCGCGCTGGCGCCGCGCGTCACCGACCGGGGCGACAGCGGCGCGGCGGTGCTCGACGATCAAGGACGGGTGCTCGGCTTCGTGGTCGGTGCATCCGCGACGCGGACGTTTGCCATTCCAGCCAGGGAGGTGCTCGGTGAGATGCTTGGGATCTAGTGTGGTGGTGTTGGGGTTGCTCGGCGGCATCGCCGCCGCCGACGCGAATTACACGATGGCGATCGGAGTCTCGAAGACCGATCCGACGCGGCCGGCCTGCGACCTCGCGGCCGATGGCAAGCCGTCGCGGACCGGCAGCCTGCAGGTCAGGTTCACGCTGAAGGACCAGGTGACGCTGTCGAGCGTGACGACGGCGCCGAGCGTCCCGGTCGTGCAGCCTCCGGACGGCACGGATCCGGTCGCGACGATCGACGTCAAGTCGATGAAGGACACCGATGCGCTCACGCTCACCGCGGTCACCGACAAGGGACCGGTGGACTGTCCCTCGGTCCGCGCGCTCGCCGATCGCGCCCCGGCGCCGCAACCCGCGGCCGGCGCGGCCGCGCCCGATGACCGCGCCGCGTCGCGCTGGTGGCTGAGCGATCACGGCGCCAGCGCGCTCGATGCGCTGAAGCGCCGCGGCAAGCAGCGCGGCCTGCCCGACGACGCCCGGTTCCTGGTGTACCTGCCCTCGGGTCAGCCCGCGTTCCCCACCCCGACCTCGCTGCGCGAGGGCACGCCGGTGCAGATCGTGATGATCCAGCCGGTGCAGGGCGGGCCGACCGTCGCCGTGACCACGAAGAGCTGCGCGGCATTCAAGGCATTCCGGGTCGCCGGCGACGACGGCACCACCAAGCAAGGCGGTGACGGCGGTCTCGACCCTGCCACCGCAGTGCGCCCCGAGTACGAGCTCGCCGCCGTGGGCCCCTACCTGCGCTGCGGCGCCGGCAGCCTGGCGTATGATCTGACGTTCAAGCCAGGCGCCGCAGACGCCGTCACCGTCGCGCACACGCTCGAGGTCCGCCCCGAGTACAGCTTCGCCCTGCTGACCACGCTGGGCTTCGACAGCACGATCAGCCATGACTTCCAGGCGGTGCCCGCGATGGGCGGCGGCAGCACGGTCGCGGCCAAGCACGATCGCGTCGGACCGTCGATCCTGATCGGTGGCCAGTGGATGGTCGGCGGCGTCGATTACACCGACATGCGCTGGTACAACTACCTCCTGAACCCGTTCATCGCGTTCGATGCCGCGTCGCCGCTCACCGGGTTCGTCGTCGGCGACACGCTCACGATCCGCGGCGGGATCTCGCTGGCGTTCGGCCTGGCCGCGCACCGAGGGACCCGCCTCAAGGGCGTCCAGCTCGGGGACGCGCTGTCCGGAGGCGACGTCCCCAAGGACGACACGTGGCACGAGCAGCGCCTGGGCTTCTTCATCGGCGCCGCGTTCGACAGCAAGGTGTTCGAGGCGCTCAAGGCCCACTGAGCACCGTCCGTCACCGCCCGCTCAGTGCGGCGCGGTCGGCTTGGCGTCGGCCGGCAGCGGCGAGACGTAGGGCTTGCCCTTGGTCTGCACGGCGAACTCGTCGCGCGCGGCCTTGACGGTCGCGGCATCGCCGAGCAGGTCGACGGCGCCGGCCGCGAGGACCTTGGCCGCGATCGCCATGCCCTTGTAGCCGACCGGGTGCGCCGCGCACGCGGTCTGGGCCCAGTGGTGCGCCGCGGTGCCGAGCGGGCGGGTCGCGATGTTGAGCTCGGCGAGCGGGACGGCCGCGCTGACCTCGCCGATGTCCGACGACGCCGTGCCGCCGTTCTTCTGCGCGAACGGCAGGACCGCGCTCGCCATCCCGACCTCCTCGAAGCCGAGCTCCTTCTGCATCGCCTTCGCGAACCGCTGGTCGGTGTCGTCGAACCGCGGCGGGCCGACCCGGTCGAGCTCGCGCTGGAGCACGGCGTTGAGCGCGTCGTTGGGCACCGGCTCGCGGGTCGAGAACGTCAGGGTCACCTTGGCCCGGGTCTCGGTGGCGAGCGCGGCGCCGTCGGCCGCCTTCTTGAGCCGCTCGAGCATCTCGCTGACGCTCTCGCCGGTCGAGTCGCGCAGCCAGTACTCGCCCATCGCGTGATCGGGGATGATGTTGGGTGCCTGACCGCCGTCGCGGATCACGCGGTGCATGCGCGCGGTCGGCTTGATGTGCTCGCGCATCAGGGCGATCGCGTGGTCGAACAGGGTCAGCGCGTCGAGCGCCGAGCGGCCGAGCCACGGCGACGCGGCGGCGTGGGCCGAGCGGCCGAGGAACTCGACGTTGGCGGCGGCCACCGCGAGCCGGGTCCGGTTGGTGACCCGGTTCTGATCGTCGGGGTGCCAGGCCAGGACGACGTCGGTCTTGTTGAACGCGCCGCCGCGGATCATGAAGGTCTTGCCGAACAGGATCTCCTCGGCCGGGGTGCCGAACAGCTGGATCGTGCCGGGCAGCTTCTTCGCGATGCGCTCGCGGTTGGCGGCGACCGCCGCGGCGACGCTGGCGGTGCCGAGCAGGTTGTGGCCGCAGCCGTGCCCGGGTGCGCCGTCGGTGACGGCGTGCTTCTTCGGCTCGCCCGCGGCTTGCGACAGCCCGGGCAGCGCGTCGTACTCGGCGAGCAGGGCCACGACCGGCGAGCCCGACCCCGCGGTGGCGACGAACGCCGTCGGCTCGCCGCCGACCCCGCGGGTGATCTGGAAGCCCTCCTTCTCGAGGATGCCGATCAGCGCCGCCGACGAGCGGGTCTCCTTGAGCCCGAGCTCGGGCATGTCCCAGATCTGCTTGGCGAGCTTCTCCCAGCGATCGCGGGACTGATCGAGATACGCATCGGTCGAGCGCGGCTCGGCCCGCGCGACGGGCGCCAGAGCGCCGAGGATGCAGAGCGTGGCGACGGCGCAGAGTTGCTTGAGCGGTGACATGGTGGCCTCCCGGGCGCGCACGGTAACGCCGCCGGCGATGGCGTGCAAACCACCGCTCCGGTCCCCGATCAATAGAACGGGTACACCCACCAGTTCTTCATCGGCGCGCCGGCCGCGTCCTTGGCCGGGTTGTGATAGCCCGGGAAGCTCTGGCGCCAGTAGACCTGCCAGCCACCACCGCAGTCGGGCGCGAGCCGATCGTAGAGCCTGGACCTGGCGTTGGTGTAGATCTCGGTCAGGTCGCTGCCGCCGGGCCCGTCGTGGAGCCCGTAGTGCTCGCACGTCGACCGCACGCCGAACGGGTTCTGATCGTCGTAGTGGGCGCGCGCGTTGGGCGGGAAGTGCACGCTGCCGCAGCCCTGATCGTAGGCGGCGACCTCGCCGGTCATGCCGCGGCTGTCGTGCCACGTGAACGAGTTGGGGCCGGTGAAGCTGGCGCAGTTGCCATCGCAGGCGTCGTACCAGCTCTGGAACGACGTGCCGATCTGGCGCTCGCGCAGATCGAAGTTGGCGAAGTGGGGGAAGTTCTTCCCGAGGTATGGGATCGCCGCCGGCGACCGCGCGGCGCCGCCGGTCATGCTCTCGAAGCCGTGGCCGAGGCTGTGCAGCAGGCAGCCCGGGCCGCGGCTGTGGTTGACCCAGGGGATCCGGACCGACACGCCACACGCCGGGATGTCGCTGGCATCGAAGCAGCCGTTGCCGGCGCACGGATCGAAGCTGCCGGGCACCGGGCGATCCTGGTCGTCGTAGCGCTGCTTGAGCTCGAGGACCTCGGCGGCGTTGACGTCGCCCGGGGTATCGGCGTCGCCGTAGATCCAGACCTCGTGGACGACGCCGCGCCGGAGCAGCTCGCACAGGGTCAGGTTCCGCGCCGGGTTGGCCGGATCGGCAAAGTGGTAGTAGTCGGCGAACTGCTGAGTGAACAGCGCACCATAGTGAAGATGCCAGTAGTCCGCGGTGCCCGCCGGCTTGCGCGGATAGCGCGTGCTGTTGCGCAGGGCCCAGCCCGGCGGCACCGGGCGATCGGTCAGATCGACCGAGCGCGCGAGCTCGTAGAACAGAAACGGCGGCGCGGCCGCGTCGCGGTATCCGTGGTAGCGCGAGCCTTCCTGGAGGCCGGCGAAGATCTGGGCGAGCAGCGCGGTCATCTCGGCGTTCGTGCGGCCGTTGACGAAGTTCAGCGCCAGGACGCGCGGGTGCATCTCGCGGATCTCGTCGTGGTGCGCCGCGATCCACGGATCGGAGATCGCGGCGCTCATCTGGTTCGGCCACACGCCGGGGTCGTTGCCCAGCGGCGGTGCGTCGGGCTCGGCGTCGACCGGCACGGTCACCATGGCCGCGTCGGCCGGCGCCCCGGCGTCGTCGCGCGCCGCGACGCTGCCGCAGCCAACCGCGAAGCTGATCCAGAACACCCCGATCCAGGTTCGCGACATCGCTGTTCATGACATAGAGGGTTTACCGACGAAGATCCAGCGCGCCACGACGACACCGCGGCGGCGGTCACAGCCGCTGCGTGCCTGACCTACCGCCGGCGCTCGCGGCGCCGTGGCGGACAGTCGTCGCGGACCATCGTGTGCACACCGGATCGATCGCAAACGTGTGGCCGCATGGCACGCACACGTCGACCCGCCGCGCCCGCCGCGCGACCGGGATAGACTCACGCCGTGCCACCTGCCGACCCGTACCGCGCCAGCGACCTCGTCCGCCTGGACGCACACCGGCTGTCCGCCGCGATCCACGCGCGCGCGGTGTCGTGCATCGAGGTCATGACCGCGTACCTCGATCACATCGAGCGCACCAACCCGGTGGTCAACGCCATCGTCTCGCTCGAGCCGCGCGAGTCGCTGCTCGCCCAGGCCCGCGACCGCGACGACGCGCTCGGCCGCGGCGAGTCGCTGGGCTGGCTGCACGGCATCCCGCAGGCACCCAAGGACCTCCTGGCGACGCGCGGCATCCGCAGCACCTGGGGCTCGCGGCTGCTCGCCGGCTTCGTCCCCGAGGCCGACGCGATCCCGGTCGAGCGGCTGCGGCGCGCCGGCGCGATCCTGATCGGCAAGACCAACGTCCCGGAGTTCGGCCTCGGCTCGCAGACCTACAACGACGTGTTCGGCACGACGCGCAACGCCTACGACCGGTCGCGCACGGCGGGCGGCAGCAGCGGCGGCGCCGCGGTCGCGCTCGCGCTCCGCATGCTGCCGGTTGCCGACGGCAGCGATCACGCCGGCTCGCTGCGAAACCCCGCGGCGTTCAACAACGTGCTCGGGTTTCGCACCAGCTTTGGCTGCGTCCCGTCGGCCGAGGGCGACGTGTTCCTGCCCGCGCTCGGCGTCGTCGGGCCGATGGCGCGGACCGCGACCGACCTCGCGCTGCTGCTCTCGGTGCTCGCCGGCTACGACCCGCGCGCGCCGCTGTCGTCGCGCGACGACCCCGCGCGGTTCGCCGCACCGCTCGATCAAGGCCTCGGTCGCGAGCTCGCCGGCACGCGGATCGGCTGGCTCGGCGACCTCGGCGGTCACCTGCCGTTCGAGCCCGGCGTGCTCGAGCTCGGCCGCGCGGCGCTGCCGGCGTTCGAGGCGATCGGCTGCACCGTCGACGAGGTCCGCGTCGATCACGCGATGGAGCGCGTGTGGCAGAGCTGGCTCGTGCTGCGCGCGTTCCAGGTCGGCTCGGTGCTCAAGGTCCACCACGCCGATCCGGCGAAGCGCGCGCTGATGAAGCCCGAGGCGCGCTGGGAGGTCGAGCGCGGCGCCCGGCTCACCGCGTACGACCTCGCCGACGCCGCGACCGAGCGCACCGCGTGGTACCGCACCGTCCGCGGCCTGTTCGCGCACCACGACTACCTGGTGCTGCCGTCGGCCCAGGTGTTCCCGTTCGACGCCGGCATGCACTGGCCGCGCACGATCGCCGGCCGCGACCTGGACACCTATCACCGCTGGATGGAGGTCGTCGTGCCGATCACGATGTCCGGCTGCCCTGCGCTCAACGTCCCCGCGGGCTTTGGCCCCGGCGGGCTGCCGATGGGCATCCAGCTCGTCGGCCGTCCCCACGACGAGCTCGGCTGCCTCCAGCTCGCCCACGCCTACGAGCAGGCGACCGGCTGGGTCGCCCGCCACCCGCCGGCGCTCGCCGGTATCAGCTAAACATCGACCGCATTGGTCGGGAGCCATCGAATCTCGATCGCGCGACGCGACGCGCGGAGGGGTGAATGGCCCGGCTTCGCCGGGCCAGAGGGGGCGGGAACGCCCCTTATCGATCGAGGCGGAACAGGAACCGTTGACCGAAGGTCAACGCGTTTCTGTGTAGCGCGGCCGCGGCCGGCGCTACATGCCGCTCAGGAACAGCCAGCGGTGGCCGTCCCACTCGAGGACGAGCTGGTTCTGGTCGCGCTTGTCGGGGCGGATCGCACGGCCGAGCTGGTTGGCAATCGTGAAGCTGGCGTCGATCAGGACGTCGACCGCCGCGCGGCAGCCGGGCTTGAGCTCGGTGCACTGCTGGTGAACGGCGACGTAGCGCATCGAGTAGCGGATGTCGCTCGCCTTCTGCAGCCGGGCCAGCAGCACGTTGCGCAGGCCCTCGATGCCGTAGTCGTCGCTGCCCGACGGCGTGCCGCTGTCCTCCCAGTACTGCTTGTGCGCCATCAGCATCAGCGCGTCGGCGTCGCCGCGCTCGACCGCGAGCCGGTACTCCTCGCACGCGTCCAGCACGGACTTGTTCGGCGCCGAGAGCGGCACCTTGGTCCCGGCGATGTACGAGACCTGGTGCGCACAGGCGCCGAGCCCTACGCCGAGGCCGGCGCAGAGCGAGATCGCCGCGATGAATAACAGCCCCTTCATGTCAGCACGGGCGACCTGCAGGACATACGCCAGACGCCGGCGACGCTACAACAGCGAGCTAAGTTCGCCAAGTTCTGCGCCTTGCCAAGCTTCACAGCGCGCCAGAAAGGCACGGAAGTCCTTGTCGGGGTTGTCGACCCTTGCCAAATAGACATCGGTGATGCGGGTGATGGTGAACCGGACCGCGGCGACGGGGACCTCGATCAGGAGCGCTTCACGATCGGCCGGCGGCAGCGGGCGGATGCGCTGGTAGCCCGCCAGCAGGTGCGCCGCGGCGTCGCGGCGGAACCCGCCGTCCCAGCACCAGTCATTGAGGCACACCGCGAGGTCGTAGGCGAGGCTGCCGCCGGAGGCCTGCTCGAAGTCGAGGATGGCGACCAGGCGGCCGGCGTCCCACAGCACGTTATCGCGGAACAGATCGCCGTGGATCAGCCCGTGGGTCGCGCCGGCGCGCACCGGCGCCGCGTCGGCCGCGGCGGCCAGTCCGGCGCCGGTCACGGCGATCGCGCGGGCGAGCGCGGGGTCGGTCGATCCGGCGAACCGGGCGTGGCGCGCGACCAGGTGGGCGTGGTCGTAAATGCTCGTGCGGCGCCACGCGGCCGGCAGCGCGAGCCCGACGACGTGGAGGTGGGCGAGCGCGGCGCCGAACGCGGCGGCGACCTCGGCGGTGATCTCGCCGGGGCCGACATGGCGGCCGGCGCGCCACGGGAACACGCTGACCCACTTGTCGCCGCCGGCGAGCGCGGCGTACGGCCGGCCGTCGCGCGCGACCCGCGGCGCCGGGGTGGTGACGCCGCCGGCGGCGAGCCCCGCGATCAGCTGGGCCTCCCAGGCGACGTCGGCCTCGGACTTGCCCTCGTTGATCCGCACGAACCACGCGCCACGCTCGGTCTGCACCGCGAAGTTGGAGTTGATCGTCCCGGCGGCGATCGGCTGGACGCCGTGCACCGCGCCGAGCGCGAACGCCTGGGCGATCTCGGCGAGCTCGCCCTCGCCTAGCCGCGTGAACAGCGCCACGTCTGCCACGGTACCAGGAAGCGGCGCGGTTGCGGTACGTTCGCGCCGTGGATGGTCGTCAGGCGCAGCTCGTCGAGGACCACCTCGAGATCGCGCGCCGGGCGGCGGCGATGATCTATCCGCGGGTGCGCGGCCACATCGCGTTCGAGGACGTGATCGCGCTGGCCAACGCCGGCCTGGCCGAGGCCGCCCAGCGCTACGATCCGGCGCGCGGCGCGTCGTTCGCGACCTTCGCGTGGTACCGGGTGCACGGCACGATCATCGACGGGCTGCGCAAGTCGACCCAGCTGCCGCGCCGGACCTGGGCCCGGCTGATCGCGCTGCGCGCCGCCGGCGAGTACCTCGAGCACCGCGGCGAGCACGAGCGCGGTGGCCCGGCGACCCCCTCGAGCGACGCGCTCGAGGCCATCGCGCACGCGATGTCGGCGATCCGCACGATGTACATGCTGTCGCTCGAGGCGCTGCGCGATCGCGGGTTCGACGCCGCCGGCGAGCTGCCCGCGCCGCCCGACGGGCTCGACCGCGCCCGCACCGCCGCGCGGCTGCACGAGGCGATCGCGCGGCTGCCCGACAAGGAGCGCGCGATCGTGACCAAGCACTACTTCGAGGGCAAGACCCTGCTCGAGGCCGGCGCCGAGCTCGGGCTGTCCAAGTCGTGGGCGAGCCGGCTGCACGCGCAGGCGGTCGAGCGGCTGCGCGCGCTGGTCGACGACGCCGGGCCGTGAGCCGCGGGCGTCAGCCGGCCTGGGTCGCCGCCGCGGGCGCGCCGAGCGTGCCGTCGGTCTGGTAGCGCCCGAACAGCTGCCCCCAGTGCGTGGTCCGGCGCCAGTTCTCGAACACGCGGCGATCGCGCAGCGGCCAGCGGTAGTAGTCGTGGTAGGCCTCCGAGCCGAGCACGAACAGGTTGACCAGCGGGGTCCGGAAGAACAGGTTCTGGAACCGCTTGAGCGGCCCGAACCACATCACGTCGCCGATCATCGACGCGCCGTTGTCGCCGACCGAGAACCCCCAGCGCTGGTCGGCGAGCGCGGTGTCGCCGGCGATCTCGATCGCCTCGCGCCGCGCGTTGCCCAGGCCGGCCTCGTCGGCGAGCCGCAGGTACGGGATCGTCAGCGGATCGAAGCCCATCATCTGCGCCGCGACCGCGTCGATCGCGACCTGGTCGGACGAGGCCAGCATCACGTCCTTGATCACCGGCCGCATCGTCCGCGGCCCGGGGCCGTCGCCGGCGGTGGTGCCGTCCATCACCGCGAACAGCCCGGCGTGGATCTCCTTCTGGATCGCGAGCAGATCGACCAGGGTCTCGTGGATCCAGCTGTGGGTGTAGTGCCGCCGGGTGTTGAGCAGGCCGCCGAACGCGTTCTTCATCGCGCCGGTGGTGGTGGTGTAGATGTGGCACTTGACCGTCGGCAGGTGGACGATGTTGGCGCCGTGGAACGCGTCGGGGATCTGGATCCCCTCGGGGAAGATCGTGTCGAGCACGCGCATCCGGGCGCGCGGCCGGTACACCGACCACGTCATGTCCTCGGGCTTGAAGTTGTAGCGGACCGGCACGTCGTAGCGCCGGAAGATCGGGACGTAGCCGTTCAGGTCCTCGCCCTTGAA
This sequence comes from Kofleriaceae bacterium, assembly GCA_036403075.1. Taxonomy (GTDB): domain Bacteria; phylum Myxococcota_A; class Polyangia; order Haliangiales; family Haliangiaceae; genus JABFXX01. The sequence goes on from DASWRS010000221.1 coordinate 10,399, forward strand.
CGCGTCGGTCACCACGGTCTTGTTCTGGACGCAGACCAGGTCGGTGTAGCCGCGGGTCCGCAGGCTCTGCACCGTGCCCTCGAGCTGCCACGGCGTGGTGTTGGCGCCGGGGAACGGAAAGTGCCACGAGATGTTGTCCTTGAGGATCGTCGTGGCCCCCGGCGTCAGCGCACGCTCGACCTCGGCCAGGTCATGCAGGCGATCGATGTCCTCGAGGATGTGATCGGGACGGACACGCAGGACGGCGACCTTGGAGCGAGGCATCGCGCGGATCCTGACATGCGCCGCGCGGCTCGGAAAGCTCGGGGGTCCATCAGCAGCGGCCGGCGAAGATTGCGAGCAGGATCGCGAGGCCGGCCAGGGCGGCGGCGACGCGCACGGCGATCCGGCGCTGGCGCGCGAACGCCTCGGGATCGAACGCAGGGAGATCGATGATCGCCCACGATCGCGCGATCCGGTCGGACGGCGACGGCGGCTGGCCGGACTGCCACGGCGCCGCCGACAGCGGCGAGCTCGACGCGCGCGGCGCGAGCGCGGCGCCCTGCAGCTCGTGCAGCGGCTCGAGCGACGGCTCGACCACGATGCTTGGCCCGGCCGCCGCGGCGCCCGGCACGACCGGCAGCGGCGCGCTCGGCGTCACGCCCGGCGCGAGCGGCGGCGCGAGCGGCGGACCCAGCAGGGTGGTCGGCTCGGTCAGGACCGGATCGCTGGCCAGCGGCGACAGCGGCTCGATGATCGGCGCGGCGTGCTCGGTCAGCTCGTTGTCGTCGTCGTCCGCGGCCGGGTCCTCGAGGTCGTCGTCGTCGTCATCATCGCCGTCGCCCTCCGGATCCGCGGCCGCCGCGTCCAGGCCGGCCTGGAGGTCGACGAAGTCGCTCTCGCTGACCGGCGTGGTCAGGTCGCCGACCTCGTGCAGGTGATCGGCCAGCGGCACGCCCCGGGCGCGCGCCTCGCGCCACGCCGCGAGCTCGGGGCCGAACAGCTGGCCCAGGGTCGCCGCCAGCGCGATCGACGACTGCTTGAGCTTGAGCTCGCGGGCGAGCTCGTCGAGCTCGATCACCATCTGCTCGGCGGTCGCGAACCGCGCGTCGGGGTCCTGCGCCAGGGCGCGCAACACGATGCGCTCGAGCTCGGGCGGGCACTCGGGGCGGATCTCCGAAGGCGGCCGCGGCGGCCGGTGGATGATCAGCTGCAGGGTCGCGAGGTCGTTGTCGGCGCGGTACAGCCGCTGCGTGGTCACCATCTCCCACAGCACGATGCCGAGCGAGAACAGGTCGCTGCGGCGATCGACCGGCGCGCCCCTCGCCTGCTCCGGCGACATGTACGAGATCTTGCCCTTGAGCGTGCCGGTCCGCGTCTTGACCGTGCTCGCGGCGGTCTTGGCGACGCCGAAGTCGAGCAGCTTGGTCGCGCCGTCGTAGGTCACGATGACGTTCGACGGCGACACGTCGCGGTGGACCAGGCCGAGCGAGGTGCCGTCGCCGCGCGTCTTCTCGTGCGCGAAGTGCAGCGCGGACGCGACGTGGCGCGCGATCTGCACCGCGTGGTCGATCGGGAACCGCTCGCCGATCCGCCAGCTGCGGTGCAGGATCGACCGCACGTCCTGGCCGTGCAGGTACTCCATCGTGAAGAAGTACGCGCCATCGACGATGCCGATGTCGTAGACCTGCGCGATGTTGGGGTGATCCAGGCTCGCCGCGAGCTTGGCCTCCTCGAGGAACAGCTGGACGTAGCGCGGCTTGCCCGCGTACTTGGCCAGGATCTTCTTGAGCACGACGAGCTTCTCGAAGCCCGACGGTCCCGAGGTGCGGGCGAGGAAGATCTCCGCCATCCCGCCGCGCGTGAGCCGGCGCAAGATCTCGAACGACCCGAGCCGGGTCGTCTCGCCCCTGTGCTCCGAGATCGCGTTGCCCACGTGGGCCGACTATAGCAACGCGCCCTGGACGGAATGCAGCTTTTGGCGCAATCGAATCACGGACATGGCACGCTGCGCCATCCGTGCACGGCGCTGCACGAACCGCCGAAAACTTGCGGCGCGGATCCTCGGGTGTGAGGGTGCGCCATGGGCGAGACGCTGTTCAGCAGCACGTATCAGCCGAATCCACGCAACGCGCTCGACGTGCTCGCGTTCGTGTTGACGCCGCCCGGCGCGTTCGCCAGCGACCCCGACGAGATCGAGGCGATCACCGAGATCCTGGGCGCGGCCAAGTGCGAGGCGATCGAACGCTGGCACTCGCTGCGCACCGAGTCGCGCCGCAACTGACTAGGTCGCGCCGTTCTGGCCCTTGGCGGGGGCGTACGCCGTTCCGTACTTGAAGGTCATCCGCTCGACGTAGAGGTCGACCTTGACCTGCTTCATCTCCTCGGTCGTGGCGTCGGACTTGTCGGGCTGGATGTTGATGATGTCGGCGTTGTGGAACTCGAGCGTGAACGCCGTCTTCTTGGCGTTGTCGAACGTGGTCAGCTGGCCGTGCAGCCGGCCCGGGACCTCGCCGTCGATGCCGCGCTTCTTGAAGTGGTCCGCGATCGGCTGCGAGTCACCCTCGGGCAGGTAGAACGAGATCTGGGGGAAGTCGATCGCGCTCGGGGTCTTGGCCGCCGTGCGCCGGCCGCCCGCGTGATACTCGATCAGCGTCTGCTTGATCGTGAACGAGTCGACCTTGGTCGCCCGGCTGGTGCACTCGAGGCCGTCGATCGAGAACGTGAAGTTGCAGGCCTTCCACGCCTTCTGCGCCTCGGAGTTGCCGATCTGGTCGAGCGACTTGTTCTGATCGCCCTTCTTGTAGACGATGTCCTCGACCCCGAGCGTGACGTTCATGTACACGGTGTTCTTGTCATTGGCGTCGAACTTGGGGATCACCAGCTCGGTGATCAGCGCGTCGGTGAACTCCCGGCGCGCGCGCTCCTTGTAGTAGAAGTCGCCGGCGACGATCGCGCCGTTCTTGCGCTCGAACTTGCCGTCGAAGAAGTCGGTGATCCACTTGAAGAACGGCTCGGACATCGCCGTGCCGATCTGGAGCTTGATGTCCTCGAACTTCGGCTTGCCGAGCTGCCGCCAGCGCTCGTAGGTGCCGCCGATCTGGTGGGTCATCACGTCGGCCTTGAGCCCGCCACCCTCGATCGAGCGCACGACGTTGATCCCGTCGAAGCCATGAAGCTCCAGCGCAAAGTGAGCAGCGGCGTAGGTGCGGGTTTCGTTGGTGGTCATCCGTCGGCCCTCGAACGATAGTACATCGGGGAAAGCTGAGACCGCCAAGCCCCAGGGGTGGGCGCGTCGTCGGACATGCTACGCTCGAGGGGCGCGGGGCCTTCCTAGCCGGCAATCCTTTCGTGGGCTTCGCGCGAGCCATGGACGATCGCCCGCCCCCCAGTATAACTGCCCGATCTTCCGAAGGGATCCCCATCCACAAGCCGCGGTGGGGGTTCTGGAAGGGCATGCTGACGGGAGTTGCCATCGAGGTCCCGGCGCTGACGGCCGCGGTCTGGGTGCTCGCACAGCTCGGCTTCGGCAACGCCGACGCTCCGGTGATGCGCATCATGCGGCTCACGACCGTGTTCGCCGGGGTGGCGGCGGTCTTCACCGCCGGCGGGATCGGCCGACTTGCTGCGTATGCATCGATCGACGGCGGTCGCAGGCGAGCGGTGTTCGTGGCGGCCCGGGCCCACGCCGCGGCGAGCGCCGGCCTCGTGCTGATCGCGGCGATCCCCCATGGCCGGCTGCCCGGCCACTCGCTGGAATGGCTGGCGTTTCCGGCCGGCGGCGTGGTCGTGGGCGCCGGCTGCGGCGCGCTGATCGGCCTGGTGTGCGGCGGGACCGCTCCGGTCGAGCTCGCCGACGTCTGGTCGCTCGCCCGCCGGCCGAGCGAGGCGCTGTTCAACTGGCTCGATCCGCGCGAGCTGGTGCGCCTGGGCGCCGCGGTCCGCCACCGCACCTCGACCTTGTTCGAGGGCATGTTCGATCCGGCCCCGCCGCCGCCCAGCGCCGATGCCCAGGGCCCGGCGCCGCCGGTGCCCGGCGAAGCGCCGGCTCCACCCCCTGCCCCCCCGAGATCCGAGTGAAGCCGGCCAATCGCCTCGAGCTCCGCACCCTGGCCTTCGCGCTGCTGGCCTCGCTGCTGCTCTGGAACCTGCCGTTCGGCGGCGTGCTCCTGTATCCGTTCAAGCTGCTCGCGACCTGGCTGCACGAGCTGTCGCATGGCCTGGCGATGATCCTGACCGGCGTCGGCTTCGATCGCGTGCTGATCTACCGCGACACCAGCGGCCTGGCCTACGGCTCGAGCGAGGCCGGGCGGGTCGCCAGCGCCGTGATCGCGGCCGCGGGCTACATGGGGACGCCGCTGTGGGGCGCCGTGCTCCTGGTCGCGACCCCCGACGTGCGCTGGGCGCGCCGCGCGCTGCTCGTGCTCGCCGGGCTGCTCGTGCTCACGGCGCTGACCGTGATCGACATGCCCGACGGCGACCACTTCGGGCCGTGGGCGATCGGCGCGATCGGCGCTGCCTGCGCCGCCGCGGCGATCGCCGTGCCCGCGCGAATGCGCCTGGCGATCGCGCACTTCATCGCCGCGCAGTCGTGCGTCGATTCGATCCTCGACATCCGCGTGCTGCTGCGGCCGTCGCAGGTCGTCGGCGGCAAAGTCGCCGGCGCGTCGGACGCCAGCAACATGGCGATGGCGACCTTCGGCACCACCGCGACCTGGGCGGTGTGGACCTGGGCGATCGTGTGGCTCTTGTGGTCGCTCGCGGTGCTCTACGTCGCGCTCCGGCTCAGCACCGCCCGCGCGCTGGCCGACGTCATGCCCGCGGGGCGCGATCCCGACGGCGAGCGGGGGCCGGACAGCGAGGTCAGCGGGATCAGCGGCGTCAGCGGGATCAGCGGCGTCAGCGGCACCCGCGAGCTCACCGAATTCGCCGCCGTCCCCAGCGTGTGGGTCGAGACCACCTCGGGCACCCGGCCGGTGTTCAGGCGGGTCCGATCGAGGCGAGCAGCCGCGCGAAAAACTCCGGCGCGGCGATCAGGATCGTTTCGGGGACCTGGATAGCGACGAAGATCGTCCGGTCGCCGAACACGCGGCCGCGCAGCACGACCCGCACGCGCTGGCGGTAGCCCATCCCGTCCTCGGGCGCGGCGACCAGCTCGCCGCCCTCCCAGCCCGGCTGCGGCGCCAGCACCGGCGCGGCGGCGGGCGCCAGCTCGCCGAGCTCGTCCCGGGCATGGCGGCCCTCGTCGGCGAGCCAGGTCGCGATCTGCCGCGCCGGATCGGTCCTGGGCTGGTGGGTGATCGTGACGATCACCAGGCCGTCGGGCTGCAGCAGCTGGCCTTCGGTGCGCTCGACCTCGCCGCCGTGGACCAGCTGGTTGGTCGATACCTGCCACCGGGCGGGCGCCGCGATGGCCACGCCGGCGACCACGCGGCGCACGGCGGCGCCGCCGGCCAGGCTGTCGCCGAGCGGCGTCCCCGCGACGAACACGGCGGCGACCAGCGCGGCCGCGGCAAACCCGATCGCCAGCGCGCGGGCCAGGACGCCTCCGGCGCGCAGCCATCGGGCATGGCGCGACAGCGCGAGGCCGAGCAACGCGCCCGCGGCGAGCCCGGCGCCGTGCGCCCACTGGTCGATCACCGCGCTGAAGAACCCCAGGCCGAGCTGGCTGACCGTGACCACGGCGAGCCCGCCCCACAGGCCGCGCTTCCACGCCGCGCGGTAGCGCTGGCGATGCCAGCTGATCTCGACGAACACCGCGCCGAGCAGCCCGAACACCGCGCCGGATGCCCCCGCCGAGATCCCGACCGGCGACGCGGCGTAGCTCGCGACCGAGCCGGCGATGCCCGCGACCGCGAAGATCGCGAGCGTGCGCGCGCTGCCGAACAGATCCTCGGCGAGCCGGCCCAGGACGATCAGGCCGAGCGCATTGACCACCAGGTGCGCGATGCCGACGTGGACGAACACGCACGAGATCAGGCGCCACCACTCGCCATCGGCGACCATCGCCCGCGCCAGGCCGCCGGCGCGGATCAGCACGCCGATGTCGCCGGTGTCGCCGACCGAGATCCGCGTGACCGCCGCGACCCCGATCACGCACGCGGTGAGCAGCCAGGTCGCGCGCGGCCGCGGCGGACGGGTCACGTGGATCGGCGGCGGCAGCGGCGCGGCCTCGACCCGGGCGACGACCTCGCTGGCGATGGCAGGCAGCTCGGTCGGCCGCGACTCGCCGAGCCCGGCGAGCGCCCGCTCGATCAGCTCGCGCGGCCGGCCGCGCGAGCGGGACCGCGCCCGCCGGTACGCCGCGGCGGCGGCGGTGCGATCGCCCTGGTGCTCGTGCGCGACCGCGATCCAGTAGGTCCGCGCCGCCACCGTCATGTGGCGCGCGCGGCCCGGCGCGACCAGCGCGCGCACCGCCTCGGTCCGGCCGGCGAGCGCCAGGAACATCATCCGGGCGCGGTGGATCCACACCGCGGCGTCGTCGCGGCCGGCGCACACGTCCTCGAGCCGCGCGAGCATGCGCGCGGCCTGATCGAGATCGCCGAGCCGGCCGTAGGCGCCGAGCAGGTCGACCCACACCGGCGGCGCAAAGCCGAGCGCGCCGCGCAGCGAGTCGTCGCCGTCGCGGGGCGGCGGCGCGCCGAACAGGTGGGCCTCGGCGTGCGCGATCGCGTCGCCCCAGCGGTGCGCGGCGAGGTACAGCAGCGCGATCCGCTCGTCGATCGCGAGCCGGGCCTCGTCGGGCGCGCGCTCGCGGGCCGCGGTCAGCGCGTCGACGGTCGGCTCGATCCGGCCCTCGCGGATCTCGGCCATCGCGCGGACCAGCGCCCTCTCCTCGGCGACGCCCGAGCCCGGCGCGAGCAGCTCGGCGAGATCGAGCAGCCGGATCGCGAGCGCCATCCGCTCGCGGGTCACCGCCCAGCGCGCCAGCCCGCGGGCGAGCGGCCCGATCACCAGCAGGCACAGCCCGGCACCGACGCCGACCGCGCCGGCGATCCCGAGCGCCGGGACCGCGAGCGCGTGCCCGACCAGGCCCAGGCCGGCGAGCGCCGCGGCCGCCAGCTGCATGATCCCGAACGTCGCGGTGCCGTGCGGCCGCCGGCGGACGAAGAACACGCCCCAGTACCCCGCCCCGATCACCACCGAGACCAGCGCGAGCTCGTAGATCACGCCGGCAGCTCGACGAAGGCTCCGAGCTTGCGGAACTTCTGGTAGCGGCGCTCGATCAGCTCCGCGGGGGCGAGCTCGACGAGCTCGTGGAGGTGGCGCTTGAGCGCCGCGCGCAGCTTGGCCGCGGTCGCCGCGGCGTTGCGGTGGGCGCCGCCGGGAGCCTCCGGGATGATCTCGTCGCACACGCCGAGCTCGACCAGGTCGGGCGCGGTGAGCTTGAGCTGGGCCGCGGCCTCGCCGATCTTGGCCGGGTCGCGCCACAGGATCGACGCGCAGCCCTCGGGCGAGATCACCGAGTAGATCGAGTACTCGAGCATCAGGATCCGGTCGGTGACGCCGAGCGCGAGCGCGCCGCCCGAGCCGCCCTCGCCGAGCACGACCGAGATCGTCGGGCAATCCAGGCTCGCCATCACCTGCAGCGCCTTGGCGATCGCTTCGGCCTGGCCGCGCTCCTCGGCGCCGAGCCCGGGGTACGCGCCGGGCGTGTCGATGAAGCACAGGATCGGCCGGCGGAACCGCGACGCCAGCCGCATCAGGCGGGTCGCCTTGCGGTAGCCCTCCGGCCGCGCCATGCCGAAGTTCCGGTGCATGTTGTCCTTGGTGTTGCGGCCCTTCTGGTGGCCGAGCACCAGGACCTCCCACTCGTCGAACAGCGCCAGCCCACCGACGATCGCCGGATCGTCGCGGAAGCTGCGATCGCCGTGGAGCTCGACGAAGTCGTCCATGAGCAAGCCGACGTAGTCGAGCAGGTACGGCCGCCCGGGGTGGCGCGCGAGCTGGACCTTCTGCTGCGCCGACAGCTCGGCGAAGACTTCCTTTTGCAGCTTGCGGGCCTTCTGCTCGAGCCGCCGGATCTCGGTCGAGAAGTCGACCGACTCGGTCGACAGCCCTCGCAGATCCGAGATCTTGCGTTCGAGGTCGATGATCGGCCGCTCGAACTCGAGGATCATGCGGTCGTTCAGGACCGGCGGCGGCGGAACGGTTTCGGTGGCCATGGTGGGAGCTAGCGCCCTGCTAGGTACCGCTCCAGGTCGGCGAGGTCAACGGCGCCGGGATCGGGGTGCCAGGCGATCGCGGCATCGCCGCGGTACCACGATAGCTGACGCCTCGCGTAATGACGTGAATTTCTTTTGATCAGCTCGATGGCCCGACCACGCTCGACGCGGCCATCTGCCGCATCGTGCAGCTCGGCGTAGCCGATCGCCTGCTGCGATCGCAGCGGCGGCAGGTAGCCCTGGGTGCGCAGCCGGGCGACCTCGCCCTCGAGCCCCCCGTCGATCATCGCGTCGACCCGCTGGTCGATCGCGCGGTACAGCGCCTCGCGCTCGGGCGCCAGACCGACCACCCGCGCGTCGTAGCGCGGCGGCAGCGAGCGGTGATCGTGCCGCGCCTGGTGGACGCTCATCGGCTCGCCGGTGAGCCGGAACACCTCGACCGCGCGGATGATCCGCTTGGCGTCGTTGCGATCGATCCGGGCCGCCGACGCCGGATCGATCCGCGTCAGCTCGGCGTGGAGCGCCGCGGTGCCGCTCCGGCGCGCGATCTCGGACAGCTCCTCGCGCAGCTCGGGCGATGCCGGAGGCCCGGCGAACAGCCCGAGCAGCAGCGCGCGGACGTAGAGCCCGGTGCCGCCGCACACGATCACGGCCTTGCCGCGCGCCCGGACCTCGGCGACGGCGCGGTCGGCGAGCTCGACGAAGCGCTGCGCGGTCATCTCCTGATCCGGCCGCACCACGTCGAGCAGGTGGTGCGGCACGCGCGCGCGCTCGTCGGCCGTGACCTTGCCGGTGCCGATGTCCATCCCGGCGTACACCTGCTGCGAGTCGGCCGACACGACCTCGCCGCCGGTGTGCTCGGCGAGCTGCATCGCCAGCCGCGTCTTCCCGGCGCCGGTCGGGCCGACGATCACGACGAGGCGAGCTACCACCAGCTGTCGAGTATGCCGCAACCGCCGGGCCGGCGCTGCGCCGCTGGGGGGCCCCGGGGCCGCCGGGGTGGGCCCGGGTGCTATGATGCTCCGCGGCATGGAACCTCGCAGCGCCGGCACGCGCGCGTCCTGGCTCGACGCGCGGTTCGATCTCACGGCCCGCGGCACCACCGTGCGCGCCGAGGTCCTCGCCGGCGCGACCACGTTCGTGACCATGGCCTACGTCCTGTTCGTCAACCCCCAGATCCTGGCGAGCGCGGCCGGGCCCGATCGCGCCGGCGCGCTGCTCACGTCGACCGCGCTGGTCGCGGCGGTGATGACCGTGATCATGGGCCTGGCGGCCAACCTGCCCCTGGCGCTCGCGCCCGGCATGGGCCTGAACGCGGTCGTGGCGTTCCAGCTCGTCGGCGCGGCGCACCTGTCCTACGCCGAGGCCATGGGCGTGATCGTCGCCGAGGGCGTCGTCATCACCTTGCTCGTCGTCACCGGGCTACGCCAGGCGATGGTGCGCTCGGTGCCGCTCCCGCTCAAGCGCGCGATCGGCATCGGCATCGGTCTGTTCCTGGCGCTGATCGGCTTCAAGAACGCCGGCTTCGTCTCGGCCGGCGGTGGCCTGCTCACGCTCGGCGAGGCCGGCCGGCTCCACGGCTTCCCGGTCGCGCTGTTCGCGGTGAGCTTGCTGTTCACCGCCTGGCTCGTCGCCCGGCGGGTGCGCGGCGCGCTCCTGATCGGCATGGCCGCGAGCACCGCCGCCGCCGTGATCGCCCGCGCCGCGCTGGGCGGCGCCGGGTTCCCGCCGCACGTCGCCGAGCTGCCGGCCGCGCTCCTCGCCGCACCGGACTTCTCGCTGGTCGGCGGCGTCAGCTTCGGCTTCGCGCGCGCGCTGGGTCCCGCCGCCGCGGCCCTCACCGTGTTCTCGATCATGCTGTCGGACTTCTTCGACACCGTCGGCACCGTGGTCGCCGTCGGCCAGGAGGCCAGGTACCTCGACGACGACGGCAACTTCCCGCGGCCGGGGACCGTGCTGCTCGTCGACTCGCTCGCCGCGGCGGCGGGCGGCGCCGCCGGCGCCAGCTCGGCCACCACGTACATCGAGAGCGCGTCGGGCGCGGCCGCCGGGGGGCGCACCGGCCTGACCTCGGTCGTGACCGGCCTTCTGTTCGCGCTGTGCCTGTTCCTGTCGCCGCTGCCCGGCGTCGTGCCGCCCCAGGCGACCGGCGCGATCCTCGTGCTCGTCGGCTTCCTGATGATGCGCGAGGTCGGCGCGATCCGCTGGGACGATGCCAGCGAGGCGATCCCCGCGTTCCTCACCCTCACGGTGATGCCGTTCACTTACTCGATCACCAACGGCATCGGCGCCGGCTTCATCAGCTTCGTGGTCCTGCAGCTCCTCGCCGGCCGGATCCGCGGCGTCCACCCGCTGATGCTGCTGGCGTCGCTGGCCTTCGTCGTGTACTTCGCGCTCGGCGGCTAGGCATCGCGGCCGCTGCGCGCGGTGGCCCGGCGTCTGGAGTTCGTCACCGGTCCATCAGCCGGCGGTGAAGCCTCGGCACGGCGAACCTCGGTTTCTCCGCAGTTACCGACCTCAAAAGGTCGGACCACTGCGTGCAAGAGGAATCCGCATGTCGAAGATGCTGATCACGATCGCCGCGGCTGCGGCGCTGACGTTCACCGCCCACGTCGCCTCGGCGGACGACGCAACGCCCGAGCCCAGGAGCCGCAACACCGCGTTCGCGCTGTCCGCCGGCGGCACGGCGCTGTCGATCGGCCTGGTCGCCCTGGGCGGCGCCACCCACAATGGCACGCTGGCCGGGGCCGGTGTCCTCAGCTCCCTGATCTCCCCGTCGGCCGGCGAGTTCTATGCGGGCCGGCCGATCACCGCGGGCATGGGCCTCCGGGTGAGCTCCGGGCTCGTCGTCCTCTGGGGATTTGCCGAGGGATCGAAGTGCCTGGAGGGCGACGCCCACTGCCATGACAATGCAGTGCTGGGCGGGGCGCTGATCGCCGCGGGCGCGCTCGGGTACGTGACCGGTGTCGCCTACGACATCGCCACCGCGGGCAGCGCCGTCGACGCGTACAACCGGAAGCACAACCTCCACGTCGCGCCGACCGTGCTGCCGACCGCCTCGTCGGGCCCGGCGGTCGGCATGGCCATCGGCGGCACGTTCTAGCGCTAGCGCCCGAACCGCCGCCCGATCTCGGACAGCGGCAGCCGCAGCAGCACGGCGCGGCCGTGCGGCGCCGGCAGCGTCAGGTCGACCTCGTCGAGCGAGCGCAGCAGCATCTCGGCCTCGCCCGGGCTCAGCCGGTCACCGGCGCGCACCACCGAGTGGCACGCGATCTCGCCGAGCAGCGCGTCGAGCCGCTCGTCGAGCTCGGCCTCGCCGGGGATGCCGGCCTCGGCCCAGTCGCGCAGCAGCCGGCGCAGCAGCTGGGCCGGCTCGCCGTGCCGGATCCCTGCCGGGACTGCCTTGACCGCGAGCGTCGCCTTGCCGAACGGCTCGACCTCGAAGCCGACCTGCGCGAGCAGCGCGCCGACCCGCGCGACCAGCGCGAGCTGCGGCGGCGTCGCGTCGATCGTGACCGGGAACAGCATGTTCTGCACCGCGACCCGCGGCTCGCCGGGATCGCGGGCATGTCGGGCGCGCAGCCGGGCAAGCTCGACGCGCTCGTGCGCCGCGTGCTGATCGATCAGCACCAGCTCGCCGTCGCCCTCGCACGCCAGGTACGTCAGGTCGAGCTGGCCGAGGTAGCGCAGCTGCGAGAAGAAGCTGCTGGCCTGCGGCGCGATCGGCCCGGTGCCCGCGGCGAACCGGCGCGGCGGCAGCGCCGGCAGGTCGACGACGGCCGCACCGGCCGCGGCGGCGAGCACCCAGCTGCGCGAGCGGTTGGGCTCCGCCTCGCGGTCCAGTTCCTCGCCGGCGCACAGGCCGTGATGTGCGTCGGCGAGCCGCGCGTCGCGCCGGTCATCGCCACTGCGCGAAGGGTGCGTGTCCGTGTCCGCGCCGGCCTGCGCCGCGCAATCCGGTCCATCGCTGGTTCGCGAGCCGTGCGCGTCCATGCCGCCACGCTGCGCCTCGCGAAGCGGTCCGTCGCCGTCCGGATCGTCGGCCGCGTGCGGGCCGCGCATCGCCGCATCGCCGCCCGCCTCGCGGGACCACGCACCGGGGTCCGCGAGCGACGGCAGGCCCGGATAGCTCGCCGGGCCGCCCGGCTGGTACACGGCCCGCGGCTCCTCGGCGCGCGATGCACGGGTCTGCTCGCGCAGCCGGCGCGCCCAGTCGCGTGCGGCGCCCGGCACCGGCGGCACGTCTGTCACCGGCGCAAGCTCGGGCGCCGGGCCAAACCCCAGCGACACCTGCCGGGATCGCATCTGCTGCGCGTGGCGCTCGGCGAGCTGCGTCGCCGCGTGGCCGTCGAACGGCAGCGCCGGCGGCGCGACGCTGGCCATGCTGCCGACCAGGTGCACCGGCGCGCCGCCGCCGGCCTCGTCGCGCCACCGCGCCGCGGCGACCCCGGCCTGGACCACGTGGCGCACCGCCGCGGCCACCGCCGCCGCGTCGGAGAACCGGACCTCGAGCTTCTGGGGATGGACGTTGACGTCGACCGCGCCCGCCGGCACGTCGAGCAGCACGATCGCCACCGGGTAGCGGCCGCGCGCGACCAGCTCGCCGTAGCCCATCGCGAGCGCGTGGAGCAGGCCGCGGTCGCGCACCGGCCGCCGGCCGACGAACAGCTGCACGCCGCGCGCGGTCGCCTGGGCCAGCTCGGGCGCGCCGAGGTACGCGGTGACCCGCACGCCCGACTCCTCCCCCGCCACCGGCACCATCCGCGCCGCGATCCGCGGCCCGAGCAGCGCCTGGGCGCGGGCAAACCCGTCGCGATCCGGCGGCACATCGAGCGCGGTGCGGCCGTTGTGGCGGAGCCGGACGTGGAGCCGCGGGTACGCCATCGCGAGCTTGGCGACCAGCTCGGTGATGTGCGACGCCTCGGTGGCCTCGCCCTTGAGGAACTTCAGCCGCGCGGGGATGTTGTAGAGCAGGTCGGCGACCTCGACCGTGGTACCGACCGGCGCGCCGGCCTCGGTGACCGAGACCAGCCGCCCGGCCTCGACCACGATCCGCGTCGCGGCGTCGTCGCCGGCGCGCCGCGTGGTCAAGGTCATCCGCGACACGCTGGCGATCGCCGGCAGCGCCTCGCCGCGAAACCCCAGGCTCGCGATCCCCCACAGGTCGTCGACCTCGCGCAGCTTCGACGTGGCGTGGCGCTCGAGCGCGAGCACGGCCGCCTTGGCGCTCATCCCGCAGCCGTCGTCGGACACCCGCACCAGCGCGCGGCCCCCGGCGGCGACCTCGATCGCCACCGAGCCCGCCCCCGCATCGATCGCGTTGTCGGCCAGCTCCTTGACCACCGACGCCGGCCGCTCGATCACCTCGCCCGCGGCGATCTGATCGATCACGTGCGGCGCCAACACCGCGATCATGGGGTCCACGGCCGATCGCTATCACACCCCTCTGATCCGCTCCGACCCGGCCCGACCCCGCCGACCCGGGCCTGGCCCCGGCTTGACCCGGCTCGACCCGACCCGGGGCCGCCAGAAATTCTCGGTGCGCCGGGGCAGCGCACCCGGTGGTGCGCTATAAGGCGCGCATGACGAGCTCCCCGGCCGGCCGCGTCGTGGCGGTCACAGGTGCGTGTACGTACCTGGGCGGCGAGCTGCTGCGCCGGCTCGAGGAGGACCGCGGCGTTGCGCGCGTCCTCGCGCTCGATATCCGGCCGCCCGCGGTGCCGCCCGGCCGCAAGACCGAGTTCGTCAAGATCGACCTCACGCAACCGACGATCGACGGCGAGCTCGCCACCCTGCTCGAGCGCCACGCGATCGACACCTTCGTCCACGGCGCGTTCCTGTCGCACCCGACCCACGCCTCGGAGTGGGCGCACGAGCTCGAGGACGTCGGCACGATGCACGTGCTCAACGCCTGCGCCGGCGTCGAGCCGCGCCGGTTCGTGATGATCTCGACCACGCTGGTCTACGGCGCGCACCCCAAGAACCCCAACTTCCTGACCGAGGACGCCGAGCTGCGCGGCCACCGCGACTCGCGGTTCGTCAACGACAAGGTCCGCGCCGAGCGCCAGGTCCAGCGCTTCGCCAAGGAGCACCCGCGCGTCGAGGTCGCCGTCCTGCGGTTCGCGCCGATCCTCGGGCCCACGGTCTCGAACATGTACACCCGGTTCCTGTCGCGGCCGATCGCGCCGGTGATGATGGGCCACGATCCGCTGATGCAGTTCGTCCACGAGCAGGACGCGGCGTTCGCGCTGCAGCGCGCCGTCGAGTCGCGCGCCACCGGCCCGTTCAACATCGTCGGCAAGGGCGTCCTGCCCTACACCACCGTGCTCGCGCTGCTCGGCCGGGTGCCGCTGCCGATGCCACAGCTCGTCGCGCGCCAGCTGACCAAGATCCTGTGGACCACCCAGCTCGTCGGCTCGCCGCCGAGCTTCCTCGATTTCTTGCTCTACCTGTGCGTCGCCGACGGCGCCCGCGCGCGCCGCGAGCTCGGGTTCTCGCCCCGGCTCTCGATCAAGCGCACGATCCTCGACTTCCTCGGTGTCGCGCCCGAGGATGGCGCGACCGACGTCGCCGGGGCCCACGCATGACCGACGAGACCGATCCCCCCGACCCGACGGGCGACGACGACTGGTACGGCGACGCCGACCCGCGCGTGCCCGACGCCTCGGCGTGGCCCGATCGCGACCTCGGCTTCCTCGGCGACGACGCCTACCTCGCGGAGCGCGCCGAGCGGCCGATCCCCGAGCGCCCCGAGGCCCCGCCGGTGCCGTCGAGCGATCCGGCCGTCGAGGTCCGCGAGCTCGAGCGCCGGCTCGCCCAGCAGCGCACCCCGGTGTTCCCGATCGACCTGCGCCGCCGGCTGCCGCTCGAGGGCGTGTGGCGGCGCTGGCGCGCGCTGGCGATGTGGGGCCGCAGCGACGTCGTCGACGACTTCGGCCGCGATCCGCGGGCGACCGCGCGCTGGGAGTGGCTGTTCGAGTTCCTCTACTCGCGGTGGTTCCGCGTCGAGACCACCGGCCTCGCGCACATCCCCGACAAGGGCCGCGCGCTGCTGGTCGCCAACCACGCGGGCTCGTTGCCCTACGACAGCGCCATGGTGATGCACGCCGTTCGCCGCGATCACCCCGCGCGCCGCGACGTCCGGCCGCTGGTCGAGGACACCGTGTTCCACCTGCCGTTCCTCGGTCCGATCATGAACCGGATCGGCGGCGTGCGCGCCGATCCCGCGAACGCCGAGCGCCTCCTGGCCCAGGACGAGCTGGTCGCCGTGTTCCCCGAGGGCGAGAAGGGCATGGGCAAGCTGTGGAAGGACCGCTACCGGCTCCAGCGCTTCGGCCGCGGCGGCTTCGTCAAGCTCGCCCTGCGCACCGGCGCGCCGATCATCCCGGTGGCCGTAGTCGGCGCCGAAGAAGCCGCCCCGATGCTCGGCAAGGTCACCTGGTTCGCCCGCAACATCGGCATCCCCTGGATCCCGGTCACCCCGACGTTCCCCTGGCTCGGCCCCGCCGGTCTCCTGCCGCTGCCGAGCAAATGGTACGTCGCCTTCGGCCCGCCGATCGACCTCGGCCACGCCCACGGCCCCGCCGCCGCCGAGGACCGCCTCCTGGTCAACAAGCTCGCCGATCAGATCCGCACCCGGATCCAGGAGATGATCGACGAGCTGCTCGCCAGGCGCCGGTCCCCGGTGCTGCCCGCGTTCCTGGGGTAAGCGGCGCCGCGCGGCTACCCGCGCTTCCGCCCCGTTGACCATCGATATCCGCTTCGCGACGTAGTTATCGAAGCGCTGCGATCGCGAACGCTCCATGGGTCGCCGGCGAACGCGTGCGCGACGACGGTGCGCCAGGGACCCCGGTGGTTCTTGCTGGTGCGCAGCAAGACGTTGGCGAGCATCGGGATCGTGCGCTCGCGAATGGCGATGCGCTGCGCGAGGCATGACGCAGAGGCGCGCACCCTGCGAAGGACCTCGGGAGAACGTCCGGCCGGCCTGTGGACGGCGCGCACCGTCCGACCAGGCTCGCCCGGACGCCCCGCCCACAGCCCTGTGCCCTGGACGACGCTCCCTCGGACGGAATTTACATTCCGGGGATCCCGGAGAGCGAGCAGAAGGCAAGCGCGTGGGACCCGGCGCGCCCCACGGCGCCGGCGCCTCGATGGCCGTCGCTGATGGCCGGCTTCGTCCGGCAATGACCGCGTGCGGGCGGCCGGCCCGACGGTGTTGCTCAGCGCGCCGCTGCCTTCCGCCGTGTCTCCATGTGCGCCGTGAGCGCGGCGACCTGCGTGTTGGCGAACTGCAGCGATGCACTGGCTTGCTGGGAGGCCTTCGTCGTCAGCGACTGGATCCGCCCGTACACCAGACGCTGGCGATCCGTCGTCGGCGCGGGGAGCGCATCGGCGGCGGCCTCCGCCGCGCGGGCGAGCGCCTCGATCTCGATCACCTCGGCGCGGAGGTTCTCCAGCGCGGTGCCGGCTTCGAAGTTGCAGTTCGGAATCTCGTTCGTTACCCTGGGCTGGGTGCTGCGATGGTTCTGCATCGTGGCTCCTTGGCCTGTCGGTGCGTCAACACCGGCGGGCCGCTATGTCGTCATACCTTGCGCCGATGGCGGCGCTGCCTTGTTCCAGTGGAACGTTTCTACATGCGCTGGACAGGATGAGAAGTCAATCCGGTTGTTGATTGGACTGATCTACATATCGAACAATCAGAGCCATGCACGGGACAATCAACCGACGTCTCTGATCTCTGAATCCGATCCGATCAAAAATCAAAAACTCTGAAAGGGAGCATGGGCTCGAGGGTCAGGGCTGTGGAGAACGGCAGAGGCCTGCGAACCGCGACCGGGTCGACCAGGCCAGCCACCGCGCGGGTCCTCAGGCCGACCCGTTCTCCACAGGCCGGCTGGCGATCTCCCGAGGTCGGTGCTCGAGTATTCGTCGCCGCATTACCTCGGGCGCCACGCTCGTTGCGAATCCGATCGGCGAACTGTCAGCCACCGCATGCGTCCGTGAAACCGCACGTCGCGCGCCCTTGGCGGCCGCTCCGTCCTTCCAACCCTGATGCGATCGGTGCATTGCTCGCGTCGGCATGGCCATCCACGTGGTCGGTGGCATGGATATCGACCATCGGATGGATCCATCTCGAAGCGAGTACGAGTGTCATCATTCAGATACGCATGATTCCAATTTCAACACTGACTCCAGATCAGTGATTTCATCGATCATTATTCCTGCCCAATCAATTGACATGCGAGGTCCGCATGACTATCAATGATGCCATGGCACGGGCGAAGCCGAAGCGAAAGCGGGACGTTCAGCAGCAGCTGTTCCGGCGCGGCGGCAAACGACGTGGCGCCGGACGCAAGCCGAAGGGCGCGCGAGCGGGAGAGCGGCACGAGGCACGGCCGGAGTTCAAGCCGTACCACGCGCTGCACGTCGTGATGCGCGTCGCGCCGGGGGTGGGCAGCCTGCGGCGGCGGGCGATGTACAAGGCAATCCGCGAAGCGACGATCACGGCGGCGATGCGCGAGCGGTTCCGCATCATCCATGTCAGCTTGCAGCGCACGCACGTCCATATGCTCGTCGAGGCCGAGCACAAGGCCGCGCTCGCCCGCGGGATGCAGGGCTTCCAGATCTCCGCGGCCAGGAACATCAACACCGCGCTCGGCGATGGCGTGCGGCGGCGGCGCGGCAAGGTGTTCGCCGATCGTTACCACGTCGAGGTGATCACGACGCCGACGCGGGCGCGCCACGCGATCGGGTACATCCTCGGCAACTGGCGGAAGCACAAGGAAGACCAGCACGGCGTGGCGAGCACGTGGCTGGTCGATCCGTTCTCCACCGCGATCCTGTTCCCCGACTGGAAGGAGCTGCAGGACAAGGCCTTGATGTGGCCGATCCGAGAGACCTACGATCCGATGATCGTGTTTCGGCCGCGCACCTGGTTGCTGGCGGAAGGTTGGAAGCTCGCAGGAGGCGCGATCAGCGCGCGGGACGTGCCGAGCCAGCCGCGTTGAACCAGCCGCGTTGAACCAGCCGCGTTGAGGCAGCCGTTGAGCCAGCCGCGTTGAACCAGCCGGCGGGGTCTCGAGTCACCATCCGAACGGCGGACGAGGTGTCAGTACCGGTACGCAGGTTCGCGAGCTCGGGTTAGCCCGGCCGTGATCGCCGTGTTAGTGTGGACGCGTGCGAGTGCAGTACGCGTCCGAGTTCGATCGGCTGCTCGACCGTGCGCGCGAGTTGCTGGGCGAAGTCGACGACGCGGTGCTCGGCGAGGCGCACATCGCGGTCAACCAGGCGCTGACGCTGTGCCCGAACTCCGTCGACGGCTGGCTGGTCAAGTGCCAGGTCGCGTCGGCGACCGGGGATGACATCGCCGCGCTCGCCGCCGCCGAGATGGCGATCCAGCGCGCCCCCGAGCGCGCCGAGTGCCTGTACTGGCGCGGGGCGGTGCTCGGCGACCTCGGCCGCCATCGCGAGGCGCTGCGTGCGATCGAGGCCGCGCTGGGCGCCGTCACCGACGACGACCAGTGGATGGTGGAGGACCTGTACTACGAGAAGGCGACGATCCTCGAGACGCTCGGGCTGCACGACGCCGCGGTCGCGACCTGCGAGGCTGGGCTGCGCAGCTGCCCCGGCTCGCCGCTGCTGCGCGCGGCGCTGGCCCCGGCCGAGCGCGCCCGGGTGCGCTCGGGGCTCAAGGTACTGCAGGGCGGCCAGGGCTGAGCCGGTACCGCGGCGCGTAGCTGCCCCGGGGCTCGTGCAGCGCCCGTGGCGACGCCCCATGTTGAGCGGAGGCCGAGCGGCCCGCGGCCCGGGCCCCTACCGAAGACACCGGCCCCCACGACGCTGTTCAGCGGGCCCTGCCCCGGAGCGGCGAGCAAGCCCGGGCCCCGGCACGACACCGCCCCTCGCACGGGGGTGTACACGAGCCGCGCGACGGCTCAACATCAGGGCGATGCCGCGATGGCTCCTCGTGCTGGTGCTTGCGAGCTGCAGGGATCCAGGCGCGAGGCGCGACGCCGGCTCCGGGCCGGACACCGCCTCCGGCTCGCCGAGCCTCACGGTGAACGTTCGCGCGATGGTCGGGATGGTCGTCTCGACCCCGGCAGGCATCCGGTGCGGCACCTGCCAGACGACGCAGACCGGAGGCACGCCGTGTCCGCCGGGGGCGCGAACCGACCGCGCGTGCACGTCCGACTTCGCAGCCGGCACCCGGGTGACGCTGTCGCTGGTCGGGCAGGACACGTACACCGACTACGTCTGCGCGGAGGAGCCGGCGAACACCGTCCGGCCGTGCGAGATCGTGATCAGCACGCCGATCATGATCGGGGTGTGGGGCGAGGTGAAGTGAGGCTCGGCTAGCTGCGCGGCGAACCACGCGCCTACGAGGGCACCTCGACAAGGCGAGCCGCCGCGCGAAGCCGGTTCGCGCTGGCGAGCCCGAGCGCGGGGGCCCGAACGCGGGGGGGCCACGCGCCGGAGCGCCGGAGTGCGGCCGAGGAGCCGCGAGCGAGAGAGCCTGGCGAGCCTCGCGCTGCGATCCCGCGCCGCGGCTTCGCGTGAGGCCGGGCGGTTTGCTACGATCGGTCGCGTGCATCGCGGGCGTACCGTGTTGTGGGCGAGTCTGGGGCTCGCCTTGCTGATCGGACTGGCGTGGCTCGGCGCCGCGCTCGCCGGCGAGCCGCAGGTCGTGCCCGCCGCGGGCGAGGCGCGCGCGACGATCACCGGGGCGGTCGCGGCCGGGCGCCACGTCCGCATCGACGGGCCGCGCGGGCCGATCCACGTGTGGATCCCGCCGAGCTACCACGCCGACACCGGCGCGACGGTGATCTACGTCCACGGCTACTTCGACGACGCCGACACGGCGTGGACCGGGCACCAGCTGGCGGCGCAGTTCGCGCTGTCGGCGCTCAACGCCGTGTTCGTGGTGCCCGAGGCGCCGGTGGCGCAGAAGACGCCGATCAACTATCCGGATCTCGGCGAGCTGTTGCGGCTGGTCGAGGACGCGACCGGCGTCAGCCGCGGGGCGGCGCTGACGGTGGCGGTGGGCCACTCCGGCGCGTTTCGCACGCTGCAGGCGTGGCTCGACGAGCCGCTGCTCGATCAGCTGGTGATGGTCGACGCGATGTACGGCGACGAGGACGCGATCGTCGGCTGGTTCAAGGCGTCGCCGCACCGCCGGCTGATCTTCGTCGGCGAGGACACGCTGCTGGGGACCGAGTCGGTCGCCGAGAAGCTGCCCGAGACGCTGACGATCGACCAGGTGCCGCCGACCTACGACACCTGGCCGGCGGCGGCGCGGACGGCGCGCTCGGTGTACATCCGCGCGCAGTACCTGCACATGCCGCTGGTCACCGAGGGCATCGTGCTGCCGTCGCTGCTCCGGCTCCTGCCGGTCGAGCTCCTGCCCGACGAGCCGTGGAAGCTGCCGCTGGGCGCACTGCCGCCGCTGGTCGATGCGTCGGTCGACGCCGCCGCGGCGGCCGACGATGGCGCGGCCCCCGAATAGCTCACTCGCGCGGCGGGTACTTCTGGAGCTTGCGCTGGAGGCTGCGGCGGTGGATGCCGAGCCGGCGGGCGGCCTCGGAGATGTTGCCGCCGGCGTCGGACAGGACGCGGTTGATGTGCTCCCACTCGGCGCGGGCCAGCGACGGCGCCCGGTACTCGTCGGAGTCGGGCGCCGGGGGCTCGAGCGGCGGGGCCTCGGCGCGCGCGAACGCGCCGACGATGTCATCGGCGTCGGCTGGCTTGGACAGGTAGTAGGCGGCGCCGAGCCGCACCGCGTCGATCGCCGTGGCGATGCTGCCGTAGCCGGTCAGGACCACGCTGCGGGTCGCCGGATCGACCTCGTGCAGCGACTTGACCAGCTCGAGTCCGCTCTTGCCCGGCATCTTGAGGTCGACGACGGCGTACTCCGGCGAGTCGCTGGACGCGGAGGCCAGGGCGCTGTCGTAGTCGTGCGCGGTGCGCACGTCGTAGCCGCGATCGACGAACGCGCGCGCGAGCCGGTTGCGATAGGTCTCGTCGTCATCGACGATCAGGATCGACGGCTTGTGATCGACGGTCATGCCGGCTTGGATACCATCCCGGAGGGGATCGATTCACGAGAACGTGCCGCCGGCCGGGTGCCGTGCGAGACGTCGATCGGCAGGGTGACCCGGACCGAGGTCCCCTCGCCCGCGACCGAGTCGATCTGGAGACTTCCGCCGACCGCCTCGACCACCGCGCGGGCGAGAAATAGCCCGAGGCCCATGCCGCGGCCCGGGGGCTTGGTGGTGAAGAACGGCTCGCCGATCCGGGCGAGGACCTCGCCCGGCATGCCGGCGCCGCGGTCGCGGATCTCGAGCCCGATCCGGGCGTCCCGGGTGTCCCGGGCGTCGGCGCGGTACACGGTGACCACCACGGCCGCGGTCGGCGGCGAGGCGTCCTGCGCGTTGGTGATCAGCGAGCGCAGCGCCTGGCTGACCGCGCGCGGCGGCAGGCGCAGCCCGACGCGCTCGAGCTCGGGCGGGACCTCGCGGTGGACCAGCGGGGCGCTGCGGGCGCCGACCAGCGCCTCGTCGAGCAGCTCGCCGATCGTGCACGCCGCCACGCTCTCACCGACGGTGCCCGCGCCCTGCGCCATCTGCTCGAGGATCGCGCGGCAGCGCCCGACCTGCTCGCGGATCAGCCGGGCGTCGGCGACGAGCTCGGGCGCGGCGGTCCGGGTCAGCGCGTGCTCGAGCTCCTTGGCGGCGAGCGCGACGGTGCCCAGCGGCGTCGACAGCTCGTGCGCGGCGCCGGCGGCCATGGTCGCGAGCGACGCGAGCCGCTCCTGGCGCGCCGCCAGGCCGCGGGCCTCGGTGAGCTCGGCGTCGCGCTCGGCCAGGGCGCCCGTGATCCGGCGCAGGAAGTGGACGACGAACGCCGAGGCCACGCCGAGCGCCACCCACATGCCGATCATCCGGTGATCGTCGCGGATCGCGAGCGGCTGGTGGGCGATCAGCAGGATGCCGAAGCCGACGAACGACAGCCCGACCAGCATCCAGCTCCACAGCGCGCGGACCAGCACGGTCGCGAGCGCGATCTGGACGACGTAGAGGAACGCGAACGGGTTGTGCGGCCCGCCGCTGAAGTACAGAAGGCCGGTGAGCACGGCGATGTCGAGCATCATCACCAGCGCGATCTGGCGCTCCTGCACCGGCCGCCAGGTCACCCGCGAGCGGCGGCGGTCGCCGAAGTAGTACAGCTCGATCGCGAGGTTGGACACCAGGCCCACCGCGATCACGGCGAGCAGCTGGGCCATCGGCAGCGCGCCCTCGAGCAGGAACTGCCCGACCAGCACCGTGCCGGCCTGACCGGCGATCTCGGCCCAGCGCAGGCGCGCAAGCCACTGGATATTGACCCAGTTGCGATCGGGGATCGCGGTGAGCAGCGCCATCGCTGCGGCGCAGCCTAGCAGATCGCGGCGGCGATCACTGCCCCGGCTTCTCGAGCTGCTTCAGGCCCTTGTCGACGACCACCTGCTGGTAGTAGCTGGCCTGCGGCGTGCCCGCCTGGATCTTCTCGTTGGCCTTCTGGAGCTCCTCGTCGATCAGGGTCACGAAGTTCTCCATCGGCATCGCGCCGACCAGGTAGCGGCCGTTGATGAAGAACGTCGGCGTGGACCCGACGCCGACGGCGGTCAGGTCGCGCATGTCCTTCTGGAGCAGCTGCTGGCAGTCGCCCTTCATGTCGGCCTTGAGCTTGTCCTGGTTCAGGCCGATCTCCTGGGCGAGGGCGAGCGCCGTCGAGCAGCCCGCGTCGGTCTCCCAGCATCGGCCGCCGCCCTCGGCGCCGTCCTTCTGCAGCTGGCGGCCCTTGTAGCCCTTCTCCCACATCAGCTTGTCCATCTCGAGGAACTTGCCCTGCTTGTGGGCGGCGCACGCGGCCAGTGCGCCGACGGTGGCCGCCGGCGGGTGGACGACGAGCTGCTTGTAGACGATGCGCAGGTCGTTGCCGTACTTCTTGCGCAGGTCGTCCATCGTATCGTGGACCCGCTCGCAGAACGGGCAGAGATAGTCGTAGGCCTTGACCAGGGTGACCTTGGCGTCGGCGGGGCCCTCGACCGGATCGCCTTCGATCGGCATCGAGTAGACCTTGGTCCGGTCGGGTTCGGCCCGGGCCGGCGCGCGAGGCGCCTGACCGCCGGCGCCGCCGCGGGCGACCTGGGTCTTCAGCTCATCGACCTTCTTGCCCAGCTCGTCGACCTTGCGCTCGAGGTTGCTGTTGTCGACCTTGCACGCGAACGTGGCCACGACGCCGAGTAGCACTAGCTTGTTCATCGACTCACTCCTTCATTGCCTTCATGGGAAGCACTGGCAGTGGAAGCATCGGACGAGCAGGTGTCCGTGGGCTTCTCGATCCATGGCGTTCCGGGCGCGGAGTCTCCCGCACCACGGTCGCAATTACAACACAGCGGCTCGGTCAGCAAGCTCTCATCGAGTGCCACGCTCGGCAGCCTGGGTGGCCCGGACACCAGCTCGGCCGCCTCGGGGCCAGCGCGGCGCCGCAGCTCGGCCTGAAACTCACATGCCTCATCGCGCGACAGCACACCGTCGCCGTCGAGGTCGGCCTCGGGGTGGGCGAGGCGCAGCGCCGCGGCGAGCGCGGGGGTGTAGCGACACACCGGGTGATCGGCGCGCGCCGTCGCGGTCCGGGCGCCGCCGAGGGCGACCGCGCCCCACGCCGCCAGCGCGAGCCAGTGCGCCGGGCCGAGCCTGCCCTGCACCGGTGGACCGAGCACGGCGGCGACGCGGGCATCGAGGCCATGCGGCGCTCCGAGGCTGGGGGCGGCCGCCGCCTGGAGCTCGGCCATCCGGACCAGCAGCCGGGCGTACGCCGGCCTCGGCGTCTCGCTGATCTCGAGCGCCCATGCGTCGCACGCGGCCTCGCGCGCCAGATCGAGCCGCCGGCTCGCCAGCCGCACGACCGGCCAGAAGAAGAACACCGCACCGGCGACGAGCTGGATCCAGCGCGCCAGGGCGTCGCGGCGCCGGACGTGGGCGAGCTCGTGGAGCAGCGCCGGGCACAGCAGCGCCGGCTGGCCGAGCAGCGCCGGCGGGATCACGATGATCGGCCGGAGCACGCCGACGACGTGCGGGCCGATCGCCGGATCGCCGATCACGAGCCGCGGCGGCCGCCGCGCGAACGACGCCAGCAGCGCCTGGGCGTGGGCCGGCGCCGGCTGCGCCCGACCCGCCGCGTGCGCCACCTGCCGCGCCGCGACCACCGCGCGGGAAAGGACGATCGACGCGCCGGTCAGCCACACCGCCGCGAGCACCGGCCACACCGCCGACACGTGCGGCACCGCCGCCGCGGCGTCGACCGGCGCGCTGACCAGCGGCCCGGCGCCGGGGTGATGGCGCAGCGCCGCGAGCAGGTCGGCGAGCGACCACGGCAGCGCCGGCCCCCAGGGCAACACGAACTTCGCGAGCACCACCAGCCACACCGCCGCCTGCCAGCCCGGCCGCAGCCGGCCGCCGCGGACCACGACCAGCGCGAGCAGCGCGACCAGCGTGCCCTGCGCCCCCATCGCCACCAGGGTCTCGACCAGCGATCTCGCCGCTGCGCTCATCATCCACCCCCGATCATTTCTTGCGGTCCTTGCCGGCGCGCTCGGCCTCCGCGATCCGGCGCTCGATCGCCCGCAGATCGGCGGGCGACAGCGACTCGTCGTCGACCAGGTTCAAGACCAGCGACGCGGCCTGGCCGTCGAACACCTCGCGCACGAAGTCGTGCAGCCGGTCGCGCAGCACCGACTCCTTGCGGTGCACCGGCCGGTACACGAACGGCTCGCGCGTCCGGTCGACGACGACGGCGTGCTTGGCGGCGAGCCGGCCGAGCAGCGTCATCACCGTGGTGTACGCCAGCTCCTGGCCGCGCTTGCCGAGCGCGCCGCGGACGTCGGCGACCGTGCCGCTGCCGACCTCCCACAGCGCCTTCATCACGCGGAGCTCGGCCGAGGTCATGTCCGGGGAGCGAGCCATGGTTACGACGACCCCGTAGTGCTACTACAGTCGTAGTTGAAAGCCAAGCGCTGTCGTCAAACGGCGGAGATCGCACGCGACCGCCACCAGCGCACCGGTCCGGCCACCACGCGATCGGCGGCGAGCAGCGGCAGGAACGCCACGCCCGACAGCGGGTACGGGAACCACACGTTCATCGCCAGGATCACGCCGATGTGAAAGCCCCACGCTGCCCAGACCCACAGCCGGGCCGCGCGGCCGCCGACCAGCGCCAGCGGCGCGCCGAGCTCGATCGCCAGGGTCGCCACGGACAGCGCCGCCAGCGCCGCCGGGTGCGCGACCAGCGGGGCGGCCAGCGGCGCCATCGCATCCCCGAGCAGCGCCTTGCGCGCGTTGTCGATCGCGATCTGCGCGCCGAGCTGGTCGCCGTCGAGCCAGTGCAGGCCCGCGAGCCGCAGCTTCGCGATCCCGGCGAGCAGGTAGGTCGCGCAGGTCAGCGCGGCGAGCAGCTTGATCGCCCAGCCGTGGCCCGCCGACGGCGCGGCCGGTCGCCCGCGGCGCACCAGCGTCCAGGCGTCCGCCGCCGGCGCGCACGCCAGCGCGAGCACGTGCAGCACCAGCAGGTCCTCGGTGTGAAACACCATCCCCCACGAGCTGCGATACGACAGCGTCCACAGAAGGCCCAGCGCCGCGAGCGGCGCGGTGACGCGGTAGCCAACGCCGGCGGTGAACGCGACGAGCAGCGCGATCGTCGCCGCGGCGATCGCGAGCACGGCGAAGGCCGGCAGCGGCGCGTGCAGCACGCGGATCACGCCGACGGCGGCGAGCTCGCGCGCCGGCGACCGCGCCACGGCGGCGAGCTCGGGGAGCCGCGCGACCAGCCAGACCACCGCGAACGCCCCGACGGCGATCCGCAGCGCGGCGAGGCGCTCGGCGGGCGCGGGTGCGAACCACCAGCGCGCGAGCCGGGTCACCGCCGGCCCCGCGGCACGTCGCAGCGCGCCAGGATCTCCTCGTCGCTTGGCCCCGGCGGCCCGCCCTCGAGCAGCGCCACGGCATCGTGGGTCCCGAACACGATCCGGACCTCGGCCACGTCGCGCTGGTCGGCGTCGCCGGCGACCCGGGCCGCGATCGCCGCGCACAGCGCCGCGCGCTCCGCCGGATCCGCGACCACCGCGCGCTGCAGCGTGGTGAACGCCTGCATGACCTCGGCGGTGCCCAGGTGCGCGGGCGACAGCCGCCGCGGCGCGCCGCCCGACGTGGCGCCCTCGGCGCGGGCCATGGTCAGCGTGGTCGTCCGCGGCGCCCCGAACATCGGGTAGGTCGACAGCGGGAAGCCGTCGTCGTCCGGCGCGCGGACGAGCGGCTCGAGAGCGGCGCCGATCAGCGCGATCGAAGCGATCGCCGCGAGCCGGCGGCTCACATCGCCTGCGGCAGCCGCCACGACAGGTGCTGCTGCCCGAGCTCGAAGAAGAACGAGAACCCGAACGTGATCAGGTTGTCCTTCTGGACCAGCCCGTCGGGCGGGTTCGGGAACGGCGCCGCGACCCGGAACGCGCGCATCGCCTCCTCGTCGAGCTCGGCCGAGCCGGACGGACCGACCACGACGATCTTGGTGAGGTCGCCCTTGGGCGACAGGCTGACCCGGACCTCGGTCACGCGGGTCTTGCTGCCGTACTTCGTCCCCGTCGGATCGGCGTGGCGCCACACCGAGTTCGGATCCCAGTTCTGCGCGACCTGGCGCTTGAGCCGGTTGAAGAAGCTGGCGTAGACCCAGCGCTTGGCCGACAGCGAGGTCTCGTCGCCGTTGTCGACGTCCTCGAGGTGATCGACCGAGCCGCCGCCGATCGCGCGCTCGAGCACCTCCTCGCTCGGCTTGAGGTTGGGGACGTCCGGCACGCCGCCGCCCGCCCCGCCCTGGCCGCGCGGGATCTCGGAGCGCTCGCGGCGCTGCTGCTCGAGCGAGCCGTCGCCCTTGCGCGCGGTGAAGCCGTCCGCGACCGGCGTCCCGGTGGCACCGTTCACCGCGCCGCGCGTCTTGGCCTCCTGCTCGGTCGGCGCCGGCGACAGCGAGCCCGGGTTCCGCATCGACAGCTTGCCCGGCACGTCAGGCGCGTCCGCGTTCCGGCCCTCCGGCCGATCCGGCGGCTTCTGCTTGAGCGACGGATCTTCCTTGGCCTGCTCCTTGGGCGTCAGCTCCGCGGGCTTGGACTTGGCGATCATCGGCTCGTTACGGGCGCCGCGCGCGACCTTCTGCTTCTCGACCCGGGTGTTGTACTCGGCGAGGAACCGGGCATTGTCCGGCTCCTTCTCCTCGCTGGGCTTGGCGGTCTCGACCACCTGCTGCGGCAGCGCCTGCTTGGGCTGCGGGGGCGGCGGCGGCGGCTGCGCGGCGGCCTGCTGCTGCTGCTGCTGGACCTGCGGCTTGGGGGGCGGCGGCGTCGGTGCTCGCTGGTTCTCTTCGAGCAGCCGCTCGGGATCGATCGGCGTGAGCTTCTCGATCGCCCGGGGCTCGACCATCGTGATCGCCGTCCCGGGATCGGCGGCCGCCTGGCACCCCGACAGCTCGATCCACATCGCCATCTGCGTGTCGCTCCAGCACTGGTCGACGTCGTGGACCCACGGCGCCAGGCACAGCGCCGAGCGCCCCGACGCCGCGAGCACCGCATCGTCGAAGCACGACGCCTTGAGCTCGAAGTCGGCGACCTCGGGGAGCGGCTTGGGCTCGGCGCTGCGCCCGCGGCTCGTGCCGACCATCGAGACCCCGAACGCGTGCACGGTGCCGAGGATGGCCCCGTGCACCAGCAGGGCGGCGATCGCCGCCGCCAGGGTCCTGGGCTCGCGTGCCGGTCGGGGACGGTGTGCGGTCTGCATGGCGCCGGCTGCTACGTAGTATAGAGACGCGCGTCGCATGCGTCAGGTCGATTCGATGACATCGCCGGGACATCTCGCGAGGTGTGCATCTCGACACAGTCGCAGGTTCTGCGCACTTGCCAGCGCTCCCGCGCGTCGCGCAGATCGCGCCGGCCGGGCGGCGAGGCGCGCCGCTCGTACCGACGAATTGCAGATCTCGAGTATGGCCGGACACCCGCGGCCGGCAACCCGAGGATGGGATAGCGCCGGGGTGTACAAGGCGCGTCCACCGCGCGCACACGGCGCTTGGGCGCACGCCCTTGACTCGCGGCGCCGGCCGCCCAAAGCTCGCCGCGCATGCCGCCGGCCCCCCCGACCGCCCCCCTGACCGGCCGCGACGCCTGGCGCGGTGCCGAGCTCGCCGCCGCCCCCGGGCAGTGGCTGCACCGGTTCACCGCCGACGAGCTCGCCGCCCTCGACGCCGCCGCGGCCCGCCTGGTCGCGGCCGGATGGCCGGCGGCCGCGCTCGACCGGCGCCCCGAGGCTCCGCCGATCGCGGCACGGGTTGCCGGCGTGCGCGACGAGCTGCTGTCCGGCCGCGGCTTCGTCGTGCTGCGCGGCCTGCCGGTCGGCGACGATCCGGCCCGGGTCGCGGCGCGGCTGTGGGTGCTCGGTCGCCACCTGGGCGAGCCGGTCCCCCAGAACGCGCGCGGCCACCTGCTCGGCCACGTCTGCGACCTCGGCTTCGACGCCGCCGATCCGTCGACCCGGCTGTACCAGACCAACCAGCGCCAGGGCTTCCACACCGACTCGGCCGACGTCGTCGCGCTGCTCTGCCTGCGCGCGGCGCGCAGCGGCGGCCGCAGCAGCCTGGTGAGCGCGGCCGCGGCGTGGAATGCCGTGCTCGCCCGCGACCCCGAGCTCGCCGCCGCGCTGTTCGAGCCGGTCGCCACCGACCACCGCGGCGAGGAGCCGCCCGGCGCGCGGCCGTGGTTCGAGATCCCGGTGCTGTCGTACCTCGACGATCGTCTGACCGTGATCTACCAGCGGCGCTACATCGACTCCGCCGCGCGGTTCCCGGCCGCCCCGCGGCTCACCGAGCGCCAGCGCGCCGCGCTCGACGCGTTCGACGCCGTGCTCGACGATCCCGGCCTCCACCTCGAGATGGACCTCGAGCCCGGCGACGTCCAGCTCGTGCACAACCACCAGCTGCTCCACGATCGCACCGCGTTCGTCGACGATCCCGACCCGGCGCGCCGCCGCCACCTGCTGCGGCTGTGGCTGTGCCCGCCGACCGGCCGGCGGCTGCCCCCCGCGTTCGTCGAGCGCTACGGCTCGATCGAGGTCGGCCGGCGCGGCGGGGTCGTGCCGCGCGTCGCCCCCGTCGTCTCGCTCACGCCGTGACCGGCACCCCGGCGGGGCGCGCCGGGCGGCGGATCG
Source organism: Kofleriaceae bacterium (assembly GCA_036403075.1). Lineage (GTDB taxonomy): Bacteria > Myxococcota_A > Polyangia > Haliangiales > Haliangiaceae > JABFXX01. Next base: position 39,815 of record DASWRS010000221.1, read on the forward strand.
AGCGCGCCGCGAACAGCGCGATCGGCAGCCCGATCAACACCGCGTGGCCGACGATGCCATTGACCATCACGGCCAGCGGCGGGATCCCGCTGCCGTGCGGCGCGCCCGACAGCGGCACCACGCCCCACGACATCACGAAGAACGCCACCACGCCGAACCCGAGCCCGGCGACCACCGGGTGGCGCAGCAGCGCGGGGAG
>DASWRS010000222.1:0-7848 GCA_036403075.1 Kofleriaceae bacterium
CTGGTCGACCGGGTGCATCACTGGCCGGGCGTCAACGGTCTCACCGCGCTGCTGACGGGTCGAACGCTCCGCGCGACGCGGCCGCTTCACTTCTTCCGGCGCGAGGGCGCGATGCCGGACACGCTCGAGGTGCCGCTCACCCTCCCGCCCGAGCTTGGGCCCGCGGCCGAGGTGCTGTCCGAGCTACGGGACCGCGTGCGCGCGGTCAAGGAGGACCACGCGGCCGAGCGGCTTCGGACCGGGAGGCGCGTGCTGGGCCGGCGCGGGGTGCTCGCGCAGTCGTGGCGCGAGCACCCGTCCAGCTGGGAGCCTCGACAGAACCTGCGGCCGCAGGTCGCGTCGCGAAACAAGTGGGCGCGGCTCGAGGCACTGCTGCGAAATCGCGCATTTGCGATGGCGTACGCCGATGCCCGCGCACTCTGGCGTCATGGCGCACCCGTCGTATTCCCGCCCGGTACCTACTGGCTCCAGCGGTTCGCCTCGGTGCCGGTGCTCGAGACATGATCTCGCCGGGCCTGTGGACCGCGACTCGGGAGCGTCGTGCCGGTGCTCGAGACACCTGTGGGCCGCGAAGCGGGCGCGTCGATGTCGCGGCGTCGACGCGGCACCACGCATGCCTTGATCGCACGTGCCTCCGGCCAACGGCCGACAAGGTGATCGCGGATCGCCGATAGCCAGCTCGGGCCGGGCGTCCGGCAGCTGGTAAGGCAACGCACAGCAGCTACATCGGCATCGTCTTGGTCAGCGGCGGAGCCGGACGCGTCGCACGGCTCCTTCGAATTAACCTCGTAGCGGTCTCCCCGCCCGTAGCGGTCTCCCCGCGAATTAACCTCGTAGCGGTCTCCCCCGGGCGGGCGCCTGGCAGCGTAGGCGACGACATGAGACACTTTCGGAGCCAGCGGTCACGACGGGAGATCTAGATGGGACACGACTATCAGTCCGGCGGGGGGAGCCCGGCGGCAGCATCTGCGCCGGAACGGGTCGACGGAAGTGCGCCTGGCAGGCGCACGCTGGTGGAGGCGAGCTACGGCGAAGTCGTGCAACGCAAGGAGACCGGAGCGGCTGCAATCGGTGACGTTCGTGCCGCCGCCGAGCGCGGAACCGCCGGTGCGGGCGGTGCGTTGCCCCATGGGGACACGATCCAACGCTTGTTCGGTCGCCACGACGTCAGTGGCGTGCGTGCCCACACCGACGGTGCTGCTCAGCAGGCAAGCCAAGATATCGGTGCCAAGGCGTTCACGACCCGCCACCACGTGGTCTTCGCCGGTTCGCCGGATCTTCATACGGCGGCGCACGAGGCCGCGCATGTGGTCCAGCAGCAGGCGGGCGTCCAGCTGAAAGGCAGCGTCGGCGAGGCTAACGACGCCTATGAACGCCACGCCGATGCGGTGGCCGACCGAGTCGTTGCTGGCCAGAGCGCCGAGTCCTTGCTCGGCGAGATGGCCGGCGGATCCGCAACTGGAGCCGGTGCGGGTTCGGTCCAGCGCAAGGAGGTCACGTCGGACGCCGAGATCACCGGGGTCCAAGACTGGACCCGCCAGGACCGCGAGACGAATTCCCCGCGCTGGCAGGCGGCTTGCCTGCGGAACCTCCACGCTGCCGATTCGAGCCAATACGTCAAGGTTGTCGAGCGCCGTGACTTTTACAAATGGTTCTACGAGTACAGCGTGAGTCTCAAGTTCACGACCCGATGGGCCCTCGCCGCCTATGTGGTCGCGAACGGCGCCCATCAGATCGCGGACATGGACGAGAGTCACGCCTTTGCAAACGACAGCCTCGGGATGGCCAACGTTGAGCTGCAGGGCGCGATGCGCGAGGGAAACCAGGTCATCTTCGACAACGTTCTTCCGAAGCTCAAGCAGCTGATCGAGGGGGCGCCCCTCAAAGGGAAAGCAGCACTGCAGTGGGATATGCGGGTGCTCTCCGAGGAGCAGTCTCTCATTCAGCCAATGTATGCGCGGATGTCTCCGCAGACCCGCAGTCAGCTCGACTACATCGCCCGCAAGAAGCGTTTCGCCGGCGCTGGCGCCGCGGTCACGGGCGACGACGAGGTGGCCAAGGGTCCGTACAACAACGACGGTCGCGTCCCCGGATTCGATCAGCCCGATTTGCAGAACGTGGACGACCGCTGGAAATACGGCATGGGACTTGGAGACAAATTTACGCCCGGTGGCAATGGGTTTGATCCGGCCACGGACACGCGGCCCCCAGCATCCTCCGGCTACCGCGACGGCACGGAGTTTGCGAGGGTCGATACCCGCCAGCACCTGCACGAGCTCGACGCCTGGCTCAACCCCAACCGCATGTCCCGGGTAGGTACCGGCGGTGACCTGGATCCGATCATCGACGGCCTCACCGAGCCCGAAAAGGCGGTGGTGCTGACCGACAAGAGCGCCGATGGCTGGGCGTACTCCAAGCAATTTGCGCAGTTCATGTTCGTCACGGAAGCACACGTCCGCAAAGCGCTGCCGAGCGAGCCGGCGGCGGCGGTCTCGGCCTTCGTCTCGCGGTACGCCGCCGAGCACCAGCGCGTCGAGGCGGACTTTCGTAAGTGGACGACGCCACCGAGGTCGAAGTTGTGAGCGTCCTCCCAACGGCCATGATGAGAGGTATTACCTGTGGACGATTTTCGAGAGTGGCGACTTTGTTGTCGATCTGCTGCATCGCGGCGGGATGCGAGAGGCGCTCGATGAGCAACGGCTCGCTCTCCATGTCCAAGGATGATCTCGAGCAGGCGTATCTGACACACGACCCATCGCTTGCCGGTCACCAGGGCGCCGAGGCGGTCGTTGTCGGGCCGGAGGGAATCACGGTCCTCGCCACGGCGAATCCGGCCGGCGAGTCCGAGCACACCTGGCTACTGCGCCTCACTCTCGATGGTGTCGTCACCTGGGAGCGCCATTACGATCCGAAGTACGGGGCCGCCCGAGCGATCACTCGTCGAACCCAAGGTGGGTTCGTGATCGCGGGCGAGGTACAGCGGAGCGCGACGGCCTATCAGGCGTCCTTGTTCCAGGTCGATGCCGCGGGTGAGATCCTCGGCGCGGCGTTCTTTGGGCCACGCGGCGTCACGGGGTTCAACTCGGTCCAGGTCCGCGCAGATGGCGCAATCCTCGCGGGGGGCTCGTCCGCCTGGAAGGGATGGCTCGTCACGACCGATCCCGCGCTCCACGGCCCTGCTGAGCGCGTGCTCGCGGTCGACGAGATCAAGGCGATCCGGCTGCTACCCTCTGGCGACCTCGCCGCGCTCGGGACCACCGAGACGTCAACCACTGGTTTCGGTCGCGCCCAACTGGCGTCCTTCGCGCCGAGCGGCCAGGCTCGCTGGCAGCACGTGCTTCCAACCAGCGGACGAGGCGACCCCGCGGCCTTGGTCGTAGATCAAGACGGCATGTTGGCGGTGGGGAGCGGGACGGTGGACCAACGCGCTCCTGTGCACGTCTGGCTCGCGCACTGTGACGCCACGGGCACCGTGACATGGGAACGCGCGCTCTCCGCGAATTCTGCGAACGCGCGGGCCTGGGCCGCCGTGGGCCTGCCGGGCGGCTACGCGATCGCGGGCGAGATGGCGACCGCGGAGGGCGAGCGCATGCCACACGTTTGGCGGATCCGCGCCGATGGCGCTCTGCTCTGGGATCAGCGATACAAGGCTTCGGACGACGGCCAAGCGTTCGAGATTCTGAGCGGCCTCGACGCCACGAGCGACGGTGGCGTTGTGCTCGTTGGCTCGACGAGCAGCGGGCCAGGCAAGACCAACGTCTGGGTCGTCCGCCTGGCACCAGACGGCAAGGTCGTCTGGCAGCGCGTCTATGGCAGCGCGGCGACCCGCCCCTCCTGAGCCAGGTGCTAACTGAGCATGCGGAACGTCTTCCGCGTAGGTCTTCTCCTCCAGGGCACCGCCGAGTAACGCTGGTAACAACGCGCTCCTACCCGGGAGATGGCGACGCGCTACCAGGACATCATCGGCGGTTCGGGATGCCGCGGCACTCGCACCGACGCCCGCGCGGCGCCATCAGCGTTCGCTCCGGCGCGCCGCGGCCGCGGTCAGCGCCTCTCGCGCGGCGTCCGAGAGCGCGAAGGGATAGCCGTCTTGCCTCGGCACGACGGGGACGTCGCGGCTGGCCGAGGCGCGGACGCCGAGGATGCGCTTGCCGTCCCCGCTCAGGAAGACTGGCGTCTCCTTCTTCTCGTTGAAGGTGACGCTGCGCTTCCTGGTGCGTTTCCCGGCAACGTGCAGGTCGTCGGGGACCAAGAACTCGTACTTGATACGGCCGGTCGGGCGACCGTTGTGCCGGATCGTCGTCGCCTGCACGACGGTCAGCTCGAGCTCCTCGAAGCTCGCCGTCGCCCGGCGCGCCACGAAGAGTCGGCCGAGCGCGCGGATGCCCACCATCAGCAGCGAGGCCGCGATGATCAGGCCCATGACGCCCAGGAACGCGACCGCGCACCAGCGTCCCCGGGTGACGTCCATCGCCCAGCTGAGAACGACACGGGAGGGATCGGCGGTGTCGTACCGTGCATCGAGGGGAGCGTCCTGATCGACCGATTGCAGGAACGCATCGAACGAGATCTTCTCGGACCGAGGCTGCCCGTCGCGCGTGGTGAACGTCGCGGTCAGCTCGTACGAGTTCAGGACGAAGTTGCGCGACGTCTCCTGGCCCGAGACGCGGAGGTCCTCGGCGACCGCGCCATGTGACCACACTTGCTGGTCGCGCACGATGTCTCGCGCGGCCCCGGCCTGCCAGACGATGAACCCGACGGCGGCGGCGAGGCCAGTCGCCAGTGCGAACACCCGCCGAGCCAGGAGCGCACGACGAACCGACGGGCAAGCCCGAGCGGGGCGATGAGGAGCGGTGCTTCCATCATGGAGGTAACGCACAGCGTAGACTGCGAGAGGCTCCGCCCTCAAGGCTAGCCGGACTGTGAGGCGTGCTTCCCCCTGTGAGCTGCAGGGGTTCCGAACAGGGCGACGTCGTCGGAATGCCGCCGCCCGACCACCACGAGGCGACCGCTTTCGGGAATGCACCCGGTGCATCGGAATTAACTCGTAGCGGTCTCCCCCGGATCGCCGATGGCCAGCTCGGGTTGAGCATCCGGCAGCTGGTGAGGCAACGCACAGCAGCTACATCGGCATGGTCTCGGTTAGCGGCGGAGCCGGGACGGGCATGCGGTTCCTTCGAACTAACCTGGTAGCCGGTCTCCCCGCGCATCGCGCGACCGCTGGCGCAGCGCGCTGACCACGGCGTCGACCGCGGGCTCGGTGCCGCGCCGCGAGGTCCGCTGCAGCGCGAGCAGCTTGCGCGCGCCGAGCCCGGTGATCGGGCACGCCGCGACCGCGGATGCGTCGCACAGCGCGAGCTCGGGGACGATCGCGACGCCTTCCCCGGCGGCGACCAGCGCGAGCACCGACGGGAACTCCTTGCACAGGTGCGCCACATCAGGCTCGAACCGGCCGCGCCGCGCAAGCCGGAGCAGGGCAGCGTGGCACGCGGTTCCCGCCGGCGCCGCGATCCAGCGCTGCGTCGCGAGCGCCTCCACGCCGCGCAGCGTGCGCGCGATCGTCGATGCCGCCACGATGTGGTACGGGTCGTGGCGCAGCTGGTGGATCGCGATCCCCCGCACGCCCGGTTCCGGATCGCCGTCATCTCGCTCGTCGACCACGAGGTCGACCTCGCCGGTGCGCAGCGCCACGCCGACGCCCTGGCCGTCGAGCTCGATCACCATCGGGATGACCCCGGGCTGAGCGGCGCGCAGCGCCGGAATCGCCTCGACCACCAACCAGCGGATCGCGCTCTGAAATGCAGCGATCCGGACGATCCCGGCCGCTCGCCCGGTGGCCGCGGCGACCGCCCGGCCGGCCGCGACGAGCTCGGCCTCGACCCGCTCGGCGTGGGCGGCCAGCGTGAGCCCGACCGCCGTCGGCGCCAGCCGCCGGTGCGTCCGATCGAACAGCGCGACGCCGAGCTCGTCCTCGAGCGTGGCGATCTGCTGCGACACCGCCTGGGGCGTGAGGTGAAGCGCGCGCGACGCGCCGACCACGCCGGCGGCGCGTACGACGGCGAGGAACACACCGAGCCGGCGCGGATCGACACCCATGTAAGCGATCCTTACATGAGCCGAAAGATCATCTCGCTGGTCTTGCACGCGGCAATGCCCACAATCACCGCGTGACCCCGCATCGCGCCGCCTCTGCCCCCAAGCCCCGCCTGATCGAGCTCAGCCACACGATCGAGCACGGTATGACGAGCTACCCCGGACTGCCCGGCCCCGAGATGACCCAGCACCTGACCCGCGAGGCCGCCGAGGCGCTGTTCGGGTCCGGCATCCGGTTCCGGATCGACCGGATCTCGATGGTCGCCAACACCGGCACCTACCTCGACAGCCCGTTTCATCGCTTCGACGACGGCGCGGATCTCGCCGTGCTCGCGCTCGAGCGGCTGGCCGCGCTCGACGGCGTCGTGGTGCGCGTCACCGGCTCGGACCGCCGCGCGGTCGACGCGAACGACCTGGCGCCATACGACGTCGCCGGCCGCGCCGTGCTGGTGCACACCGGCTGGGAGCGGCAATGGCGCACGCCGGCCTACGGGACCGATGCGCCGTACCTCACCCGCGCCGCGACCGAGTGGCTGGTCGACCACGGCGCCGTGCTGGTCGGGATCGACTCGGTCAACATCGACGACATCGCCGACCGCACGCGCCCGGCCCACACCGGCCTGCTTGGCGCCGGGATCCCGATCGTCGAGCACCTGTGCGGGCTCGATCAGCTGCCGGTGACCGGCTTCTCGTTCCACGCCGCGCCGCCGCGCATCGAACGGTTCGGCACCTTCCCCGTGCGCGCCTACGCGGTGATCCCGTGACCGCCGCGATCGAGATCGCCGGCTGGTCCGGCGCCGCGATCCTGCTCGCGGCGTACGCGCTGGTCTCGCTGCGCAGGCTCACCGGAGACGGCGCCGCGTTCCAGATCATGAACATCGTCGGTGCCGCCGGCATCGCGGTCAACTCGGGGAGCAACCGCGCGTGGGCCTCGGCGGCGCTCAACCTGGTGTGGATCGCGATCGGCATCGTCGCACTGGTCCGCCGGTGGCAACAAGCTCTCGCCCCGTAACCGCCATGCGCCGACCGACCGCACCCGCCGACCACGGGCCCATGCACCGATCGAGACCGAGGATCCGGCGTTCCGGCTGGCGCGCGGCCTGTCCGAGGTTAGTTTCGGAAGCTCACGCGTCCGGAATTCGGACACGCTGGCCGAGCCTCGGACGTTCTGCGCCAAGTGCCCGAGAACTCATCGTCGTCGCTTGGCCGAGATCTTGATAGCGCAGAGCGCATGCTTCCGCGCCCGGTCCTTCCACGCCAGTTCTATCTGATCACCCGCCGCTGCACCCAGGCCAGTTCCTGCTCCGCCCGGACGCGGCGACCAACAACGCATTCCTGTACTGCCTGATCGCCGCCGCGTTGCGCTGCGAGATCGAGGTGCTGCTGCCGTGCGCGATGAGCAACCACTACCACGCGGTGATCTACGATCGGGCGGGCCGATACCCGGAGTTTCTCGAGCACTTCCACAAGCTGGTGGCGCGCAGCCAGAACGCGCTGCGCGGCCGCTGGAAGAACTTCTGGTCGTCGGAGCAGACCTGCGTGGTGAAGCTGGTCGGCCGCGACGCGGTGATCGACAAGCTGGTGTACGCGGCGGCCAACCCGGTGCTCGACCACCTGGTCGACCGGGTGCATCACTGGCCGGGCGTCAACGGTCTCACCGCGCTGCTGACGGGTCGAACGCTCCGCGCGACGCGGCCGCTTCACTTCTTCCGGCGCGAGGGCGCGATGCCGGACACGCTCGAGGTGCCGCTCACC
>DASWRS010000223.1:0-6365 GCA_036403075.1 Kofleriaceae bacterium
GGTGAGCGGCACCTCGAGCGTGTCCGGCATCGCGCCCTCGCGCCGGAAGAAGTGAAGCGGCCGCGTCGCGCGGAGCGTTCGACCCGTCAGCAGCGCGGTGAGACCGTTGACGCCCGGCCAGTGATGCACCCGGTCGACCAGATGGTCGAGCACCGGGTTGGCCGCCGCGTACACCAGCTTGTCGATCACCGCGTCGCGGCCGACCAGCTTCACCACGCAGGTCTGCTCCGACGACCAGAAGTTCTCCCAGCGGCCGCGCAGCGCGTTCTGGCTGCGCGCCACCAGCTTGTGGAAGTGCTCGAGAAACTCCGGGTACCGGCCCGCGCGATCGTAGATCACCGCGTGGTAGTGGTTGCTCATCGCGCACGGCAGCAGCACCTCGATCTCGCAGCGCAACGCGGCGGCGATCAGGCAGTACAGGAATGCGTTGTTGGTCGCCGCGTCCGGCCGGAGCAGGAACTGGCGCTGGGTGCAGCGGCGGGTGATCAGATAGAACTGGCGTGGAAGGACCTGGCGCGGAAGCATGCGCCCCTCCCCCATCAAGATCTCGGCCAAGCGACGACGATGAATTCTCGGGCACTTGGCGCTCTGAACGTCCGAGGCTCGGCCAGCGTGTCCGAATTCCGGACGCGTGAGCTTCCGAAACTAACCTCGGACAGGCCGCGCGCGTGACCCCGTGACGCCGTGACGCGCCGGGGTGGCGCGAGCACACGAGACGCGCGGCCATGACCTCCGAGGTTATCGACGCGGCCGCTCCGGCTGTGCAAGCTCTCGCGAGGTCGGCGCGGTGTCCTCGGCGCTCGACTCGAAAGCCATCCCATGAGCCTGTCGTCGATCGTCGTCGGCTGCTGCGTCGCAGCGGCATGTACCTCGGCCTGTTCCGCGATCTCGCCGCCGGTGTCACCACCGGCCGCGTCGCCCGTCCGAGCTCGCCCGGTCAGCTTCGCAGCCCAGTCCGCTGATCCGGCCGCGGTGCCGTCTCCGGTCCTCAGCTTCGCAGCCGAGCGGCGCGCCATCCTCGCCGAGCTGATCTCGTTCGACACCAGCCACGGCCACGAGACCGACGCGCTCCGGCCGATCGCCAAACGGTTCGAGGACGCGGGCCTCCACGCGGAGATCTTCGAGCCCGCGCCCGGACGCGGCACGCTCGTCGTCCGCTTCAAGGGCAGCGGCGCGAAGCGGCCGCTGCTGCTGATGGCGCACGTCGATGTCGTGCCGGTCGAGGGCCAGCCCTGGACCGTGCCGCCGTTCCGCGCGACGGAGCAGGGCGGGTTCCTCTACGGGCGCGGCGTCAGCGACGACAAGGGCATGGCGTCGGCCATTGTCACGATCGTCCTCGAGCTCGCCCGCGGTCACGCCACGCTGTCCCGCGATGTCATCGTCGCCCTGACCGCGGGTGAGGAGAGCGACAAGATCGGGGTGCGCTGGCTGGTCGACCACCGCGCCGAGCTGATCGACGCCGAGCTCGCGCTCGATGAGGGCGGCGACATCGTCGCCGCGGACGACCAGTCCCACATCGATGCCGTGGAGGTCAGCGCGGCCGAGAAGATCTACCAGAGCTACCGGCTCGTGGTCCACGGCCCCGGCGGGCACTCGTCGTTGCCGCCGACCGACAGCGATCCCACGGCCACGCTGGCGCGGGCCTTGGAGCGGGTGGCCGCGCAGCGATTTCCGCCGCGCGTCCTGCCTCCTGCGAAAGATCAGCTGGCGTTCCGTGCGACGCGAGCGCAGCCGCCGGTTCGCGGTGCGCTCGAGCGGATCGTCGCGAGCGCACCGAAGGTGAGCCCCGGCGACGACAAGATCGTCTCGACCGACCGCTACCTGAACGCGCTTGTCCACACGACCTGCGTGACGACGATGTTGCAGGCCTCGCCGCAGGCGAACGTGCTGCCGACCACCGCCGAGGCCGTGGTCAACTGCCGCATCCTCCCCGACGAGACGCCGGCGCAGGTCCAGGCCACGCTCGAGCGGATCATCGCCGATCGCGCCGTGACCGTGACGCTGGAGCCGGAGCTCGGAGGCGGCGCGCCGCTCACGGAGATCGATGCGTCGGTGATGGACGCCGTGCGCAAGGCCGCGGCGCGCTGGCCGGGCGCCGCCGTGTACCCGACGATGCTGGTCGGGGCGAGCGACTCCCGCTTCCTTCGCGCGGCGGGGATCCGATCCTACGGCCTGTACGGATCGCCGACGTCGTTTCTCGAGGCCACCGCCGGGCGCACCGCGCACGGCCCCGACGAGCGCGTGCCGACGAAGTGGCTCGATGACGGCGCGCAGTTCCTGCGCGACGTGGTGCTGAACCTCGCCCGCTGAAGCGGTGAATCGAAAGGCGCTCGCATGACACGTGCGCACGGCATGAACCTCATCACCGCCGCGGCGGTCGTCGCGGCCGGCTGCGGTGCCCGGTCCGCCCCCGTGCCCGAGGGGCGGGCCAGCCCCGGCGACGCGGAGCGCCGCGCTGTCGAGCTCGGCGAGCGCGTCCGGGCCGATCAGTTCGAGCTGTTCCCGGAGTACCCCACGTTTCTTCGGCCCCCGGGCGCGACGTTCGATGGCCTCCCGGACGACTCGATCGCCGGCGTCGCGGCGCGCGCGGCGAAGCTGGCGTCGTGGCGCGACGAGCTCCTTGCGATCGATCCCGCCGCGCTCGCGGGCAATGCGCAGGCCCGCCTGAGCTACCAGTTCGCGCGCGAGGTCGTCGACAGCGCCCTGGGCGAGTACGTCTGTCGCGAGGAGCTGTGGACCGTGAGCGCCTCGGGCAACGGGTGGGCGACCCGCTTCATGACGCTCGCCGAGCGCCAGCCGGTCGGCAGCGACACGCTGCGCGCGCAGGCGGTCGCTCGCGCCGCGAAGATGGGTGGCTACGTCGACACGCAGATCGCGAACCTGCGCGAGGGCCTGCGCGAGGGCTACCTCGCCTACGAGGGCAGCGTGCGCGCGGTGATCGGCCAGACCGAGCGGTTGCTGGCGACGCCGGCGGACCAGTCGCCGTTCCTCAGCCCGGCCGACCGCGACGGCAGCCCCGAGCTCCACGCGAAGCTCGTCCAGGTCCTTGCCACGAGCTTCTTGCCCGCGGTCCAGCGCTACCACGACTTCCTCGTCCACGAGTACCTCCCGCACGCCCGCTCGACCCCCGGCGTCTCGGGCAACCCGCTGGGCGCGGCGTGCTACCGCGCCGTCCTGCGGACGTACACCACGCTCGACCTCGATCCCGCCGAGGCGCACGAGCGGGGCTGGAACGCGCTCGCCACCATCGAGGCGGACATGAAGGCGCTCGCCGACCGCAGCTTCGGTGGCACTGATCTCAAGACGCTGCTCGCGAGCCTCCGGGACAGCGCGCAGTACCGCTACAAGGACCGCGACGAGGCGATCGCGCTCGCCAGTGCCACCATCGCGCGCGCCAGGACGGCCTTGCCGCGCGCGTTCGGTCTGCTGCCGCCGGGCGACGTGACCGTCGAGCCGATCGCTGACTTCATCGCCAAGACCTCGAGCTCCTACTACGAGCCCGCGGCGCTCGACGGCAGCCACCCGGCGACGTACCGCATCCGGCTCTACGAGCCCGAGCAGCAGAGCCGCGTGCTCGACGAGGGCACGGCGTTTCACGAGACCTTCCCCGGCCACCACCTCCAGGTCGACATCGCGCTCCACCGCCCGGGCGTCCCGGTGATCGCACGCGAGCTGTTCAACAGCGGCTACGGCGAGGGCTGGGCGCTCTACGCGGAGGGCGTCGCCGACGAGCTGGGCCTGTACTCCAGCGACGCCGATCGCATGGGCATGTTCAGCAACCGCGCGTGGCGCGCCGTCCGCGTCGCCGTCGACACGGGGATCCACGCGCTCGGCTGGGACCGCCAGAAGGCGATCGACGCGCTGCTCGCCCACACGGCGCTGTCCCGAGACCAGGCCCAGAACCAGATCGATCGCTACATCGCCTGGCCCGGTCAGGCCTCTGCGTACATGATCGGATATCTCGAGATCTCGCGGCTGCGCGCCGAGGCCCAGCACGCGCTCGGCGCGCGCTTCGACCTGCGCGCCTTCCACGACCGCGTGCTCGAGGACGGGGCGGTACCGCTGCCGGTGCTGCGCGCGAAGATCGAGGCCTGGATCGCCGGCACCGTCGGGCGCTAGGCGGGCGCCCGGCGGGCCTCGAGCACGCGCTTGCTGGCATCGTCGGACGGGAAGAAGATCTCGATGCGGAGCTCCTGGAGCGTCACGTCGAGCGGCGTGCCGAGCGTGGCGTGGGTCGAGAACAGGTTCAGCGCGAGGTCGCCGCGGCGAAACCGCAGCGAGAGCAGCGGGGCGAGCGGCTCCGAGATGTCGGGCGGGCCGCCGAGCTCCGCGCACGTGGGCGTGATCGCCTTCAACAGCTCCTCGTCGATCGAGTCGCGGACATGGGCGCCGCTGAGCTCGCGGGTCAGGCGCGTGAGGGACCGGCGCGCGACCTCCGCCCAGTTTTCGATGTACGCGCGGTCGCCCTTGGGATCCACCAGCAACCTGCCGATGTTGTAGGGCTGCGCGAACGACGCGAGGTCCTCGTTGAACGTCACCAGCAGCCAGTGGCCGGGTTCGTTGGTCGCGAGGATATCGGCGCGGCGGTTCAGCACGAAGGTGGGGTTGGGCTCCGTCGAGCGCAGCAGCAGATCGAGCGCGTCGCGCACGGGGCCCAGGCTGTGCGCGTGCAGCGGCGTCTCGCGATACATCGGCGCGAACCCGGCGGCGTGCAGGAAGGCATTGCGGTCGCGGAGCGGCATCTCGAACGCCTGCGCCAGCATGAGCACCATCTCCCGGCTCGGCTGGGCGCGCCCGGTCTCGAGGTAGCTCAGGTGCCGCGTCGAGACCCGGGCCTGCGTGGACAGCGCCAGCTGACTCGTGCCGCGCGCGGTCCGCCACGCGCGGAGCAGCTCGCCGAAGGATCGATCGCTCGCGGCCGGGATCGCAGCCAGTCCGGTCATGTACGCCAGGTTAGATCGGGGCGAAACGCATGACCATGACCTCCGAGGTTATCGCCGCCGGGGGGAGACCGCTACCAGGTTAATTCGAAGGAGCCGTGCGACGCGTCCCGGCTCCGCCGCTGACCGAGACCGTCCGATGTAGCTGCTGTGCTCGATCAGGCGGGGCTTGGGGGCAGAGGCGGCGCGATGCGGGGTCACGCGGTGATTGTGGGCGTCGCCGCGTGCAAGACCAGCGAGATGATCTTTCGGCTCATGTAAGGATCGCTTACATGGGGGTGTCGATCCGAGCCGGCTCGGTGTGTTCCTCGCCGTCGTACGCGCCGCCGGCGTGGTCGGCGCGTCGCGCGCGCTTCACCTCACGCCCCAGGCGGTGTCGCAGCAGATCGCCACGCTCGAGGACGAGCTCGGCGTGGCGCTGTTCGATCGGACGCACCGGCGGCTGGCGCCTACGGCGGTCGGGCTCACGCTGGCCGCCCACGCCGAGCGGGTCGAGGCCGAGCTCGTCGCGGCCGGCCGGGCGGTCGCCGCGGCCACCGGGCGAACGGCCGGGATCGTCCGGATCGCTGCATTTCAGAGCGCGATCCGTTGGCTGGTGGTCGAGGCGATTCCGGCGCTGCGCGCCGATCAGCCCGGGGGCATCCCGATGGTGATCGAGCTCGACGGCCAGGGCGTCGGCGTGGCGCTGCGCACCGGCGAGGTCGACCTCGTGGTCGACGAGCGAGATGACGGCGATCCGGAACCGGGCGTGCGGGCAGGAACTGGCGCTGGGTGCAGCGGCGGGTGATCAGATAGAACTGGTGTGGAAGGACCTGGCGCGGAAGCATGCGCCCCTGCGCTATCAAGATCTCGGCCAAGCGACGACGATGAGTTCTCGGGCACTTGGCGCGCAGAACGTCCGAGGCTCGGCCAGCGCGTGGCTTTGCCCCAAAACCCCGTCGGAGATCGGCCTTTTTAGGCACCGGTCACCCTTTTGGGGCAGCCGGTTCAGTGCCGCGGGATGCGGCGGGATCTGCACCCGATCCAACTGGCGCAGCCAGCGCGGACACGACGGGTTCGGCACGAGGCATCGTCGGTGACGCCGGAGCGGCACGCGTGTCGTTTGATCCGCGACCCTGACCCGGGCTATGCCGGCGGGAACCATGCCCGACCAAGACCCCGAACCCACAGATCCCGAACGGCTGCTGCTGCACCTGATAGATGTCGGCGCGGCCAAGGAGGAGGACGGCCTCGTATGCCCCATCTGCCGCCACCACGAATGGGACATCCTAGGGCCGGCGATCGCGATCGACCTCGTCAATTCGAGGCCCGGTGTGCAAGTCGGCAGGCCGATGCTGCAGGTCGTCTGCAGCACGTGCTTCTACATGCAGCACTTCCTCTGGGAACCGATTCGCCAGAAACGGTTCCCATCGGAGGCGCTGGAGG
>DASWRS010000224.1:0-30964 GCA_036403075.1 Kofleriaceae bacterium
CCTGAGGTTCTCGTACCAGGCCTTGTCGAAGCCGCGCTCGTTCCAGCCGCCGAGATAATCGATGGTGAGGCCGTGGCTGTTCTTGGCGCAGTCGAGGAAGCTCACGTAGTAGTTGATCATGTCGGTGGAGAAGAACGTGCCGTTTCCGATCCACCCGGGAGCGCCCCAGGCCAGCGCATAGAGCTTGATCGCGGGGTTGCGCGCCTTGGCCTGCTCCATCAGCCACCACTCGTAGCCACGGCTGCAGTTGAGGTCGGTCGCCGTGTGCTTGTGGCTGGGCTCGGCGCCGCTGGTCGAGTTCGTATCCCCGCCGACCTCGACCTTGAGGATCTGCATCGCCGCGCCGACGCCGGGCTTGAACAGATAATCGAGGATCTGGCTGCGTTGCGGCTCCGGATAGTCGAACAGCAGCCGGCTGTTCCCACCGCCGCCGGAGATCGCACCGACCCCGTCGAACACGCGGCCGGCGGCGTTGCCGTCAACGACGACCGTGGTCGCGGCGGCCACCTGGATCGCGGCGGCCTGACCCTCGGGAGTCGTGATCGACGGCGTCTCGATGGCCGGCGCGGCTGGATCACCCGGCTCGCCGGGTCGTGAGGAAGCCGGAGGGGCGTCGAAACAAGCCGAGAGCAGCGCGAGGGCCAGCGTGCAGCTCGACACGATCGGCCAGCAGTTCTGCGAGGTCATGAGATCCTCCACATGAAGAATTGGGCGGCACCAGCTCGTGCACCAGAGCTCGAATGCCAGACACAGTCTGCCTCGGAGCACTCCGGCACAAGGTGGGCGCGTGAAGCTTTGCGGCATCCCCGCTGCCCCCCGGCGCGCCCACGCCACGAACGATCGGTTTTGCGCAAGCGAGCGCACCGATTCAGCGGCGATCGGTGAGGGCGTACATCACCGGCCATCGCGACGCCGGCATCGTGTTCCCCCCCCCCCACACAGCCGTCGCCGTCCGACCGGCGGTCAGACCGGCTTCGGGGTGAACACCGCGGACTCCAGCCGGCTGACCCGCCCGGGCAGGTCCGTGTACTTCTCGTCGTGGCTCCGGAGCATCGTCATCATCGACTCGTGCAACGCGTTGATGTGGCGCGCGAGATCGATTTGCAATTGCTGGTACATCTTCGCCTGGCTCGTGATTCGACGCTTGGCAGCCAGCTGCGTGGCCGATGAAGTCGGCGATCTCGAGTGCTGGCGATCCCACGTGTTTAGGGGTGAAGCAGTGCACGATCGGAATGGGTTCTTGGCGCCCATCTTCGTCCTGCGGTGTGAGGTTGACCAGGTTCACGGTCGCGTCGGTGCCGGTCTTGACCGCCCAGCGCTCGACGCCGCAGCTGGTGCCGGCGGTCACGACGATGTCCTCGACCTCGTCATCCTCGTCGCCGTCGCCGTCACGGCGATCGGAGGCGCGCCGAGGTGCGTGTAGGTCTTCGGCGCGACGACCACCTGTGACCTGCGCGTCACCGGATCGCCACGCATGCGACCGATCTGCCGTACCACGAGTCAGATTGTAATCTGCAGTGTAAGATCACGTGTGTCGTTATTCAAAGTTCATGTGTGTCGCGTGGACACCGCAGGCGCGATTCTCGTAAATCGGCGCTGCACCGCGACACCGGTGAAGGAGTTCCCATGCACCCACTACGACTGGTCTCTGCCATGCCCGTCTTCCTGCTGGCCTCGTGCGCGGTCGACGGCGGTCCGCCGCCGGCTGCCGAAGAGCCGGCCCAGCTCCGCAGCGCGGAGGACCGCGACGACGGCGGGGATCGCGACGGCGGCGGGGATCGCGACGGCGGCGGCCATCGCGATCACAGCGCCGAGCTGCGGATCCGGCACGTGCTGCTGCTCAGCATCGACGGCATCCACCAGGTCGATCTCGCCCGGTTCGTCGCCGACCATCCGGGCTCGCAGCTCGCCGCGCTGGCACGCAGCGGGGTCACGTACAGCAACGCCTGGGTCAACCGACTCGACGGCACGCCCACCAACCCGAGCGACTCGTTCCCTGGCCTGCTCGCGCTGACCACCGGCGGATCGTCGCCGACGACCGGCGGCTGGTACGACGTGTCGTACGCGCGCGAGCTGTTCCCCGACGCGACCTGCGCCACGCCGGGCACGATGGTCGCGTACGACGAGCGCGCCGAGCTCGACAGCTCGCAGCTGTTCGGCGCGCCCGGCGCCGGTCCGACCCACGATCCTGCGGTCGTGCGGTCGCGGCTCGATCCGGACCACCTGCCGCATCGCAAGACCGCCGCGGGCTGCGTGCCGGTGTTCCCGCACGACTACCTGCGCGTCAACACGATCTTCGAGGTCGCGCACGCCGCCGGCCTGCACACCGCGTGGTCTGACAAGCACCTCGCCTACGAGCTGGTCACCGGACCGTCGGGTCGCGGGCTCGACGACTTCTTCGCGCCGGAGATCAACTCGGCGGCGACCCAGCTGCCGGCCACCGGCGCCGCCGCGGGCGACGACTTCACGACCCGTCTCGCGTTCACCGAGGTCTACGACGACTTCAAGGTCCAGGCGATCGTCAACCAGATCGACGGCAGGTGGAGCGACGACGGGCTCGTGGGCGCGACCGACGCGGTCAGCCGCCCGGGCGTGCCCGCGATCTTCGGCATGAACTTCCAGGCGGTCAGCGTCGCGCAGAAGGACGCCAGGTTCGGCCCGGGCGGCTACCTCGACGCCGCCGGCACGCCGTCGGCCGAGCTCGCCGAGGCGCTCGCCCACACCGACGCCTCGATCGGCCGGATGATCGGCCGCCTGCGCGACCATGGCCTGCTCGGCGCGACGCTCGTGATCGTCACCGCCAAGCACGGCCAGTCGCCGATCGATCGCAGCCAGGTCGCCAAGCGCGACGGCGACGCAATCGCCGCGATCGTCGATGCCGCCGCGCCGGTCGCCGGTCACATCGAGGACGACGTCGCGCTGTACTGGCTGGTCGACCGCCACGACGCGGTCGCCGGCGCCGCGGCGCTCGCGGCCGCTCCGGCCGACGGCAGCGCGCACGACCCATCGATCGCCCGGCTGTTCACCACCGCATCGCCGGACTTCATCGCGATGTTCGGCGATCCGGCGCGCGATCCGCGCACGCCGGACATCGTCGTCCAGCCCCTGCGGGGCACGATCTACTCGCTGAGCTCCAAGAAGTTCGCCGAGCACGGTGGCTTCGCCGACGCCGACGCCCATGTCGCGCTGGTGGTCTCGAACCCCGTCCTGCGCGGCGAGACCGTCGACCGCCCAGTGCGCACCAAGCAGGTCGCGCCGACGATCCTCCGCGCCCTCGGCCTCGCGCCGTCGGCGCTCGAGGCGGTGCGCCGCGAGCACACCCGCGTCCTGCCGCGCCTGCGCTTCGCGGAGCGCTGAGCCGACGCGCCGGTCGGTCTATCGCGCGCGGCGAGCCAGGGCGCGGACGCGGTCGAGCAGATCCTCGGCCTCGTCGACCAGGCGGTCGATTGCGACGACCATGATCTACGCCCACCTCGCGCCGCGCCGAACGCGGCTCCGACGTCGGCCCCGAGCCCCGCGCCCAAGCGGGCGCGGAACCGGGCGCCGAATTCAGCGCCCGCGCCGTCGCCGGCCCCGGCGATCCCCGTCGAGGTGGCGAAGGATTGGCGAAACTCGCCCGAGACGCCCGTAACGAACTGAGATCGTTGGGACGCAATCCGTCCGGACACCGGACACGATCCCGATCTACTCGGCCCGCAGCGCATCGACCACGCCGGGCAGGGCGTCGTAGTCGCCTTCCGCCATTTGCTCGGCGCGGAGCCGGACCCGGCCGCGGCGATCGACGACCAGCACGGTCGGCAGCGCACGGATCGCGAGCGGCCCCGACTGCACGCTCTGTGCGGGATCGCGGGCGATCGGAAAGCCGGCCGGCACCTCGCGCAGGAAGCCGTCGACCACGGCATCGTCGTCGTCGACCGAGACCCCGATCACGACCACATCCGGATGCGCGGCGGCAAGGCGGCCGAGCTTCGGGAACGCCTTGCGGCACGGCTGGCAGTACGTCGCCCAGACGTCGAGCACGATCACGCGGCCGAGCGCGGCCTCGGACGTCCAGGTCTGCCCCGAGGTGAGCCGGTAGGACAGCGACGGCAGCGGCGCCGCGTGCGGGGCCGTGATCGGCGACAGGGCGCGCCGGTCGCCCCCACCGCAGCCGGTGACGAGCATCACGATCACCGCTGCAGCAGGGGCGCGCATCGCGGGGCAGGGTAGCGCACTTGTCGCTGGGTGGTGGATCGGTGATAGTGCCGCCGCATGTCGAACCGTGTCTTCGCAGCGGCGCTCGGATCGCTCATCGCCTTGCTCCCGGCGCCGCGGCTCGCCGAGGCGTGAGCAATCGGTGCGCCTGTCGGTCCGACAGGCTGCGAGGGCGGGACCCACACCGGTGGCTCGTGGTTCGTCGGCGGTGGCGCCGCCGCGACCCGGACGACGCTGTCGTTCACCGGCGATCGCGAGCTCGACATCACCCAGTACGCCGTCACCGCGTCCGCCGGCTATGCGACCGCGTCGCAGTGGAGCCTGCGCGGCTCGATCGGCGCCGTGCTCGACGGCCAGCTCGAAGGTGGCGGGCGCACGCACGACATCGGCCCCGGGATCCTCGCCGCCGTCGCCGTGGCCAAGCAGATCGCGTTCGGCGACTGGTTCGTCAACGGGTCGCTGGCAACCGCGATCTCCCGGACCACGACCGCCGAGGACATGCCCGGTGCAGGTCGGCCGACGCTAGTCGGCGTCGATCTGTTCCGGCTCGGCGTCATGGGCGGGCGGCGGTTCGGCAGCGTGAGCCCGTACGTGCTCGCGCGCGCGTTCGCCGGCCCGGTATCGTGGACGCTCGGCGGCATGGACGTCACCGGCAGCGACACGAGCAAGTTCCAGCTCGGCGCCGGGGTCAGCGTCTCCACGGACTCGGGGTTGTCGTTCCTGGTCGATGTCTCGGCGCTCGGCGAGCGCAGCGTGTCGCTCGGCGTGTCGCACCGGCTGTGATCGCCGCGCTCAGTAGTTCGCCGCGAGGTACTCGGCGATCGCCGCGCGGTCGGGCTCCAGGACCGGCGCGGCGTAGACCGTGACCATCTTGCTGACCTCGGCGGCCCAGAACGCCTTGCCCTTGCCGCGCGGCTGGGTCGTGATGTAGTCGCGCGAATGGCAGGTGACGCACACCTGTTCCGTGCGCGCAAACCCCGGCTCCCCGGTGTTCTTCAGCGTCGAGCTCTCGGGCGGCAGGGTGAAGCTGACCGGCTTGGCCAGCGCCGCGGTGGTCAAGCCGCCGGCGAGCGCCACGATCGCCAGCGCGGCGATCACGCCGGTGGGCTTGTTCGTCATGGTCGTCACGCTGCCTCCAGGTGAACGGTCTCGATCACGTTGCGCATGTAGCCCGACGGGTTCCACCGCGGCTCGAGCGGCTGGACCTCGCCGCTGCGGCTGGTCGCGCGCACCATCAGGGTCTGCGCGCCGGCCGCCAGCTTGACCGTGGTCTTCCAGGTCCGGAACGAGTACTTGCCCAGATCGCCGCCGAGCTGGGCCGGCTTCCAGGTCTTGCCGCCATCGGACGACAGCGCGACGTCCTTGATGCCGTGGCCACCGTCGAAGGCGATGCCGCGCACCGGCGTGGCGGCGCCCGCCTTGACCCGGGCGTTGTCGGCGAGGTTGGTGATGAACGACCGGACGTCGAGCCGGCCGATCGGCACGGTCTTCTCGGGCTTGCCGCCGGGCGGCACGCAGGCGCATTCGTTGTCGGGAATGCGATAGGCGGTCTTCATCCAGAAGCTGTCGAATTCGGTGTCGATGACGGTGATCTGATCGACGTGCTTCATCCAGTACGTGCCGTAATAGCCGGGCACCACGACGCGCAGCGGATAGCCGTTGAGCCACGGCAGGTCGGCGCCGTTCATCGCCCAGGCCAGCATGACCTCGCCGTCGCGCGCGTGATCGACGTCCAGCGCCTTGGCGAAGTCGGGCGTCGCGGCGATCACCGGCTTGTCGAGGCCCTGGAGCACGACCTGGCGCGCACCGGCCTGCACGCCCGCCCGGTCGAGCACGGTCTTGAGCCGCACCCCCTTCCAGCGCGCGTTGCCCATCGCGCCGTTGCCGAGCTGACCCCCGCCGACACGCGGCTCGAAGAATGCGCGGCTGTTGCCCGAGCACTGGTTGACCGCGACGATCTCGGTGGCCGGCATCGCCTTGAGCTCGCCGAGCGACAGCGACAGCGGCTTGTTCACCTTGCCGTCGATCTGCAACCGGAACGCGTCCGGATCGATCTCGCGCGGGATGTCGGCGAGGTGGTAGCGGACGAAGAACGCGTCGTTGGGCGTGATCGGCCCCTGATCGAACACGTCGAACGGTGTCTCGAGCTGCGGCGGCCGTTCGGTGAGCCGGAGCAGTGGCCGCTTCTGCGGGTACTGCACCAGTGGCCGCGCGCCGTTGTCGAACGGCAGGTTTGCCGACTGCGCCCACGCCCGCCGGCCGAACAGCTTGCCGGCCGCGAGCGCGGCGGCGAGGCCACCCGCGCCGGAGATGAGAGTGCGTCTGTCGAGCATCGCGTGCCTCCTCTGGCGTTGCGTGCCAGCCGTTCTACCGGCAGCAAGTTCTCCGGTTTTCGAAAGCGGGTCAACGCCGCGAAGCCGGTCGATGCCGGTCGATGCCCCCGGCGATGCCCCGGCGCCCCCGGCGATGCCCCGGCGAGCCCCCGGCGATGCCAGAGACGCGAGTACGCTGGGGCAGATTGTCCACTGCGAGGCCCTGTCAGCCTGGTAGTCAGTGTCCATACCTGCGCGCATGTGCCTGCTCGCGCGCCGCGCAACGTGCTCACCGCCTCGCGATTGCCGAGGACGGTTTCATCGGGGCTGGGTATCGCGAACGAGGTCGGCCATCTCCTGTCCGCCGGCCATCATGTGCAGGACCTCGTCGCGGGAGATCTCGGATTTCGCGAACGTGCCCATCGAGCGGCCGCGGTCGAGCAGCGTGAACGTGTCGCCGACCGGGTGGGCGTGGTGCACGTTGTGGGTGATGAAGATGACCGAGGTGCCGTGGTCGCGCGCCCGGGCGACGATCCGGAGCACGTTCGCGCTCTGCTTGACGCCGAGGGCGGCGGTGGGCTCGTCGAGGATCAGCACGCGCGCGCCGAAGTGGATCGCGCGTGCGATCGCCAGGCACTGGCGCTCGCCACCCGACATCGTCCCGACCGCCTGCTCGGCGTCGCGCACGGCGATCCCCATCTCCGCGAGCTTCTCGCTGGCCAGCTTCGCCGCGAGGCGGCGGTCGAACACGCGGAAGATGCCCCAGCGGGTGCGCGTCGGCTCGCGGCCCAGGAAGAAGTTCCGGGCCACGCTCATGAGCGGCACCAGCGCCAGGTCCTGGTAGACGGTGGCGATGCCGCGATCGAGGGCGTCGCGGGGCGAATCGAACGCGACGGGCTCGGCGTCCACCCGGTAGGTCCCGAGGCTCGGCGAATGGACGCCGGCGAGGATCTTGATCAGCGTGGACTTGCCGGCGCCGTTGTCGCCGAGCAGACAGTGGACCTCGCCGCGCTTGAGGCGCAGGGTGACGTCGTCGAGCGCGATCACGCTGCCGTAGAACTTGCTGACGTGGTCGAGCTCGAGGATGTACTCCGAGGATGGATCCGGCGCCATGATCACCTGGTCTGCGTCAGGCGGCGGCGCACCTGGTTGTTGAACAGCACGGCGACGAGCAGCATCAGGCCCAGGAACACGCGGAACCACTCCGCGTTGAGGTTGGTATAGGTGATCCCGATCTGGACGACGCCGAAGATCAGCGCACCGAAGCAGGCGCCGATCACCGAGCCGTAGCCGCCGGTGAGCAGGCTGCCGCCGATGACCGCGGCGATCACCGCCTCGAACTCCTTCTGGAGGCCGCGGTCGGCTGCCGCCGAGCCGACGTCGCAGATCTGCAGCATCGCGAACAGCCAGGCGCACAGCGCGGTGAACATGAACAGCGAGACCTTCACGCGCTTGACCGGGACGCCGACGTTCTTGGCGGCGCCGGCGTCGCCGCCGACGGCGAAGATCCAGTTGCCGAACCGCGTCCGCGTGAGCTGGAACGAGCACGCGGCGGCGAGCACGGCCCACCAGATCAGCACCTTGGGAATGCCGCGTACGAGCGGCGTGCCGTCGTCGAGCGCGCGGATCCAGCCGTGGTGCGCCAACCAGCCGAACACGCCGTCGCCGAGTGTCCCCGAGAACAGCAAGCTGGCCAGCGGGTCGTGCTCCGCGAGCTCGCCGATGCCGCTCACGATGGTCCGATCGGCGACGATGACGGAGAACGCCAGGGTCAGTCCGCGCAAGACGAACAGGAACGCGAGGGTCACGATGAATGACGGCAGCCCGGTGCGGACGACGAGCTGGCCGTTGATGAAGCCGAGCAGGAGCGCGCAGGCCAGCGACACCAGCATCGACAGCCAGACCGGCCAGCCGAAGTGGAGCGGCGGGATCGCGGCCACCATGCCGGTGAACCCGATCATCGAGCCGATCGAGAGGTCGAACTCTCCGGCGATCATCAGCAGGCACGCGCCCACTGCGAGGATGCCGAGGTAGCCCGAGACCACCGACCAGTTCATCACGCCGTCGAGGGCGAACATGCCCGAGTCGCCGGCGGTCACCCAGAAGATCGCGAACACCAGCGCGGCGCCGGCGATCGAGGCCGCCTCCGGCCTCGCCATGACCCGGTGCAACCACGAGATCGGCCGGACGCGCTCGTCGGTGCTGGCGCTCCCACGGCGGCCGTCCCCCGCCCCGCCGGCAGAGCCGTCGGAGTCCCCGCCCCCCGCGCCTCGGCTTCGCCGGTCGGGCATCAGCTCAGCGGTACTGTCCGGCGAGCTTCTCGACCTTGGCGATGTTGTCCTTGGTCACGAAGCCGGGGCCGGAGCTGATGTGGCGGGCGCCATACACCGGCGTGAGGCCGTAGGCCTCGAAGCGCGCCTTGGCCTTGGGGCTGGCCTTGAGCGCGGCCATGACCTTGGCGAGATCCTGCGTGTTCTGCTGCTTCATGATCGCCAGGACGGCGACCGGGATGTAGCCCTGGAGATAGGGCTGCTGGTCGATCGCGAACGCCACGGTGCCGTCCTTGATGCCGGCCGAGATCTCCGGCGAGAGATCGAAGGTCGCCATGAAGATCTTGCCCTTGAGCCCGAGCTTGGCGATCGCCTTGAGCGTCGGGTGCGCCGAGCTCGGGCCGAGCGTCAGAACCGCCGCCGTGGTCGGGTTCTTGCGCAGGTAGGCGCTGACCTTGCTTTCGACGGTGGTCGGGTCCTCGCCGGTGTCGAGCGTGGACTTCTTGTAGTCGACGCCGATCGCATCGCCGAAGCCCTTGCAGCGCTCGAACGACGCCGGGTTGGTGGCGTAGTGGTTCACGCACAGAAATGACTTCGCGCCGGCGGCCTTGGCGCGCTCGCCGGCCGCCTTGCCGGCGTCGTACTCGGGCTGCCCGACATGCATGATGGCGCCGAGTTGCTCGCTCTGCGCGGTGGTGCCGGAGTTGATCGTGATGAGCCGGATCTTCTTGGCGACGACCTGGGCGATCGGCTTCTTCAGGACGTCAATGTCGGCGATCGAGGTGATGACGCCATCGTAGTTCCGCGCCGAGGCCTGCTCGATGATGCGCGCCATGTCCGCCAGATCGCCGCCGGGCGGGTTGCGATAGTCCACGGTGACGCCGAAGTCTTCACCCGCCTGCTTGATCGCATTCTTGATCGTGTTCCACCACGAGTCGGAGTCCGGGGCGTGGCTGACCAGCACAAAACGCGTCTGCGCGTGAGCCACCGTGGCACCCCTCCCGAGGGCAAAGCCGGAGACACAGATGACCGCGAGCAACCTGAGCAATGTCTTCATGGCGCCCTCCGGGCGAATCGCAGGCGATGTGGATTGTGACCGTATCCAGCCCGATCGGAGATTGCAAGCCGGCCTTGCGCCAAGACCGCGCTACTCGAGGATCGAGACCCCGTCGCGCGCGAGCCGCGCGGCCCCGACGAGCCCGGCCTCGTCGCCGAGCTCGGCGACCGCGATCGTCAGCGGCTCGAGGCTCGCCGGCGGCGCCACCAGCATCAGGTCGATCCCGACCATCTCGCGCAGCACCGGCGTGCGGCCGAGGAGGCCGCCGCCCAGGATTAGCCGCTGCGAGTTCAGGATCGCGAGGGCGTTGCCGACCGCGACCGCGAGCAGGGTCGCGAGCTCGGTCCAGAGGCCGAGCGCCCATGCCTCACCATCGAGCGCGGCGGCGTCGACATGGCTCGGCGTGACCGCGTCGATCGAGCCGCCCGCGCGCTCGATCACCGTGGTCTTCCGCCGAGGGCTCGCGAGCTCGCGGCGGATCCGCGCGACCAGGTAGCTGCCGCCGACGTAGGCCTCGACGCAGCCGCGGCCGCCGCACATGCACGGCGCGGCCTGATCGTCCCACCGGACCTTGGTGTGGCCGATCTCGCCGGCGCAGTTGCTCGCGCCGTCGACCAGCTGGCTGCCGACGATCAGGCCGCCGCCGATCCCGGTGCCGACGTAGACCGCGAGCACGTCGCGGCAGCCTCGGGCCGCGCCGGCCACGGCCTCGCCCCAGGTGATCGCGTTGACGTCGTTGTAGACGCCGAGCCGGTAGCGCGCGCCGAGGCGGCCGCGGAGCAGCTCGCCGAACGGCACGTCGCGCCAGCGCAGGTGGGGCGAGCTCGCCACCGTGCCCCGCCGATCGCGGAGCAGCGCGGCCAGCCCGACGCCGACGGTGACCGGGCCCGCCGCGCCGCCGGCCAACGCCTCGATCGTCCGCGCCACGCGCTCGACGATCGCGTCCGGCGCGCGAGCGTCGCCGACGGCCTCCTTGCGGACCTCGAGCGGCGTCGCGCCGTCGCCCTCGCCAAACACCGCCGCGCGCAGGTTCGAGCCGCCGAGATCGATGCCGATCTGGATCGTCACGCCACCACCCTCCGCGTCGCCGCGCAACCCGCTCGGGCTACCCCGGGGTGATCGTCGTCGACCCCGCAGATCTCGTGGGCGCGAAGCATCCGGAGGTTCACGTCCAAGAGGTACCGCGGGGTCCATCGCACCGAAAGCGCCACCGGGGCGCAAATCCCGGTGGCTGCGATGCGGCGCACGGCGTCCGGGGAGCTCGGCGCCGCCCGCGTCTGCGCCGACTCGCCTCGCCGATCGCTTCGCCACCGATCGACACGCGCTGGCGCATCGCCCCACGCGGCGGGTTCAGCGCCGCCGGAGCGCCGACGCCTTGGCCTCGAGCCGGCGCACGCGCGCGGGGAGATCCGCGTACTTCTCGTCGATCACCGAGATCTGGGCTGTCATGGTTTCCTGGATCGCCCGGGTGTGGCGTCCGAGCTCCGTCAGCAGCCGCTGCTCGGACTCGGTAATCCGGGCCTGCAGCCGCTGCTCGGACTCGGTAATCCGGGCCTGCGCCTGCCGCTCGGACTCGGTGATCCGGGCCAGCAGAGCGCCGCCCCAGAATTCGAGCTTCTGATCGAACTTCTGATCGAGCTGAGCGAGCTCTGCGCGCAACTCACCACGTGTGACGGGTGCGGACATATCGAGGGTGTTCATGATGCCACCCCCGCGTCCGGAGCGAGAAGGCGATCGCGCAGCGATCGCAGCGACGTGCAGGCCGCCGAATGCGGATCGAAGCGTTGCTTGCACGGCACAGGGCGAAGCTGCCGCGGTGGACGTGGCTGGAAGGCCGCAGGGAGCGGCCGGGACAGTTGTGGAGAAACATGCATGCCGCGCGATGACAGCAAGCTCGGTGCCGCTCACCCGGTCTGCTGATCTCGCGCAGTTGCCGATCGCGACCGTCCGGCTAGCGGACAAGCGTCCGAAACTCGGCCGGACACCGGACAGGCCATATCGACCTGCCGACCGTTGCAGTCGCCGATGCCCTGGACCTGCGACTCGACGGTTCGGCGAGGTCGCGGGCAGGTCGCGGGGAGAGGTCGCGCACGATGGACGCGGGCGGTTGCGCGGGGACTCCAGGCGCGAGCGGTGCGGCCCTCGATCGAGGAGCCGGCGATTGACCGGGCGCTGCGGCCGGCGCACGCTTCCGCCCATGGTGCTCGCGAGCCGCTACCCGTCTCGACCGATCCCCGACACGTCCCTGGCCCGGTGGTTCCGCGACGCGGTCGAGGGCCACGGCGATCAGCTCGCCGTGGTCGACGGCCCGACCGGCCGCAGCTACACGTTTCGCCAGCTGCTCGATCTGTCGGTGAGCGTCGCCCACGGGCTGATCGCGCGCGGGATCATGCCCGGCGACCGCGTCGCGTTCATCTGCCCGAACCTGCCCGAGGTCGCGCTCGCCTACCACGGCGTGATCGCCGCGGGCGCGGTCGCGATGATGGTGAACCCGCTCTCGACGGGCGACGAGCTCGCGAAGTACTTCCGCGTCGGCTCGCCCCGGCTCGCGCTCGCGGCCGCGCCGCTGGTCGCCGCGATCCGCGCCGTGGCACCGGGGCTCCCGGTGATCGCGATGGGCGATGCGCCGGGGATCGAGCCGGACACCGAGGCGGCCATCGAGCCGTTCAGCGCGCTGCTCGGCGGCAGCGCCGTGCCCCCGGCGGTCGCGGTCGCGCCCGATGCGGTCGCGGTGATGCCGTACTCGAGCGGCACCACCGGGTTCCCCAAGGGCGTCATGCTCACCCACCGCAACGTGATCGCGCAGTGCCTCGCGCTCGACGCGGTGACCGACGGTGACGTGATCGTGCCGGGCGCCCCCGTGCTCGCCGTGCTGCCGTTCTTCCACATCTACGGGATCATGGCGTTCCTCACGTTCGGCCTGATGCGCGGCGCCAGGCTGGTCACGATGCCGCGGTTCGACCTCGAGCAGTATGTCCAGCTCGCGCGGCGCCACGAGGTGCCGCTGCTCCACCTGGTGCCGCCGATCTTGCTCGGGCTCGCGAAGTACCCCGGCGAGCTGCAGCTGCCGCAGCTCCGGGTCGCGCTCGTCGGTGCCGCGCCGCTCGGCGCCGAGCTCGCCGCCGAGTTCACCCGGCGCACCGGCGCGATGGTCTACCAGGTCTACGGGATGACCGAGGTCGCGGGCGCCAGCCACCTCGGCTCGCGCGATCCCGCGCGCAACAAGCCCGGGTCGATCGGCAGCCTGATCGGCAGCGCCGAGGCCCGGGTGGTCTCGACCGAGACCGGCGCCGAGGCCGCGATCGACGTGGCGCCCGGCGAGACCGGCGAGATCTGGGTGCGCGGCCCGTTCGTCATGAAGGGCTACTTCGAGGACCCGGAGGCGACGGCGCTGACGATCGATCGCGACGGCTGGCTCCACACCGGCGACATCGGTCACGTCGACGCCGACGGCGACTTCTGGGTGGTCGATCGTGTGAAGGAGCTGATCAAGTACAAGGGCCTGCAGGTCGCGCCCGCCGAGCTCGAGGCGGTGCTGCTGCAGCACCCGGCGGTCGCCGACTGCGCGGTGTATCCGCAGGCCGACGCCGAGGCCGGCGAGATCCCCAAGGCCGCGGTGGTGTTGAAGCGCGACGCGGCGGTGACTGCCGACGAGCTCCTGCAGTTCGTGCAGGCCCGGGTGTCGCCGCACAAGCGGCTGCGCGCGCTGCGCTTCGTCGACGCGATCCCCAAGTCGGCCTCCGGGAAGATCCTGCGCCGCGTGCTGGTCGCGCAGGACCGCGCAGGATCGCCAGGGTAGCGGCGCCGCGCCCCGCGCTCGCTATAGTGCGCCGGTGCCCGGCCGCCGGTGGAAGGACGTGCTCGCGCCCGACCTCGACGTCGTGTTCGTCGGCTACAACCCGTCGCGCCTGGCGTGGCGCACCGGGTACCACTACGCCAATCCGGGCAATCGCTTCTACCACCTGCTCCACGCTGCCGGGCTCACGCCGCGCCGGTTCGCGCCCGCCGAGTGCCGCGACCTGCTCCGCCTCGGCATCGGCCTGGCCGACGTGCTCCACGAGTGGTCGCCGCGCGCCGACGACTTTCCGCCGGCCGCCTATCGCGCGGCGCTGCCGGCGTTCCGCGCTCGGCTGGCGCGGGCCGCGCCGCGTGCGGTGATGCTCAACGGGATCGGCATCTACCGGCTGGTGTTCGACCGCGCGCCGCCGCGGCTCGGCCGCGATCCCGATGCCCGGCTCGGCGGCGCGGCGGTGTTCGTCGCGCCGTCGTCGAGCGGCCTGGCCAACGGCCGCACCCGCGAGCGCCTCGCGGCGTACGGCGAGCTCGCGCGCTGGCTGCGCACGCCCGCGTGACCGGGGCGATGGCAGCTCAGTTGGCCATCACGATCCGCTGGTTGCACGGCTTGGCGTTCTCGTCCTTGCCGCGGCCGGCGATCTGCAGCGGATCGCCGTCGAGCGAAGCGAGCTCGCGCTTGACCTTGGACACGATCAGCTGATCGAGGTTGCCGCTGGCATATTGCTCCTGCGTGCCGCCGCAGCTCGACTTCGGATCGCCGCCGCCGACCGACTGCGGACCGGCACCGCCGCGCAGCACGAACAGGTTGCTCGCGCCGGTGAACTGCGCCATCTGCCGCATCACGACCTGGCCGGTGTCGTCCATCCCCGACGCGGACACCGTGAACATCTTGATGCCGCGCGCGGCGGCCCGGCGGGCGGCGTCGGCGTAATCCCGCTCGTCCTGATAGTCGAGGTGCGGCGGGGCATCGGCGACCACGACGATCATGCGCGCGGTCGCGTCCGGCCGCCACTGCAGCCGGTCGAGCGCCGCCGTGAGCCCCGCCTGCATGTCCTCGGGGATATCGCCGCCGCCGCCGGCGCTGAGCTCGGCCACGCTGCGCGCGAAGGCGCCCAGGTCCGACGAGAACGGGTAGGTGCGCGTGACCTCGGGGTCGCCGCGGTCCTTGTACTCGACCAGGCCGATGCGGACGTCGGTCTGCTCCGAGCCGAGCCTGGCGGCCACGGTGCGGATCGTCGACTTGACCGCGTCGATCTCCTCGGCCATCGAGCCGGTGGTGTCGAGCACGAACGCGAGATCGACGGTCCGCCGCGCCGGCAGCTCGCGCGCGGTCGCGAGCTTGAGCTGTGTGACGCCGTCGGGCTGGTCGGCCTGGATCGTCGCCTGCACCGTCGCGCGGCCGCACGCGGCGACCGCCGCGAACGTGGTGCCGTCGAGCCCGAGCGCGCGCGGGAACAGCAGCGCCCGCCCCGAGGCCATCGTGACCAGCTGCGCCGTGTGCGCCCCGCCGCTGATCGTGATCTTGCAGTTGGGCACCGGCTTGCCGGCCACATCCTCGACCACCAGGAACTGGCGGCCCGACACGTCCAGCCGGGCAACCCCACGCGGCGTCTCCTGGAGCCAGCGGACGTAGTCGCGGTAGTTCGCGTTGTCGTCCCACTCGCCGGCCCGGACGTTCGCCGCAGGTGCCATCGCGACGCGCTCGGCGGTGGGTGCGGCGGGCGGCTCGGCCATCACCCCCGAGCCGGCGGCGGCCCCGGCCGGCGCCCCGCCATGGATCGCCTCGGCGGCGACGTTCGCCCGGCCTTCGACGCGGGCCGCCATGTCGCCGCCGGTGGGTGCAGCTCGGTGCGCCTGCTTGCAACCAGGCGAGAGCAGGCCGATTCCCAGGACCACCAGCGAGAGCGTGTTGCGCATGTATCCTCCTGCGCCTTCGACGCGCGTCGCGCGCGGCCGGTCTTCACCACATCGTCAAACATTGTCGCCGGCCGACGACAACATTGCTTCCAAGCCCGACCGACCGCCGCGTGTCGGAACGCGGAGCCCCGCTCAGCGCCGCGTGATCGCGCCGACGTCGAACAGCGTCGGGCCGGGCGTCGCGGACGCGACGTTGGGCTCGGCGATCGGCGGGTGCAGGACGAGCCGGCCCTCGACGGCCACGGGCTGGTCGGCGAGCCGGGCGATCTCGTCCTCGGGGCGCTTGTCGGTGCCGATCTGGACGATCGCGAGCGCGCCGTCCCACGCGGATGGATCGTAGTCGGTCGCCTTGCCGGTCAGCTCGATCTGGGCGTGGCCGTAGAACTGGGTCGCGGGCTGGCCCTTCTTCCTGGAGACCATGCGCTTGCGATAGGTCCCGACGAGGAGGACGCGCTGGCCGTCGAGGCGCGCGAGATCCGCTCCGGACGTGCAGGTCGGTGGCTGGGACACGGGAGGGCCTTCCTTGTTCGCGGCGGTCGGTGCCGGTGCGGGTGCGGGTGCCGGTGCGCTGCCGCCGCATGCCGCGGCGATCATCAGCGCGAGCACGCACCGGACGGTCATTTGTCGGTGCGCACGGCCATCGACGTGGCCTGGGTGCCGTGCGTCCCCGTATCGAGGTGCTCCTTGTGGAACGTCTGGTTCTCGTCGACCTCGCCCTTGGCGTTGACCGTGCCGTACATGTCGAAGTTCCAGTCGCGATCGATGTACCGGCCCTGCGCCACGCCCGCGTCCTTCGCGGTCTCCTCGGTCACGGCGAAGTTCTCGAGCGTGAGGTTGTCCGCGCCGTCCTTCATCACGACGCCCGCCCAGTGGAAGTTCCACGTCATGTCGCCCTGCTGCTTGAACCCGGGCATGTTGGCCTCGGTCGCCATCGTGTACGACTCGCCGATGTTGGGATTGGCGTAGTGGTTGATCCCCGCGGCCTTGTCGAACGCTTCCTGGCCGGCGAGCTTGAGCCGGTGATAGAGCACCTTGGCCTGGAGCGCGTCGCCGATCGCGACCAGCGTCTTCTTGCCGCCGGTCTGGGTGAAGTGGTGGCCCTCGATCAGGAACTTCTCGTTCGCCGGATCGGCGATGAAGCCCGGCATCAGGTCGAAGTAGACCTTGTTCGAGAAGCTGTGCGGCTCGTCGTGATACGTCTGCTTCGGGTCGTCGAAGCCGTGCGACGTCTGCTCCTTGCCGTTCTTGCGGTAGACGACCTGGCGATCGCGGCCGTCGAGCGCCGAGCCGGTGACCGAGCCCGACGAGTTGCCGCAGTCGGTCGGCAGCGCCAGCTCGCCGCTCTTGACGCCCTCGGAGTCCGCGCCGCCGTCGTTCGCCTTCGAGCACGACGCGTGGTTGCCGTCGTCCTTGCCGTGTGACACCCAGATCGGAAGCACGCGGTTGATCTTGGCGTTGGTCGCCTTGGGCGTGACGTGCTTGGTCGGATCCTCGACCAGCTTGATGTGCGAGCCGTGCTTGCCGACGTTCTTCAGCGCCGCGTTCGCCGTGGTGACCAGCGAGGTCTCGGCGAACAGCTTCTGGCTCGGGACCACGGCGGACTTGCCGGTGCTCGAGACCTTGGTGTGGTTGTCGCCGCCGAGCTTCTCGCGCGTGAAGCGCTGGACGGCCGTGGTCGGTGCGCCGCCGCCGGGCGCGCCGAGCAGCGCCTCGACGGAGCCGCCCGCGACGACCTGATCCGCGACGCGATCGGCGTGCTGCTCGTGCGCATCGCCGGCCTTGCCGACGCCGCCCGCGACCACCGCGCCGTTGCGCTGCTGCACGGTGTGCGCCGCCTCGTGCGCCGCGAGCCACAGGCTCGGCGCCTGCTTGAACGCGACGCTGTTGCCCTGCGCGTAGCTCTCCGCGCCGATCTGATCGCACGCGTCGGCGGCGCTGCCGCCCGTGGTCGCCTTCACGCCGGAGACGTCGTGCGCGCCGAACGCCTTCTGGATCTGCGCGAGGTGGGGGAGCTGCGCGGAGTCCGTCGCGCCGGCGGCGGCGGCGCGCTGCACGCTCGCGCCGTCCTCCGCTGCCTGGGCGCCGCCCTGCGCGTAGCGCTGCACGGGCGGCAACGACTCGGTCAGCGTACGCTTGCCGGCCGTACTGGTTCCGACCGCGCTCGCGTCCCGCGTGGTCCCGCCGCCGCTCCCCCGCCGCTCCTGGCTGTGGCTCATCCCGCCTCAGTCTACGCCGCGGCCCGGCCGGTCCTCCCCTGAAAAGTGATGGTCCGCCGCGGAATATGCGATTCCGGGCTAGGCTCGGCCCTCGCGCCGCGCGTAGACGAACGACACGACGAGCAACGCGACGCCGGCGAGCGCGAAGGTCAGGATCCGCTGGTCGGGCGAGAACCGGCGGATCTCGACGGCGATGAGGCGCACCGCGGCGAGCGCGAGCGCGGCAAAGCCGGCCCAGCGATAGGCGCGCGTGCGCAGCGCGAAGCCGAGCGCGAACAGCACGAACCCGACGCCGACCCAGGCGAGCGTGCGGTAGCCCGGCGCGACGGCGAGCAGCGCGAGCTGGAGCAGGCCGACCAGGACGCCGGCGATCGCGACGCTGCGAAACCGCGAGGCGCCGGGGGCGGGCGCGTGGCCGCGCTCGACCGCGACCATCGCGACCACGCAGGCGAGCTGCGCGAGCGCGCCGAGGTGGTTCACCTGGACCGCGCCGTAGCCGGCGAGCACGAGCAGCAGCGCGAGGACGGTGAACGCGGGCTCGGCGCGGCGCGCGATCACGGTGGCGGCGAGCGCGAGGACGAGCCAGCCGGCGAGCAGCGGGCCGCCGGACAGCCGGACCGGCAGCGCGAGCGCAAGCGTGACGACCGCGAAGCCGAGCTCGAGCGCGACCACGCCGTGCGACGCCCGGCGGAGCCGCGCCATCCCGGCGATCGCGAGCTGCACGCCGGCGAACCCGCACAGGCCGACGAACAGGGCGTCGCGCGACATCGCCGCGGCGGCGTGCGCGCCGAGCACGAGGGCGCCGAGCCAGTTGAGCAGCGCGAGCAGGCTGCGCGGGCGCATCGCCGTGTCCGGGCGGATCAGGAGCGCGGTGGCGAACAGCGCGAAGTCGACCGCGACGAATGCGGCGCGCAGCCCCGGGCCCACCGCGGCGTTGCCGAACGCCAGGGTTGCGTGCGTCACGTAGACCGCGAGCACGGCCGACAGCGGCACGATCACCCAGCGATTGGCGACCAGGAAGAACGCGGCGCCCGCGGCGAGCAGCGTGGTCGTGATCAGCGACAGCGCGGAGACCTCGGACAGAAGGCCGGTGTGGAAGCCGAGGAACAGCGCGATGCCGGCGACGGTCTCGGACTGCATGCGGTGCGCGATCACCACGATCGCGGCGATCGCGATCGCGACGAGCGCGATCCCGATCGGCTCGCTGTCGATCACGCGCAGCGCGGGGACGAAGTGCAGCGCGTAGGTCACGAAGTAGCCGATCGCCAGGCCACCGCCGAACACGATCCGGCCGAACGTCGGCCGCGCGGCGGCGAGCCGAAGCCCGATCCACGCGATCGCACCGGCCGTCGCGTAGCCCAGCGCGATCCGCACGAACGGCCCGAGCTCGGCGAAGTAGGTGAGGATCGCGAACGCGGCCCCGCTGATCAGCGACACGATGCCGACGCGGCTCAGCCAGTAGGTGCCGAGCCTGGTCTCGAGCGCCGCGGCACGGTCCCGGGCCGGGGACGGAGCGGGTGCGGCGGTCGCGACGGGCAGGCGGTCTTCCAGCTGCGCGACCCGCGCTTCGAGCGCGGCCAGGCGGACGTCGATCGGATCGGCCACGCCTGAAACCAGTGCACGCCATGCGCCATCACGCGATGTCGAGGCGTTACGACGCCGCCCCGCGCCGCGCATCTGCTACGCGCGTCACGCTACCGGGATTTCGCAGTGTCCGCGGCGCCACGCTCGGAATCACGGGATCACGCCGGCCCGCGCGCCCGCGCGCCCGCGCGCCCAGCCGCGACGCCAGCCAGGCGGTGTGCCGCCACAAGGCGCAGGCCGCGGTCGGCCACCGGTTCACGTGCAACGAGCTGCGGGACCGCGCGGCTCGCGGCAACCGAGCGCGACGTACGACGCGCCCGCGCTGTACAGCCGGCTGTCGGCCCAGCTGTCGAGCGACCAGGACATGCCGGTGGCGGACACGGCGGAGACCGACGAGGTGACGCGCAGGTTGGCCTGGCGATCGACGTCGAGCGCGTGGAGCGCGACGACGACCCGCGGCGGCGCCGTGAACCGGCCGGGGGGGAACCGGACCGTGCCGCGGGTGACGGCGCGCGGCTGGTTCCAGGGCCGGACGTCGAGGGTGTGGAACGTGCCGCTGGCGATGTCCGGATGATCGGCGGGATGGGCGATCCAGGTGACGCCGGCGGCGCGGAGCGCGGTGTCGGCCCACGACTCGATGTGGACGGTGAAGCCGGCCGGGTCGATGTCGGTGACGTGGGCCCGGACGCGCGCGTTGGCGCGGTGGCCGAGGTCGAGCTCGCGCAGCCACACCCGAACGGCCGGCGCGGCCGCGTAGCCCCGCGCGAAGTCGATCCGGCGCGCCGTGGTCAGCCGGGGCTCGCGGGCGACCTCGCGCGTCGAGAACGTGCCGATCTGGAGGTCCGGATCGCCCGGTGCAACCTCGAGCCACGTGCTCGCGGCGCGGTACAGCACGGTGTCGCCGCGCGCATCGAGTGCGGCGGTGAAGCCGGTCGCGGTCACGTCGCGTGCGCTCGCCGAGATCCGGAGATCGGTCGTGAGGCCGGCGTCGAGCTCGGTCAGGCCGACCGCGATCTGCGGCGGCGCGGCGTACGGCTGCGCGAACACGACGGGCTTTTCGTGGTCGAGGCGCGGCATGTCCGGAGGCCGGACGTCGGTGGTGCTGAACCGGCCGGTGTCGGTGGCATCCGGCATCACCCGGAAGTCGAGGGCCTGCTCGACCGCGCCGATCGGGCAGCCCCAGCCGTCGACGCCGTTGCCGGCGAAGTGCAGTGAGACGATGCGCCGGCCGGCGACGTCGAGCACGACGGCGCCCGAGTCGCCCGGCGCCGAGAACTGCCGGCTCGGCGATCGCGGACCGACACCGATCAGGCCGGTGTAGGTGATCGCGCGGCCGTTGCCGTAGCTGATCTGGAGCATGGCGTCGGTGTACTTGACCGTGCCGCGGGTCAGCCGGGTCGTGCGGCCGCGCTTGATCACTTCGAGGCCGAGCGCCACGGCCCCGAGCGTGCCGGACCAGGCGCCGAGGTCCTGGATCTCGAGCGAGGCCGCGCGGCCGTCGATGCGGAAGATCGCCGCATCGACCACGCCGTCGGCCCGGCCGGCGATCGCCGCGCCGATCTAGTTGCGCGCGCTGAAGCTCGGCTGGTAGATCGCGTCGCCGGCGCCGCCGGGCGACGGCCAGGGGTACAGCGCGTGCCAGTTGCCGAGGCCGATCAGGCGGCGGTGCCGGGTGTCGTAGAGCACCGTGCCGAGGGTGCCCACCGACCCGCGGCTGCCGTACGACTGGATCTGCGCGCCGCCGGCCAGCACGGCGTGGAGCGCGGTGTCGGCCTCGGCGTCGGGCTCGGCGGCGCCGCCGAGATCGCCGAGCTCGCGGGGCACGGGCACCCGCCGCGGCGCGCGGGCGCTGCGCGAGGCCGGCCGCGCCGGGCGGAGCTCGACTGCCCGGGCGACCTGGGCGATGACCCGCGGGTACTCGACGACGTCGGTCGGCACCGCCGTGCCGGGCACCACGGCGGGGATCCGCTCGTTCGCCGCGAGCTGGTCGAGCGGCCGCTTGCGGTCGACGAACACGGCGACGCACGGCTCGCCGCCGGCGCTGGCCCCGCCGGTCTGCTTGCGTCCGACGGCGACGCCGTGCACGCCGGGCAGCGCCATCAGCGCGCCGGCGATGCGCGCGTGCGCCTCGCGTGCGGCGGCTTCGGCGGCGGCTTCGGCGGCGGCGAGGACCATCGCGGCCAACCTACGCGAGGCCCGGACGCGCGGACCATGACGGCCGATTACACGGTGAGCTGCGCGGGCTTACGGCGCAGTCGCGGCGCGGTCACGGTGCGGTCATGGTGCGGTCATGGTGCGTCCGGGTGCTGGACCTCGAACTCGGCCTCGCGGGCCTCGTTGTACTCGATCACCGCGCGCAGCGCGTCCTGGTACGAGCTCGAGTAGTCGGTGGCGAGGATCACCGCGCCGGCGAGCCCGGTGACCACGAGCGGCCAGTCGTTGCTCCAGCTCAGATCATTGCGCCGCTGGTACGCGATCACGCCGGGCACGACGATCAGCGCGTCGGCCGCGAGCGCGATCGCCAGGCGAACGATGCCGTTGCGCACCTCGCCGGCGTAGATCTGCCCCAGGCCGGGCACGAGCGACCACATCGTCGCGCGGCCCTCGGACTTCCACGGCACGCGCTTGGCCGCGGCGGCGAACGGCGCGACCGGCGACGCCGCGTGCCGGGCGAGGATCTCGTCGAACGCGCCCTCCGACGTGCCGGGCAGGCCCGAGGCGATCGAGTTGCGATACGCCCAGCCGAGCCGGTACAGCGCGAGCGGGCGCAGCGGGCTGTCCGGGTTGCGCGCGAGCATGGTCTCCCAGATCTGGACCGCGCCGTCGTAGGTCTTGAGCCGCAGCGAGTACAGATCGATCGCGCCGGCGAACGCCTCGAGCACGGGGAGGTCGATCGCCGACGCCGCGGTCTGCGCCAGGTACGAGCCGAGGCTGCGGCCGGGCTGGGCGAAGCGGTAGCGATACAGGCCCTCGGCCTGCAGGAACATCGCCTGGTCGTCGTCGGGCGCGAGCGACGCGGCGACCTGCTGCCGGGTGCGCTTGTAACGCTCGAGCGACAGCCGGTACGCGGTGTCGTCGCGGGGGATCAGCGCGGAGTGGCCGCAGCCGCACGCGATCGCGGCGGCGACCAGCCACGCGCGGCGCGGGCGAAGCATTGCCGCCGGCGCGGCGGTCATGACGGGGACATCTCGGATGGCACGCCGCGACCATAGCGCGCCCGCCCGGCGATGCGGCTACCTGGCGGGCTGCGAGATCGGCAGCCGGAT
Source organism: Kofleriaceae bacterium (assembly GCA_036403075.1). Lineage (GTDB taxonomy): Bacteria > Myxococcota_A > Polyangia > Haliangiales > Haliangiaceae > JABFXX01. The sequence continues at coordinate 22,612 of DASWRS010000224.1, forward strand.
CCGGAACGTGGTGCCGCGGCCGACCTCGGTGTCGAATGTCAGGCTGCCGCGGTGGCGCTCGACGATGCACGCGTGGACGATCGCCAGGCCCTGCCCGGTGCCCTGATCGATCGGCTTGGTCGTGAAGAACGGCTCGAACACGCGGTCGCGGTGCTCGGGCTGGATGCCGCAGCCGGTGTCGGTCACGGTGATGTCGACGAAGTCGCCCGAGGCGCGGGTCGAGACCTCGATCCTGCCGAGCGGCCCCTGTCCGCCGCGGACCTCGGCGATCGCGTGCGCCGCGTTGATGATCAGGTTCAGCACCGCCTGCGAGACGTCGGCCGCATCGCACTCGACCGGCGGCAGCGCGCCGAGGTCGAGCACGAGCTCGGCGTGGTACTTGTACTCGGGCTGGGCGAGCGTTGCGGCGGCGCGGATCTCGTGGTGGAGGTCGGACGGCTTCAGCGCCTGGTCGGGCTCGTGGCGGACCTGCGCGCGGATCCGCTTGACCAGCCCATGGATCCGGCCGATCGCGAGATGGGCGTGGTCGAGCACCGGGGCGAGCTCGCCGGTGAGCGTCGCGAGGTCGAGCGTCCGGTCTCCGGCGGCCAGCGCCGATAGCCCGGCCGCGACCTCGGTGATCACCTCGAGCGAGGCCGACGCGAGCTGGGCCGGCGCGCTGATCTCGTGGACCAGCCCGGCGGCGAGCCGGCCGAGCACCGCGAGCCGCTCGCGGCGGCGCAGCTCGGCCTCGTGGCGCGCGCGGTCGGCGAGCCGGGCCTCGACCTCGGCCTGGATCGCGGCGTCGAGCTGCTGGATGTGGTCGGCGAGGCGGCGGCCGCGGAACCACTTCTCGGACAGGCTCGCGGCGAGCTGGCGGACCTCGATCGCGTCGAACGGCTTGCGCAGGACGAGCAGGTGATCGGTCGGGCCGAGCGCGCGGGCGAGGTCGTCCCAGCCGTAGTCGTTGTGCGCGCTGCACAGCACGATCTCGAGATCGGGGTGATCGCGCCACAGCCGCGCCGCGGTCTCGACCCCGTCGATCCCCGGCGGCATGCGGACGTCGAGGAACACGACCGAGTACGGCCGGCCCAGCGCGTCGGCGCGATCGACCGCCGCGAGCGCCGCGGTGCCCTGGTTGACCGTGGTCAGCTCGTAGCGCGGCTGGACCGGCCGACGGGCCTGGGCCCCCGTGCCGCCGGCGAGCTGCTCGAGCTGATCGAGCGCGTCGTCGAGGTCGCGGGCCGGAGACTCGAGGATCCGGCGGTAGTCGGCGAGCAGGACCTCGTTGTCGTCGACCAGCAGGATCCGGGGTTGCAGGGTCTCAAGCATGTGACGTGTCCTTGCCGATGATCGGGATCCGTAGCGAGAACTTCGCGCCCTGGCCCTTGCCGGCGCTCGCGTAGCGCAGGGTCCCGCCGAGCTGCTGCGCGGCGATCGCCGACGAGTGCAGGCCGTAGCCGTGGCCGTGCGGCTTGGTCGTGAACCCGGCCTGGAAGATCCGCGCGCCGTCGTCGATCGCGAACCCGATCCCGGTGTCGGTGACCTCGATCCGCAGGTCGTCGTCGACCAGCTCGGCGCGGAGCCGGACCGTGCGCGGGCCGGCGGTGGCGAGCACGGCGTCGCGCGCGTTCGATACCAGGTTGACGATCACCTGCAGCACGCGGTGGCGGTCGAGCGGCACCGGGCCGGTGCACGCGACCTCGCGCGTGATGACGACGCCCTTCTTCTCGGCCTCGGGACAGCCGAGCTCGATCGCCTCGTCGAGCAGCGCCGCGACCGACACCGCCTCGGTCATGCTCACGGTCCGCGCGTAGCGGTTCTGGGTCAGCACGATCCGCGCGACGTGATCGATGTGGCGGTGCAGCGTCGTCAGCTCTTCCTTCGCGGCGGTGCGCTCGTCGGTCATCCGCGTGCTGACCGCGCCGATCAGCTTGATCGCGGCGTCGAGCCGGACGCTGTCGCCGCTCGCCCGCGCCTGGTCGAGCAGCGCCGTGGCGCGCGCGAGCCGATCGACCGGCGCGCCGGCGATGCGGTCGTCGAGCAGGCCGACGGTGAGGTTGACCGAGGTCAGCACGTTGCCGACGTTGTGCAGGACCCCGGTCGCGACCTCCGCCATGCCGGCGTGGCGCGAGGCGTCGACCAGCTGGCCGTTGACCTGGTTCAGCCGGTCGAGCATCACGCTCAGCGCGCGCGCCATCTCCGACAGCTCGTCGTCGCCGTCGCCGGCCGCGAGCGCCGGCGGGGCATCGCCGCGCGTGATCCGGCGCGCGGTCTCGGTCAGCCGGCGGATCGGGCGCACCAGGATCGACGCGAGCACGAAGCACGCGAGCGCGCCGACCCCGAGCACGGCGAGCGACGCGATCTCGACGGTGCGCTGGGCCTGGTCGCGCTCGACGCCGAGATCGGCGATCGAGAACCCGAGGTGGAGCGCGCCGCGCCCGGCGGTGCGGTGGACGATCGGCGCGGACACGACCAGGTGATCGCCGAGGTAGCGGACGCCGAGCCGGTCGACCGCGGCCGGGAGCTCGGCCGGCACGCGATCGCCGTGCCATGCCGCGATCCGCGTCGTGCCGTCGGTGACCACGGCGAACCGGGCGTCGCCGAGCGCGTCGAGCCAGACCAGGGTCGCGCGAGCGTGGTCCGGGTCGTCGAACTCGAGCGCCGGCTCGACCGCGCTCGCGATCACCCGCGCGATCGTGATCGCGCGGAGCTCGGTCGCGACCCGCAGCTGATCCTCGATCCGGCCGGGCAGGAACACGGTCATGAAGCCGGCGATCGCGACGATCAGCAGGCCGAACAGCGCGACCATGCGGATCCGGAGCGAGCGTGGTGCGGCGATCAAGGCGCGTCCTTTCCGATCCGCCGGGCGATCTTGAGCAGCCCGGCCTCGAACTGGACGCCCTCGGCGCGCGCGGCCTCGAGGTTGATCGCGATGACGTCGCGGCGCTCGCCGGCGACCAGGCCGACCGAGAACCCGGCCTCGACCTCGGGCTCGCGGGTGGTGAACGTCATCGCCCTGTGCGCGCGGGCCGCGTCGCGGATCGCGCCGAGCCCGCGGTGCAGGCCGCCGCACACCACGATCGCCGCCGGGTGCGCCTCGCGGACCTCGGCCTCGAGCCGCGCGGCGTCCTTGAACGCATGGGTGCGCGGCACGATCGGGCGATCGGCGACGGTGATCTTGTAGACGCCGGCGAGCGCGACCAGCCAGCGATCGCGCTCGTCCGCGGTGGACTCGTCGTAGACCACGAGCACGGTGACGCGCTCGCCGGCCCGGCTCGCGAGGTTGCGGTCGTAGGACAGCACGCGCAGCAGGACCAGCGCGCGGCGGTCGCCGTCATCGCCGGCCAGCGCGGGCCCCACGAGGCAGCCCAGCGCCAGGCATGCCAGCAGCGCCGCCCGCATCACCGGTGCAGGCCGATCCGGATCCAGACCAGGCGCGGATCCTCGGGGATCGCGGACTGGCGGTGCTCCTCGGAACCGGGCGCCGCCGACCGCTGGTCGAACAGGTTGCGCACGCCCAGGCCGAGATCGAATGGCGTGCCGCCGAGCGCGGGGATCTCGACCGCGATATCGGTCTGGAACGCGGCCGCGATCGCGATCCCCGAAGGCGCGTGGCGGCGGCCGACCAGCGACGACGCGATCGCGAGCTGCGCGCGGTTGGCCGCGATCGGCACCACGACCGAGACGTTGCCGAGCGTGTGCGGCGAGTTGGGCAGATCGTGGCCGGCGCGGTCCTCGGTGCGCTGCACCGCGAGGTTGGCGTGGAGCTGGGTGCCACCCCAGCGCGCCTCGAGCTCGGCCTCGACACCCTCGGCGTCGGCGTAGCCGCCGTTCTTGAACACGTAGCTGTCGCCGAGGTTCTCGCCCGAGACCTCGAGCGGGACCAGCATGAGCAGATCGTGGAGGTGGTGGTCGTAGCCGGCGACGATCAGCCGCAGGTGCTCGCCCAGGTACTGCTCGACCGAGAGCTCGGTGGTGGTCGCGCGCTCGGGCTGGAGCGCGGGCTGCGTCGGCTGGGACGCGTAGTAGAAGCGCTCGTAGAGGTTCGGTGCGCGAAACGCGGTGCCGAACGTCAGCCGGACGTGGCCATCGTGCCAGGTGTCGACGAGCAGCCCGAGTCGCGAGCTCGTGCTGGCGCCGTACGACCCGGGGCGCAGGTCGATCCGGCCGCCGGCGGAGCCGACGATGCGCTTGGCGATCCGCGCCTCGGCCTGGGCGTAGCCGGCGACCTGGAGCTCGCGATCGTCGCGCTCCATCTCCGACGCGACCTGGTGAGCCCGGGGCACCGCGACGACCTCGGCACCGGCGATCGTGTCGACGTCGGTGATGCCGCGGCTCAGCTCGCCGCGCCGCCAGCGCACGCGGGCATCGGCCGTGAGCCAGTCGGTCCTCGCCGCGTCGGGGTAGATCGAGCGGCCGGCGAGGTAGCTCGGATCACCTCCGGCCGGCGGTGCGTAATAGACGTAGCTGCCCTCGTAGACGAAGTGATCCCAGCTCGCGCGGGCATCGAGCTCGGCGTCGCCGAGCGCGGCGTGGTAGCCGGCGTCGACGTAGAGCCGGCTGTCGGTCGTGCGGGAGTCGGGGTCGCCGATCACCGTGCCGAACGACGCGGTCGGGATCTGCTTGGTCCGCCGGGAGAACAGCCCGGACAGCCGGAATCCGCCGTGGTGGATGGCGACGTAGGCCGAGCCCGCCTGCTCGTGGTCGATGTCGCGGACGACGCCGTCGCACGCGACCGGCACGCGCCGCGGGTCGACGCAGGTCTCGCTCGCGGTCGCGAGCTCCGGCGTGTAGATCGCGCCGAGCCCGGGGGCGTGCAGGTAGCTGGCCGCGGCGAACACGTCGCTGCCGCCGGCGGTCACCACGCCGTAGGTCGCCGACAGCTGCTCGCCGTAGAACGCGACGTCCGGCCGCCGGGCGGGATCACGGTAGGTCTCGGCGGTCGCCGTCGTGGTCGCGCTGACGTGGAGCCCGGGCCGGGTCGCGCCGGTGTGGGTGACGATGTGGACCGCGCCGAGCAGGGCGCTCGAGCCGTAGGTCGAGGACGCCGCGCCGCGCACCAGCTCGACCCGCTGGATCGCGTCGAGCGGAAGGCCGAGCTCCGGGCCGGTCGTCGCCTCGTTGTAGACCGGATCGCCGATCTTGTGATCGTCGATCGTGAGCAGGATACGGGTGTTGTAGTCGCCGGGGATGCTGAAGCCGCGGATTCCGATGTAGCTGTAGTTGCGGTCGTTGGTCGCGTAGACCCCGCGCATCGCGCCGAGCGCCGAGCCGAGGTCGCGGACGCCGAGCCGGTGGAGGTCGTCACCCGAGATCACGCTGACCACCGCCGGCGAGTCGGTCGGCCGCTGCTCGATGTTGGACGCCGCCACGATCGGCTTGTCGAGCAGCTCCTCGAGCGACAGGTCCTCGATCTTGTCGACCGAGAGATTGTCGGCGAGCTCGCCGGCGCGCGCGGCCCGGGCGATCAGGAGCATGGCGACGATCAGCGGGGACCGCACTCTAGCTGCATCGGCCGTCGCGGCTCGCCGGCGGGGTACGCCTGGGGGCGGCGGTCTCTCCCGCGCCGGCCGATGAAAGCTCCTGACAGAATACGTCGGATGACCGCGGTGAATGCGATGTAGTCTGTTGCGTCGAAACGTGCCCGGAGGACGACACATGGCTCGATCGCACCTGCCGCTCACGCTCGTCGTGCTGGCGGTGGCTCGCATGGGATCCGCGGCGCCCGACAAGGCGCCGGTCGTGCTGCCGGCCGAAGCCCAGGCCGACATCGCCCGGCGGCTGATCCACAAGGCCGACTGCACCGGACATGTCGCGCAGCTGTCGACCGCGCTCGACGTCGCCGGCGAGCGGCTCACGCCGGACGAGCGCATCCAGGGCTTCGTGCTGCTCCAGCACTGCGCCAAGGACAACAAGTCGTGGCACACGTTGATCGCGGCGGCGGCCTATCTCCTGGTGCATGCCCCGACCCGGACCAACGCCGAGGACGTGATCGAGGCCTACCTCAAGCTCGGCGACGACCGCCACGCCGCCGAGATGCTCAAGCTGATCGTCAAGGGCTTCCCGGCGCAGCGCGCCAACATGACGATCGCCGCGTCGCTGATCGCCTGTCACAAGAGCGACTTCCAGCTGTGCTTCAACGCCTCGGGCAAGATGCTCGACGTGCTCGCCCGGGACAAGGCGACGTCGCGCAAGGCGACCTTCGAGAACCAGATCTTTCACGCGTTCTCCGCCGCGGCGCTCGGCAAGTACGACGTCTACGACGCCGACATGAAGCAGATCGACGCGGTGCTCGCGGGCCCGCGGGCCGATCCCGGCAAGCTCGACGCGTTCCGGACGATCGTCGAGTCGGCGCGCGCCGCCCGGCTGTTCATCGACACCGATCACACCAGCGAGCTCGCCCTCGGCACCTACCACCTGATCGCCGGGGGCAAGATCAAGAACCTCGACAACGCGGACGCGCTCGTCACGCTGCGGCTGATCAACCAGGAGCCCCGGCTGCGGACGGTGACGGTGACGGTCGAGGTCCCCGGGGTCACCGACGCGGCGACCGAGACGATCTCGCTGCCGCCCGGCAAGCAGGTCAACCGGCGGATGTCGCCGCCGCTCAAGATCGGCTTCGACGTCGCCCGGCTCCGCGCCGCGCGCGCCAGCCAGATCGCGCTGCACATCGTCGATCCGAAGACCCACGCGTCGTTGCTCGATCAGATGCTGCCGATCCAGATCCTGCCGCGCGACAGCCTGCCGCTGCACCGCAAGACCGGCGCCGACGACACCCGCCCGACGTTCGACTACGCCGCCGCCTGGGTGACGCCGAACGCGCCCGAGATCGACGCGTTCATCACCCGGGCCAAGGCGCGCCTGACCGGCGGGTTCAGCGGCATGCAGCGCGACACGCTGCCCCAGGTCAAGGCGCTGTTCGACGAGCTCAAGGCGCACGGCGTGACCTACGTCGAGGACCCGCGCATCTTCGACGAGCGCGGCCAGGTCCAGCGCACCCGGTTGCCGGCCGAGGTGCTCGCCTCGACCAACGCGCAGTGCCTCGAGGGCACGCTGCTCTATGCCTCGCTGCTCGAGGCGATCGGCATGCACCCGGTCCTGGTGTTCAAGACCGGTCACGCGTTCCTCGCCTGGCGGCCGTCGAAGTACGACCGGACCAGGTCGCCGTTCTACTTCCTCGAGACCACGATGACCGGCGGTCCGGCGACCTTCGAGCAGGCGATGGAGTACGCCACCAAGAACTTCGTGCAGACCGCGGCGGAGCGCCAGTTCGAGCTCGGCATCGGCGCGCTGCTCGACATCACCGAGCTGCGGCTCAAGGGCTACACCGCGCAACCGTACTGACGCGATCCGGCCGGCGCGCCGCCCGCCCGGCGCCGGCGCGGTTGCTCGCCTCGTTTGCTGGATGCTGGACGCCGCGAGATCGCCGCCACGGTCGCCGCCGGAAGCGAGATGAATGCTGGTGCCTCGTCGCGTGGCTCTGACCGGTGCGGGACGATGGGGAGAACGCCACCACGCGCGCTTGCGACGCGGTTCTGGCCCCTCACTCCGTCTGTTAACGGCCGTATTGCGATCGGGCGTCCGTGCCATCCTCACGACCGGCCGGCGAAGGACCACCCGGCCTGGGAATCTATCTCCGCTCGGGGCCAGACCGTCGTCGCGGCGCTGCGCGTTGTCGGGTGCGCGACCGCCCGATCGTTCGGCACCTCTGCGGCAGGGAACCAATGGATTGTCAGAGCAGGACGCCGCCGGTCGGGGGGCCGGCGTCGGGCGGCGGCGCGGCCTCGGGTGGCGGGCTCGCGGCCTTGTCGGATTCGACGGGGAGCGCGACGCCGGCCGGGACGCCCGCGTGCTCGCTGGTGCCGGCGGGCACCGGGGGTAACGCCGCCGCCGAGCCCGCGCTGGTCGGGGACGGTGCCGTCGGGGGGACCGCGCTGGCCGGTCGCGCGGCGGAGGGTGCCGATCCGGCCAGCCCGGCGTGCAGCTCCTGGGCGAGCCGGCGGGTGTAGGCAGCCCATGCGCCGGCGTCGGTCGCGTGGCGCGGGTGCTGCGCGACGGCCGCGTCGAACTGCTTGGCCGCCTCGCCGAGCGCGGTCGCGGCGTCGCGCAACCGGGCGGTGGCTCGCCAGTACGTGACGTCGCCGAGCAGGCGCTCGACCTCCTGGTGGTGCTCGGTGCGCTGGCGTGCGAGCGGCTCGGGCTCGTGCTCGGGCGGCCGGGTCAGCAGCAGCGCCTGCTTGAGCAGCGCCTCGGCGTCGTCGATCTTGGTGACCTCGCGCGCGGTGAGCAGCGCGGTGGCCTGATCGAGCACCATCGCCAGGTACGCGCGCTCGAGCACCAGCGGGTCGTCGGTGTCCTGCGGCTGGCAGCG
>DASWRS010000225.1:0-9236 GCA_036403075.1 Kofleriaceae bacterium
CCCGAGCCGCGCCGCGCCGCCACGCAGCGCTGCCCCGACGAATCCTCCGGGCGTTTCGACCGATCCGGCGAGCCGGCCGGGCGAGCCCCGGGCCGCCAGCGCGGCGAAGGCCGGCGAGCGATCGGGACCGGACGGCGCGAACGCCGGCGCGATGCCGGGCGACCACACCGGCGCGATGCCGGGCGACCACACCGGCGCGAACACCGGCGCGAGGCCGGCGGACGGCCCACACACCAGCATCAAGGCCGGTGCCCGGAACACGACCGGCGCGGAGCCCCGGGACGCGCGCGGCACGGCCGGCACGGCCAGCAAGGCGGGCGGCGCGGCCGCGGGACACGGCAGCGCGCTCCGACCTGGCATCGACTGCGAGATCGAAGCGGGGGACATCTCGCACGGCGGCCTGCCCTGCCCCAAGAACTGACCGGCGCGGATCGCGGAGCTGCTAGACTCGGGGGGCTGCGCATCGCCCCGGGGTTCGCCGATCTCGCGATCGCCGCGGTCGCCATCGCCTTGGTCGCCGGCCGCGCCGACGCCGCGCCGCAGGTCGATCCGCAGATCGAGAAGGCCGACCAGCTGTTCGCCGAGGCCAAGGCGCTGCTGCCGTCGAACCTGCTCCAGGCCTGCGGCAAGTTCGACGAGTCGCTGCGCTACAACCCCGCCGCGATCGGCACGCTGCTCAACGTCGCGCTGTGCGACGAGAAGCTCGGCAACATCGCCTCGGCCGTCGCCCGGTTCGCCGAGACCCGCGACCGCGCCAAGGAGCAGGGTCTGGCCGAGTACGTGCGCGCGGCCGAGGGCCACATCGCGGAGCTCCAGCCCAGCGTCCCGCACCTGACGATCCACCTGACCGAGCAGCTGCCCGAGACCAAGGTGCTGGTCGACGATCGCGTCGTGCCGCTCGCCGCGCTCGGCGACGTGGCGGTCGATCCGGGCGAGCGCGTCATCGTGGTCAGCGCGCCCGATCGCCTGCCGTTCCGGCTGCCGCTGACGATCGCGCGCGCCCAGCACCGCGCGATCTTCGTCCCGGCGCTCGCCCGAGCGGCGGTCGCCGGCACCTGGCAGCGCGGCACCGGCCGGCTGGTCACGGCGGCCGGCGGCGTCGCCGTCCTCGGCGGCATCACCGTCGGTGTCATCGCACGGCGCAACTACCACCAGGAGCGCGACGCGGGCCGCTGCACCGGCCCCGACAGCGCCCCGGTCTGCACCCCCGAGGGCAAGCGCGCCACCGATCGCGCCCGCTCGCTCGGCAACGTCGGCACGATCGTCGGCATCTCCGGCGCCGTGGTCGCCGCGGCCGGCCTCTACCTGTGGCTCAGCGCGCCGGACCGCGCGCGCAACGACACCGCCGATCCCAGGCTCACCGTCGCTCCCGCCGTCACCGGCGACAGCCTCGGCATCGCCGCGCTCGGCCGGTTCTGAGTCAGCGCCGCGGCGGCGAGACGAGCCGCGCGACCCGCACACCGCCGGCGCTACTGATTGATCAGGCCGCAGAGCGCCGCGCCGGCCTCGGGGCAGCACAGGTCGAGGTTGAGGCCGCGGTAGTTGGTGTGGGCGCACACGTGCGAGCCGCTGGACGGGTAGTAGTAGGCCCAGAAGAAGCACATCTCGTCGTTGGCCGACTCTCCGAACCGCACGATCGCGCCGGTGCCGTTGTAGTAGCGGCAGCGGAAGTCGAAGCCGCCGTCGGGCGGCAGGGTGAACTCGGGCTGGTGCATCGTCGTGGCCGGCTCGCTCCACAGGAACGGGTCGGGCGCGTAGACCGACGTGACCTTGCCCGACGCGGCGGGCGCGGTGCCGACCTGGACGCTCAGGCCGAGCTTGTGGGTGTGGCCGGTGATCGCGAAGAACTTCGCGGCGCTGAGGTCGAGCGAGGCCCGGGTCGGGTCGAAGTACTGGTGGATCTCGGTCATCGCGTTGGCCCCGAGCGTGACGTCGGGGGTGCCGATGAACAGGATGTTGGCCTCGTCGCGGATCGCGGCGGGATCGGCGGCGAAGAACTCGACCGTCGCGGTCGCCGGGGCGGCGGCGTCTCCCGGATTGATGTAGTGCATCTCGATCTTGATCATCTGGTGCGGCGCCAGCGTGTAGGCCACGTGGTGCGGCAGGGTCAGCGCGTCATCGTGCTTCTGCGTGATCATGAGCGGGAAGATCCGGCCGGTCGGGTTGAGCGCGCCGGTGAACGGCTGGCACGGCACCGGCGTGGTCTGCTCGGTGGTGTCCATGTCGTCCTTGTAGACGATCAGGTGGTGCGAGGTCGGGGTCAGCACGTTGTGCAGCTGGTGGACCTTGATCTCGGCGTCGTTGCCCAGGCGCAGCCAGACGCACTGGGTCGACTCCTGGCCGGAGGCGACCGAGACCGGGCCCCACGGCAGCGAGTACTGCTGGATCAGCGGATCGTCCGGATCATCCGGAGGCTGACCAGTGTCGGTCTGGCAGCCTGCGGGTGCGACCGAGCTGGCGAGGGCAATGGCAACGACGAGCTGGCGCATCGAGGACCTCCGGGCTCGTGCAGTATGTCCCAGATCGGGCCGGGGCGAGCCGGCGATCGCACCGCGCGCCGCGGTCACAACGCGGTCTCCGTCACAGCCGCGTCACGCGGTAGCCCTTGTCGGCGAGCAGATCGAGCACGCTGCGCGGGCCAACCAGGTGGAGCGTGCCGACGGCGACGAACCCGCCGCCGGCGGCGTGCAGCTGCTCGAGCCGCGCGATCCACGACGCGTTGCGATCGTAGAGCAGGTCCGCCATCTCGCGATCGTACTCGGCGGCGGTGTAGCCGTGGCGGAGCGCGTCGGCGCGCTCGGCGTCGGCGAGCGCGAGGATCCGGCGATCGTCACCGGCGATGTAGGCCTCGAGCATCGCCCGGGTGTGGCGCTCGCCCTCGGGCAGCTCATCGAGCATCATCCGGAGCGCGCGGGTGTCCATCCACTTGCCGAGCAGCGCGAGCTGGCGGGTCGCCGGCTCGAGGAACACGACCGGCTTGTGCTCGCCGGCCGCGCGCGCCGACAGCACGCGGTCCATCGCCTCGGTCTCGGGCAGGCCGCGCATCGACAGCGCCGAGGCCGACACCATCGGCGGCAGGTGCTCGACCGCGCGGGCCACGCCGGGGCCGATCGCGCTCTCGAGCCGGGCCCAGTAGTCGCTGCCGAGCGTGTCGCGCAGCGAGCTCGCGGTCGGCCGGATCGCCGCGGCCGCGTCGGGATCGTCGAGGTTGGTCTCCATCGCGAACGCCGGCGCGGCGTCGAGCCGCTGCCACACACCGGACGGCAGCCGGGTCGCGGCGTCGACCCCGCGGTGCATCGTGCCGAAGAAGTAGGTCGTCTTGCCGTCCTTCTCCACCGACCACAGCAGCGGGTGCGGCAGCGGATCCAGCGCCGCCGGCGCCGCGGGCGACCGCACGGCCGCGGCTGCGGGCGTGCCGCCGGGTGCCGCCCGGGCGGGGTCGGAAGACCTCTCGCAGGCGGCTCCGAGCACCGCGGCGAGGGTCGCGAGGACGACGACGCGTTTCATCCTGGGTGCGTAGCACGTGACGGCGACGGTGTTTGGTAGCCGCGCTCACAGAACCACGGCCCGCGCCGGGTCATGCTCGTCGCGTGGGGTCCGTGCGATCGCTCGCGGTGCTCGCCGTGCTTGTGGGATCCGCGGACCGCGCGGCCGCCGATCCCACGGTGCTGCTCGCGAGCCGATGGCCGGCGGTGCCCGCGGGCCACGGGCTGTCGCTCGAGGACGAGATCACCGACCGGTTGACCCAGCTCGGCAACGAGCTCTGCCACCACCTCGATCTGCTGAGCCACGACATGTTCCAGCTGACGATCGACGGCCGGCACCGCCACGCCCACGTCCGGCTCGGCGGCGGCGATGCGGAGCGGCTGTCGCTCCGGCTCGACGGCGACATCCAGTTCGACGACATCAACGCCCACGTCCACGCCCGGCTCGATCTCGCGCTGCGCGGCCACGCCGTGCACCTCGAGCTGCCGGCGTTCGAGATGTCGCCGGCGGAGTATCGCGGCGACCGTGGCGTCGAGGTCCGGCTGCCGCTGTTCGCGCGGCAGTTCTGACCGCGCCGCCGGCTCCGCGCCGCCGGCTCAGTGCCAGCCGCTCAGCGCCAGCCGCCCTCGATGTAGATCCAGACGTTGCCGCGCTGCTCCCAGCGGCCGTCGACCCAGGTCTGCCGGGCGCGCGCGCGCTCCCAGTGGCCGGGGACCCAGTCGTACTGGTTGCCCCTCCACTCGTAACGGCCGCGGACGAACACGAAGCCGTCGCGCGGCGCGAACCGCTCCTCGCGCGGCGGCGGCGGCGGCGAGGTCGGCCCGCCCCCGGGCGGCGGCGCGGCCGGTGGTGGCTGGGTCGTCCACGGTGGCGGCGCGGCGGGCGGGCCCGCGTCGGCGACCCAGCGGCCATTGATGTAGAGCCAGTGATCACCGGACTGGGTCCAGTGGCCGATCTCGAAGTGGCTGCCCGGCACCGGCCGCACCGCGTGCGGGTGCTGCCAGGTGTACTGGCCGTTCTGCCACGCCCAGTAGCCCGGGATCACGAACATGCCGGGCTGGGGCCGGAGCTCCTCGCGCTGCGGCGGGGGCGGCGGCTGGTTGATCGGCGGATACTCGGGGACCGCGCCCCAGCTGCCCTCGATCCACTCCCAGTGATCGCCGCGCAGCTCCCAGCGGCCCTCGATCCAGCGCTGCTGAGCGCGCTCGCGCTCCCAGTGGCCCGGGGTCCAGCTCCAGTTGCCGTCGCGCCAGTCCCAGCGGCCGCGCACGAACACGAAGCCGGGGCGCGTGCCGGGCCGCTCGTCGCGCAGCGCGGGCGGCGCCGCGCTCGGGTACCGTGCGACCGGCGCTTCGCTCCACTCGCCCTCGGTCAGCACCCACTCGCCGCCGCGCTGCTCCCAGCGCGCGTCGCGCCAGCGCTTGCCCGGGCGCTCGCGCTCCCAGCGGCCCGGGGTCCAGCTCCAGTTGCCGTCTTGCCAGTCCCAGCGACCGCGCACGAACACGAAGCCCGGTCGGGAATCGATGCGCTCCTCGCGCGGCGGCGGCGGCGCCTGGGTCGGCCGGATCTCGGCCTGGATCCAGCCGCCGTCGACCAGCACCCATTCGCCGCCACGCTGCTCCCAGCGCGCGTCGCGCCAGCGGTGACCGTGCCGCTCGCGCTCCCAGTGGCCGGGCGTCCAGTCCCACTTGTGCTCGCGCCGCTTCCAGTCCCAGCGACCGCCGATCCACACGAAGCCGCTGCGGCGCGCCTCGTGGCGCTCCTCGCGCGGCGGTGGGGGGGCTTCACGGGGCGCGGCTTCGGCCTCGGGTGGGTCAGCCGGCGGCGGGGCCGTCGGGTGACGGTGGTCGCGGACCACCTGGGCATGCGAGATCGCGGCGGTGCTCGCCAGCATCGCGGCGAGCCCGGTCGAGAATACCAGTCGATGTAGTCGAGAACGCATCGATCCTCCTGGACCCAACGTGGACGCAGTCTAGCGCCGAATATTCACGCGCAGGCGGCGCCGCGGCCACCGAACCACGCGAAACGTCGTCGATGAGAGCCTCGTTACGCTGGCACGCGCATGGTGCGGACCTGCACCGTGCGCGTGCGCGCGGACGATCCACGACGATCTGCAATGATCCGGGGTAGAGTCCGCGCACATGAGGACGGTCTCGATCGCCGTGTGTGTCCTGGTCGCGTGCTCGCATCCAGCCGCCCCGCCGCCACCCGAGCGGGGTGACGTCAGCTGGAAGGCATCGGGCACCGACCAGCCGCGGCCGCCGGCGGTGCGCAAGCCCGTGACGATCTCGATCATCGGCACCAACGACCTGCACGGCGCGCTCGATCGCCTGCCGGTGTTCGCCGGCTACGTGGCGAACCTGCGCGCGGCGCGCGCGGACGACGGCGGCGGCGTGGTGCTGGTCGACGGCGGCGACATGTTCCAGGGCACGCTCGAGTCCAACCTCACCGAGGGCGCCGATGTCGTGCGCGCCTACAACCTCCTCGGCTACGCCGGGGTCGCGATCGGCAACCACGAGTTCGATTACGGCCCCGAGGGGCCCGCGGTCACCGCCACCGGCCCGAACGACGACCCGCGCGGCGCGCTCAAGGCCCGCGCGCACGAGGCCAGGTTCCCGTTCCTGGCGTCCAACATCGTCGACAACCAGACCGGCTCGCGGATCCTGTGGCCCAACATGCCGGGCTCGACGCTGGTCGAGGTCGCCGGGATCAAGGTCGGGATCATCGGCGCGAGCACCGAGTCCACGCCGCACACCACGATGCCGGCGAACTTCGCCGGCCTGCGGATCTCGCCGACCGCCCAGGCGATCGCCCAGCAGGCGGTGATGCTGCGGGCGCAGGGCGCGCGCGTGATCGTCGCGACCATGCACATCGGCTCGAGCTGCAAGGACCTCGACCACACCGACGACGTGTCGTCATGCGACCAGAAGGAGGAGCTGTTCCAGGTGCTCCACGATCTGCCCAGGGCCACGGTCGACGTGATCGTCGCCGGCCATACCCACGCCGCGATCGCGCACCGGATCGACGGGATCGCGGTGATCGAATCGTTCTCGTCGGGCCGCGCGTTCGGCCGGGTCGACCTGCGGATCGATCCGGACGGCAAGATCGCGGGCGTGCGGATCGACAAGCCGCACCCGCTGTGCCAGCTCGACGCCCACGGTGACCCGGTGCCGGTCGCCGCGTGCCAGCCCGGCGACTACGAGAACCGGCCGGTGCTACCCGATCCGGCGGTCCAGAAGATCGTCGATGCGGCGATGGCGCGCGCCGAGCAGCGTCGCCAGGAGAAGCTCGGCGTCACGCTGGCCGAGACCGTTCGCCGGGCATGGGCGACCGAGTCCCCAGAGGGCAACCTGTTCTGCGACCTGATGCTCGAGGCCCGGCCCGAGGCCCAGGTCTCGGTGACCAACGGCGGCGGGCTGCGCGCCGACCTGCACGCCGGCCCGTTGACCTACGGCGAGCTGTTCCAGGCGATCCCGTTCGACAACCGGTTCGCGATCATCGATGTCACCGGCAAGGACCTGCGCACGCTCGTGGCCTCGAACCTGTCGCGCGGCGGCGGCATCCTGTCGTGGGGCGGGCTGACCGCGAAGGCGCGCTGCAAGGCCGGCAAGCTCGATCTGCAGATCCAGGTCAAGGGCAAGCCGCTCGAGGACAGCGCCGGCTACAAGCTCGCGACCAGCGACTTCCTGGCGTCGGGCGGCGACGGCATGATCGGCCGGCTCAAGCTGCCCGAGGGCGCGATCAAGATGACCGACGCGATCATCCGCGAGGGCATCGCCGACGTGCTGCGCGGCTGGAAGGGCACGCCGCGCGCGGTGATCGACCCGGCGCGGTTGTACCCGGCGGCCCGGCCGCGGCTCGATTACGTCGGCAAGCGGCCGCTCGAATGCGGCGCGCTGCAGTCCGATACCACCCAGACCGCCGGCAACGCGTCCGCGGCCGGCAACGCGTCCGCGCCTGGAAAGGAGCCGCCCCAATGACCGCCGTGGCCGAACGAGCAGACGCGCGCGACTGGTCGCCCAGCAGCTGGACCGGCCGGGTCGCGCATCAACAGGCCGAGTACGCCGATCCCGCCGCGCTCGCCCGCGTCGTCGAGCAGATCGGGCGGCTGCCGCCGCTGGTGACCTCGTGGGAGATCGAGCAGCTGCGCGCCCAGCTGGCGCGGGCCGCGCGCGGCGAGGCGTTCGTGCTCCAGGGCGGCGACTGCGCCGAGAGCTTCGAGGACTGCCGCTCCGAGCCGATCGCCGCCAAGCTCAAGATCCTGCTCCAGATGTCGCTCGTGCTCGTGCACGGCACGCGCAAGCCGGTGGTGCGGATCGGCCGGATCGCCGGCCAGTACGCCAAGCCGCGCTCGGCCGACCTCGAGACCCGCGGCGAGGTCACGCTGCCGGCGTACCGCGGCGACATCATCAACCGCGACGGCTTCACCGCCGGCGAGCGCGCGCCCGATCCGCTGCTGATGCTGCGCGCCTACGAGCGCGCCGGGCTGACCCTGAACTTCATCCGCGCGCTGGTCGACGGCGGGTTCGCCGACCTGCACCACCCCGAGTTCTGGGACATGTCGTTCGCGATCGGCTCGCCGCACGCGGCGCAGTACCAGCGCATCGTCGAGTCGATCCGCGAGTCGCTCGACTTCGT
The DNA here is from genome assembly GCA_036403075.1 of Kofleriaceae bacterium. Classification (GTDB taxonomy): domain Bacteria; phylum Myxococcota_A; class Polyangia; order Haliangiales; family Haliangiaceae; genus JABFXX01. The sequence goes on from DASWRS010000225.1 coordinate 8,125, forward strand.
GTCGGCGATCACCGGGGTCGAGAACGAGGTCCTGCGCCGCGTCGACATCTACACCAGCCACGAGGCGCTCGCGCTGGCCTACGAGCAGGCCCAGACCCGCCAGGTGCCGCGCCGGCCGGGCTGGTACAACCTGTCGACCCACTTCCCGTGGATCGGCATGCGGACCGCGCAGCTCGACGGCGCGCACGTCGAGTTCCACCGCGGGATCCAGAACCCGCTCGGCATCAAGATCGGCCCGGCGATGACCACGGACTGGCTGCTCGGCCTGCTCGACGCGCTCGATCCCGAGCGCCTGCCGGGGCGGATCACCCTGATCGCCCGGATGGGCGCGACCCAGGTCACCGGCAAGCTGCCGCCGCTGGTCGAGGCGGTGCGGCGCGCGGGCCGCGAGGTCCTGTGGATCTGCGATCCGATGCACGGCAACACCGAGACCACCGCGGGCGGGATCAAGACCCGGCAGTTCGACAAGATCGTCGACGAGCTCGAGCAGAGCTTCGTGGTGCATGCGGGCATGGGCTCGCGGCTCGGCGGCGTGCACATCGAGCTGACCGGCGAGGATGTCACCGAGTGCACCGGCGGCGCGCGCGGCCTGTCCGAGGTCGACCTCGAGCGCGCGTACAAGAGCCGGGTCGATCCGCGGCTCAACTACGAGCAGGCGCTCGAGTGCGCGATGCGGATCGCGCGCCACCTGCGCGGCACGACGTGATCGCGGCGCCCGACGGGGATGCCGAGCGATGCCGCCCCGTGCCCGCCCCGTGCCCGCCCCGTGCCCGCGCGATGACTGAGCGATGACCGACCTGACCGACCTGATCGAGCGCGCCTGGGACACGCTATCGCGCTGGGCCGTGCCGGTCATGATGACGCTGGCGTACACGCTGCTCGCCGTGACCTCGGACACCGACACGACCGGCAAGGCGTGGATGGCCGCCGGCCTTGGGCTCGTGCTCGTCGCCTGGTTCGTGTTCCGCGCGCTGACCGACGCCGCGGCGCTGTCGCGCGCGCTCGCGGTCGGCGACACCACGCGGCTGTTCGAGCTCGCGCAGCGCCACCTGGCGCGCCGCCGCCGCCGCCGCCCTGCCGCGGGCGCCCGCTACCTCGTCGGTCGCGGCCTC
>DASWRS010000226.1:0-3468 GCA_036403075.1 Kofleriaceae bacterium
AGTATTTGGCCTGGCAAGCGTCGCAGACGATCTTCATGGGCAGTTCCTGAACGGGTTCTTGGGGTCGGACCCCCGAGTCCGAAACTTCTTGGAGAAATCGTAACACACCGCCGCCGTAACAACGCGAATTGCCACGTAACCGTGGCCCGCGAACGGGGCCCGCGAACCGGGGCCGCGCGAACGGCCCACGCCGCGGACCTCGCCGGCGGGCTACGCGAACGGGTCGTGCAGGCGGACCGTCTCGTTGCGATCCGGGCCGACCGAGATCAGGCAGAACGGCACGCCGGCCATGCGCTCGATGGTCTCGACATAGGCGCGCGCAGGTCCAGGCAGATCGGTGACGTGCCGGGCGTGCGACGGCAGCTTGCCCCAGCCGGGGAAACTCGCAAACACCGGCTCGGCGCGCGCGATGTCGTCGGCATCGATCGGCGGCTCGTCGAGCTCCTTGCCGTCGACCCGGTACGCGACGCACACCGAGACCTCCGGCAGGTCGGCGAGCACATCGAGTTTGGTCAACGCGAGCGAGGTCATGCCCGACAGCCGGGCGCCCATCCGCAGCGCGGGGAGGTCGAGCCAGCCGCAGCGCCGCGGCCGGCCGGTGGTCGCGCCGTACTCGCCGCCCGCCTTGCGCAGCCGCTCGCCGGCGTCGCCGTGGAGCTCGGTCGGGAACGGCCCCGCTCCGACGCGGGTCGCGTACGCCTTGGTGATCCCGACGACGGCGTCGATCGCGGTCGGGCCGATGCCGGCGCTCTGGCAGGCGCCGGCCGCGATCGTCGACGACGACGTCACGTACGGGTAGGTGCCGTGATCGAGATCGAGCAGGCAGCCCTGCGCGCCCTCGAACAGCACGTGCTGCCCGCCCGCGATCGCGCGCGCGACGTGGCGCCCGGCATCGCCGGTGTGCGGCGCGAGCGCGCGGCCGGCGGCGAGCGCGTCGTCGATCCAGCGATCGACCTCGACGGTGGTCAGCGGCGTCCCGCCGAGGTGCGCGATCAGCGGGCCGAGCTCGTCGAGGTTGGCCGCGACCAGCTCGCGCAGCCGCGCCGGCTTCATCAGATCGCGGACCCGCACGCCCTTGCGCGCCGCCTTGGCCTCGTACGCCGGACCGATGCCGCGCCGCGTGGTCCCGATCGCCTTGCCGGTCCGCGCGCTGCGATCCTCGCGCAGCCCGTCGATCAGCTTGTGGTACGGCAGGATCACGTGCGCGCCGAGCCCGACCAGCAGCTCGCCGCGCGACAAGAGGCCGCGGGCCTGGCACTGCGCCAGCTCCTCGAGCAAGGTCTGCGGATCGATCACCATGCCGTCGCCGAGCACGCAGCTCTTGCCGGGGTGACACACGCCCGAGGGCACGAGGTGGGTCACCAGCTTCTTGCCGTCGATCACCAGCGTGTGGCCGGCGTTGGCCCCGCCGCCGTAGCGCACGACCACGTCGGCGCGCTCGGTGAACAGGTCCACGACTTTGCCCTTGCCTTCATCGCCCCACTGGGCGCCGACGACGATCACGACGGACATCATTCCTCCATGAGTGACGAGACCGCGGCTTCGACGTCGCGGCGTGAATCATCGGCCAGCACGAGCACGCGGCGCCCGGTGCCTCCTCCTCCGCCTCCGCCGCCACTGCCGCCGCCCTCGATCACGATCGCCGCGTCGAGGCCCGCGCCGCGCAGCCACGACGGCGTCGGCCGCGCGAGCGCGGTGACCGCGCGCAGCCCGCGCGCCCGCAGCGACCGGGCGAGCCGCGCCGCGCCACCGCCGTGCACCGCGACGCCGATCGCGGCCGCCGGCGCCGGCACCCCGACGGTGCGCTGCGCCTCGGCCGCGGCCTCGAGGTCGATCGCGAACCCGGTGGCGTGCGCCGCCCGGCCGTAGCGGCCGATCAGCTCGTCGTAGCGCCCGCCGCGCAGCACGGCGTCCGGTGCGCCGGACGCATAGCCGGCGAACCGCACGCCGGTGTAGTAGTCGAAGCCGCGCAGGTCGCCGAGATCGATCGTGACCTCGGGCGCGGGCGGATCGGCGAGCTCGGTGAGCACCGCGATCACGGCGGCGAGCCGCGCCAGCGCCGCGCGAACGTCGTCGGGCCAGGCCAGCGCCGCGGCGCGCGCGAGGGTCGCGTCCGCCGGTCCCCACAGCGTCACCAGCGCCTCGGCGAGCGCCGCGGCCGGCGCCGGCAGGGCGCGCCCCGCCGTACGCACCCCGGCGCGGTCCTTGCGGCCGAGCGCCGCCGCGAGCCGGGCGCGCGCATCGCCGTCGGGTGCCGCGTCGAGCACGTGGCGCGCCGGCGCGACGTGGCCGACGTCGAGCCGGGTCTCGGGCAGCCGCGTCGCCGCGAGCACCGCGGCCGCGACCGCGAGCACCTCGGCGTCGCCCTCGGGCTCGGGGGCATCGATCAGCTCGATCCCGGCCTGCAGCAGCTCGCGCTGGCCGAGCTCGCCGGCGAGCCGGGTCACCGCGCCCTCGTAGCACAGCCGGATCGGCCCCTCGGTCTCGGCCATCCGCGTCGCGACCAGCCGCGCGACCTGCGGCGTGATGTCGGGCCGGAGCGCCACGACCTCGCCGGTACCGGGCTCGACGAACCGGATCGCCGCCGCGCGCGCGTCGTGGCCCAGGCCGCGCTCCAGCACGTCGGCGCACTCGAACACCGGCGTCACGATCCGGGCGTAGCCCCAGGCCTCGAGCACGGCCATGACGCGCTCGGCGAGCGCACGGCGGCGTGCCGCGGCACGCGGCAGTAGATCCCGGACGCCGGACGGCAAACGGATGGGCGGCGCGTTCAAAGCGCCCTACTCTACAGCGAATTCGCCGATCCGCACGCCGCCCCGCCGGGATCCCGCCCGCGCCCACCGCGGCTGCGATCCCGCCCTGCGCCACTGCCCGCGATCCCCCCTGCGTCCACTGCCGCCGCGAGCCCGCCCGCCGCCCACTGCCCCCGCGATCCCGCCCGCCGACGGCTCGAAGGCCCGCATGGTGTCGAGCGCGCCGGGCTCGAGCCGCGGGACATCGATCTCATCGTCTACGCCACGCTGTCACCTCAGCTCCGCCGTGTCAGCTCGAACAACTGCGCTGCCGCGCCGGCCAACGTCGTCGGAGCGGCGCGCACGAGCTCGAAGGCCGGCAGCAGCGCGCACAGCTCGCCGGCGGTGAGCGGATGGGTACCGACCTCGCCTCCCGGCTGGTGCGCAACGACGAGCAGCGTGCCGCCCGGCGCGACGAGCGCGGCCATGGACGCGGCGTACGCCGTGTGCTCGGCACGTGGCAGGCAGTGGAGCAGCCCGCGATCGACCGCGACGTCGAAGCTGCCAGCGAGCCGCGGGGCCGTTGCGTCGTCGAGCACGAACACGACCGAGCGAACGCCGGCCGCATCGGCGCGCTCGCGGGCGCGGCCGAGCGCGCTCGGCGCGATGTCGATCGCCGTGACGTCGAACCCGCGCTGCGCCGCGGCCACGGCGACCAGCCCGTCGCCGGTGCCGA
>DASWRS010000227.1:0-14567 GCA_036403075.1 Kofleriaceae bacterium
GAGCTGCTCCAGGACCTCCGCGAGTCCGACGCGAGCGAGCCGTCTCCGGACGGCGATGGCGGCGACGCGGCCGACACGGCCGACGAGGACGCCGCCGAACCCGCCGACGATCCCGCCGGCGATGCCCGGGCCGAGGCCGCCGACCCGGCCGCCGCGGCCGCCGCGCTCTCGATCGAGCAGCGCAGCCTGCTCCGCCGCAACACGGCGTACGTCCTCTTGCTCGGCGGGGTGTTCGGCTTCGGCACAGCGCACCTGTTCACCGGGGCCTGGGGCCGCGGCTTCTTCCTCGCCGCGCTCCAGATCGCCGGCTTCGTGTCCGCGATCTCGGGGAGCTCGATGGGCCTCGCGGTCCTCGCGGCGGCCCGGCTCGTCGACCTGTTCGGCGCGCTCTGGCGCGTTCGCACCGCGCCGACCACCGCGCTTCCGGTCGCCCGCATCCGCCCGTGACCACCTGCGAAGACGAATGGCTGTGGGGCTGGGACCCGACTCCGGGCATCGTCTCGGTGTGGGCCGAGCCCGACGGCCGCGCCTTCGTGTGGCGGCGGATCCCGGGCACCGGCCAGCTGGTGCGCGACGACGTCCGCTACCGGCCGTGGCTGCTCGTCGCCGCGCTCGACGATCTGGCGCACCTGGGGCCCCGGCTGCGCGCCGAGCGCGACGGGCCGGCGCGCGGCTGCATCACCCACCGCGAGCTCGCCGGCCCCGGCGCCCTGCGCTACCTGGTCCGCGCCGACGACCTGCAGACGCTCGCGACCGCGATCCTGTGGGGCGCCGCGCGCCGCCTCGGCCGGCCGCTCGGCCACCTGCGCGATCTGCCGCCCGATCAGCTGCTCGCGCTGCCGCCCGAGGAGCAGTACCTCGTCGCCACCGGCCGGACCTACTTCCGCGGCCTTCGGTTCGACGACCTGCGCCGGCTCCAGCTCGACCTCGAGACCACCGGCCTGACCCCCGAGCGCGATCGGATCTTCCTGGTCGCGGTGCGCGATCCGGCCGGCGCCACCACCCTGCTCGAGGCCCGGGGCGACCGCCCGGCCGACGAGGCCGACCTGCTCGCGCGCCTGGTCGCGCACGTCCAGGCCTGCGATCCGGACGTGATCGAGAACCACAACCTGCACGGCTTCGACCTGCCGTTCCTCGCCCGGCGCGCGCGGATCCTCGGCGTCCCGCTCGCGCTCGGCCGCGCCGGCGGCCCCGGGCTTCGCCAGCGCCCGGCGCGGCGCGGCGCCCCGTCGCCGGCCAACCCGCTGCGCCGGATCCGCTACACCGTCCCCGGCCGCGAGCTGATCGACACGCTCGACGCCGTGCTGCGCCACGACTTCGCCACCCGCGACCTGCCCGGCCACGGCCTCAAGGCGGTCGCGCGCCACCTCGGCCTGGCCGCCGAGGACCGCGAGCACATCCCCGGCGCGCGGATCCACGACGTGTTCGGGCGCGATCCCGCGCGGGTCCGGCGCTACGCCGCCGCCGACGTCGCCGAGGTCGCCGGGCTCGCCCGCACGCTCGGCGGCGCCGCGTTCGCCCTCGCCGGCATGGCGCCGCGGCGCTACGAGCGGCTCGCCGACGCCGGCGCCGCGACCGGCGTGATCGATCCGCTGCTGGTCCGCGCCTACCTGCGCTCGGGCGCCGCGCTCCCCGCGCACGCGCCGGGCGACGGCACCGAGCACAGCGGCGCCGCGCTGCACCTGTTCGCGGCCGGCGTCGCCCACCGCGTGGTCAAGGCCGATGTCGCGAGCCTGTACCCGTCGCTGATGCGCGAGTACCGGATCGGCCCCGCGCGCGACCGGCTCGGCGTCCTGCTCGCGATCGTCGACCGCCTGGTCGAGCACCGGCTCGCCGCCAAGGCGGCCGGCCGCGCCGCACCGCCCGGCTCGGCCGAGCGCCACGCCGCCGAGGCGATGTCCGCGGCGATGAAGCTCGTCGTCAACTCGGCCTACGGCTACCTCGGCGCGACCGGGCTGACCCGGTTCGCCGACGTCCACGCCGCCAACGCGGTCACGCGCCACGGCCGCGCGGTGCTCGAGCTGCTGTGCCGCGAGCTCGCCGCGCGCGGCGTCACCCTGCTCGAGGCCGACACCGACGGCGTGTACTTCGCGGTGCCCGAGTCCTGGACCGAGGCCGACGAGCGCCGCACCGTCGCCGACGTCGCGCGCCTGCTCCCGGCCCGCGTCCACCTCGAGCTCGACGGCCGTTACGCCGCGATGCTGTCGCATGAGCCGAAGAACTACGCGCTCCTGCCCTACGACGGGCCGCTGGTCCTGCGCGGCGTGGCGTTTCGCTCGAGCCGCGCCGAGCCGTTCGGCGAGGCGTTCCTGCGCCGCGCCGTCCTGCACCTGCTCGCCGGCGACTTGGTCGCGGTCCAGGACGCCTACCTCGCCACCGTCGCCGCGCTCCGCAAGCGCGCGCTGCCGACCCGCGACGTCGCGGCGCGCGTCCGGCTCACCAAGACCCCCGAGCAGTACCTCGCGACCCGCGATGCCCGCCGCGAGCTGACCTACGAGGCGGTGCTCGCCGCCGGCCGCACCACCTGGACCGCCGGCGAGCACGTCCGGGTCTACCGCGCCACCCGCGGCCGCAGCCGCGTGTTCGCAGAGCCGATCGACGAGGACGACGACACCGCGAGCGCCACCACCGGCGGCGCCCCGGCCGGCGGCGATGCCGGCGACGCTGGCGACCCGCGCGACTACGACGTCGAGCACTACCTGCGCGTCCTGCGCGACACCTACGCCGCGCGGTTCGTCCGGGCGCTCAGCCCCGAGGACTTCACCGCGATCTTCGCCGACCCGGAGCAGCCGTCGCTGTTCGCGCACTCGCTGCGCGACGCGCGGCCGATCTTGACGCCGATCACGGTCGCCGAGATCGGCGGCCCCGACGAGGCGGACGAACCCGACGAGCCCGCGCTGCATGCCCTGCATCGCTGACGATGCGCAGCGCCGATACAGACGCCCATACCGACACCGACACCCGACCCGTGCGCCAGGCGGTGCAGTGCCGACGACACACGCATCAGCGCGGTGTCGCAGTCCCCTGCACGGCCGTGGCCCGCGGCGGTCGGCACCGAGCGCGCCGGGTCGCGCGTGGTCTGGCCCGCTTGCAGCGCCGCGCGGCCGCGCCGGCAACTCCATACGCCGGGTCGGCTGTCCACCGGACCGGTTGCTCGAGTCGCCGCCGGTAGCCGATCCCGCCATCGTGTGCACCGGCCGCCGCGTCGATCGCCGACGCCTCCGCCCGCTCGTTCCCGCATGGCTCGTCACGCCGCGGCCGCGGGCGGTGTGGTGACAGAGCGGCGTGGTATTCGACCCAGCGATGGTCGATCCGGATCCCACGTCCGCCGCGGCGCTGTCGGCCGCCCTCGAGGCCGCCCTCATCCGCGAGCTCCGCACGCGCTACGACTGGGACAACCGCGCGCGGTTCGGCGGCCGCCTGGTCGCGCCGGTGCTCGTGCTGTCGGACGCCGCCGCGCACCTGGGCCGCTGGCACAGCGCCACCCGGACGCTCGAGCTGTCGCGCACCCTGGTGCTGTCCCGGCCGTGGCTCGAGGTCGCCGGCGTGCTCGAGCACGAGATGGCGCACCAGTACGTCGACGAGGTCCTCCACGTCCGCGGCGAGACCGCGCACGGCGAGACCTTCCGGCGGGTGTGCGCCGAGCGCGGCATCGACGAGCGCGCCGCCGGCAGCCCCACCGCCGCCGATCCGGCGAGCCCCGGCGATGTCACCGCCGAGCGCGTCCTCGATCGGATCCGCAAGCTGCTCGCGCTCGCCGGCAGCCCCAACCAGCACGAGGCCGAGATCGCGATGCGCAAGGCCCACGAGCTGATGCTGCGCCACAACGTCGAGGTCGCGGCGACCCACACCGAGCGCAGCTACGAGATCCGCCACCTCGGCGATCCGGCGCGGCGCGGCACGCGGGTCGAGTCCGAGATCGCGTGCCTCCTGTCCGAGCTGTTCTTCGTCAAGGTGATCCGCGTCCCGGTGTACCTGCCGCTCCTCGGCAAGTCGGGCCAGGTCTACGAGATCTCCGGCACCCACGCCAACGTCGAGATGGCCTGCCACGTCTACGCCTTCCTGCTCGCCACCGCCGAGCGGCTGTGGGCCGAGAACCGCCATGACACCCGGGTCCGCAACGGCCGCGACCGGCTGATCTACCAGTCCGGTGTGATCGGCGGCTTCCGCGACAAGCTGCTCGCCGAGCGCACCGGCCTCCAGGAGACCGGCCTGGTCTGGGTCGGCGACGGCGACCTCGATCGGTTCTACCGCGCGCGGCACCCCCACATCACGACCCGCCGCCACCACGTGCGGATCAACGGCGCGCACGCCGCCGGTCGCGAGGCCGGCCGCACCGTCGTCCTGCACAAGCCAGTCGAGCGCGGCTCCGGCGGCGGCAGTCCCCGCCTGCTCCGCGGCTGAGCGTTGCGGCCGGCCGTTGCTACGTGCCCCGGTCCCGGCGGGTGCGCTCCTGAAGCAGCGTATCGAGATCCCGCCGGTGGTCGAGCACCGCGACGATCAAGACTTCTCGCGTTTCCACACGATAGAGGATCCGGTACGGCAGCACGATCAGCTCGCGATAGATCGTGATGCCGCGTGCGCGCAACTCCGGAACGACCCGCCCGCGGTGGGCGAGATCGTCCAGGGATTCGATCGCAGCTTCGAGTCGAGCATCAGCGGCAAGCGCGGCATCCATGCCGAGCGAGGACACCAGGTCATCCGCGATCGCGAGCATGTCCTCGACCGCGGCCTCCGACCGCACGACCTTGCGGGTCATTCCGTCCGGCGGGCCTTGAGGCGCGCGGCGAGCCGCTTCTTGTAGTCGACGCGCGACACGGTGCGTCCCGCGGCCACATCCGCATCCCCCTGCAACGCGAGCTTCAGCAACGCGAACGCTTGCCGATCCTGCTCGAACGAGTCGACATCCTGGAGAACCGCGGTCGCCCGGCCATTCTGGGTGATCACGATCGGCGACCGCTGTTCACTCGCCCGGTCGATGAGCGACGCTGCATCGCGCTTGAGCTCCGTGATTGGGGCGATGTTCGCGAGCTTCATGACACCATCGTAGCACCGAATCCGGTGCCGGCAGTGTGGCGCTCGCTCGGACACGTACCCGGGCGGCCGCTCAGCTCTCGACGTGGAGCTCGATCTTGACGCTGCCGTCGGTCTGCCGCGTCCAGTGCGCCGCGGTGACGACGAGGTCCTGCAGATCGTGGCCCCAGATCCCGTAGGCGCCGTCGGTGCGGTTGCGGCCGCGCCTGGGCGCGCGCTCGTCGATCGGGATCGTCTTGGTCGCCGCGGTGCCTTCCTCGGCGTCGTAGATGTGGGAGTACTCGTCGCAGATCGCCTTGACCAGCGCCGCGCGGGTGAAGCCCAGCGGCAGCGGCGATTCGATCGGCACCGACGCCGGCGTGGTCAGCGGGTACTCGATCACCAGCACCGCCTGCGCGAACGGGATCACGATGTCGTCGGGGTGGTCGAGCCCGGCGAGCGCGGCCGCCGGATCGGCCGGCCGGATCCCGCCCGGGAACGCGACCCGCTGCGCCATCATCGCGACCGGCGACGGCGGCGGGGTCACCGCCACGCGCGACAGCCACCACCAGGCCGCGGCGACGCCGATGATCACGGCGATCAGCGTCAGGGTGAAGACCGGAAGCAGCACGCCGCGAACCCTATCACCGCCGGCTCGGCCGCGCCGCTCGCCGCGGCCCGCGATCGCCGTGCCGGCTCGGCCGCGCCGCTCGCCACGGCCGCGATCGCCGTGCGCCCCGGCTCACCAGCCGCACCGCGCCGCCATGACCTGGCGCAGGCCGTCGAGCATCGCGCGGCACTGGACATCGAGCGAGTGGGCGTCGTACGCGCCGCGCGTCCACGCCTCGGTCAACTCCCGGTAGGTCAGCTCGAGCGCGCCGCGCGCGTTCTCGGGCAGTCCCGCGCACGACCCGAGCTTCTCGATCATCCCGCGATAGTCGCGGCAGGTCGACGGCAGCCGCGCGACCACCGGCGCGGCCGCGATCTCGGCGAGGTCGCGATCGAGTGCCGCGCGCTGCGCGGCGGTGAGCTTGGCCTTGCAGTGGCGCGGGTTGCGCAGCGACGTGGTCGCGACGATGCACGCCCGCGCGTCGCCGTCCCAGCCATCGCGCTCGCAGCGCGCGGCGAACGCGTCGTGGATCCGCGATGCGCGCGGCGACTCGGGGCCGAGCAGCATGCGGACGTGATCGGCGATGGCCGTGCAGGTCGGCCCCGCGGGCGGCGGCGCGCCGTGATGGCACGCGGCAACCACCAGGAGCCAGCCGAGGCGCACGCCGCATCATAGCGAGTCGCGCGCGCCGCGTCACTCGCCGCCCGCGCCCGCGAGCCCGCCGGAGCGCTCAGCTGCAGCTGCCGCCGTCGCACTCGGCGTTGCACGTCGCGTCGGGCGCGCATGCGTGGGCGCACGAGCCGCCGTCGCACTCGAGGTTGCAGGTCGCCTCCGAGCCACAGCCGGTGCCGCACCGACCACCGTCGCACTCGAAGTTGCAGGTCGCGCCGACGCCGCAGCTGAGCCGGCAGTCGCCGCCATCGCACTCGATGTTGCACGTGCTGCCCTCGGCGCAGTGGTACGAGCAGCCGCCGCCGGGGCACTCGAACGAGCACGTCGCACCGGGGCCGCACGACTGCTCCGACGCCGAGCTCGACGCGGCATACGGATCCTCGGGCCCCGGGACCGCGGCCCAGCCCGCACGGGGCGGCGGCGCGGCGTGCGTGGACGCGACGCAGGCGGCGAACATCGTGAGCGATAACAGACCGAGTGCTCGAAGCATGGTGTCTCCAGGTGGCAACCCAGCTAGAGAGCCGCGACCCGGCCCGGCGGTTGACGCCGCCCGCGGCCTGGCGATCGCCGCGCCTGGACCGGTACGATCTCGCACGCATGACCAAGGATCGTCCGCGCGGCCCTCGTCCGCCGAGCGCGGCGCCGAGCGCGGCGCCGAGCGCGGCCCCGAGCGCGGCCCCGAGCACGCCGCCGAGCGCGCTGCCGAGCACGCCGCAAAGCACGGCCCCGAGCGCAGCACCGAGCGCAGCACCGAAGGCGCCACCGAGCACCGCCCCGAAGGCTCGCTCGATCGCGGCACCCGGCAATCCGTTCGCGAGCCTCGAGGCGCTGCGCGGCTCGCTCCCGAGCGGACCGCCGCCACGCGCCCCGGCCGAGGCCCGACCGAGCGGACCGGCGCGCGCGGTCGTCCGCATGGAGCGCAAGGGCCGCGGCGGCAAGGAGGTCACGGTGGTCGACAAGCTCGGGCTCGGCGCCGCGCAGCTCGAGACCTGGTGCAAGGACCTCAAGCACGCGCTGGGCTGCGGCGGCTCGGTCGACGGCGAGACCATCGTCCTGCAGGGCGACCTGCGGCCCCGGGTCGCGGCGGTGCTCACGGCCCGCGGCGTCGCGAAGGTGACGGTTGCCTGAGGTACGCGCCGTCCCTACTGCGGACGGGAGAGGGCACCTCCTCTCCCTGGCGACTGGAGTGGCCAGGGAGTGCGGCACCGGCGCGCGCGCCAGCCAGATCCAGCTCTAGTTTCAGGTATTTCAACGCGATGCGTCGGGCGTAACCCGCGGTAACCAACCCGATCCACCCTGGCCCCAGACCGGTCGCCCGCTCGATTCACGATGGCCCCGAGTTTGCTGTCAAAATCGCCAGCCATGCGGAACCTCCTCACCGTCTGCACCGGGTTGGTCGTCCTGGCAGCCACTGCCGCTTGCGACAGTGGTCCCGGCCGCGCCAAGGAGCCTCCGGTGCTCAAGGTCACCTCGCCGGTGCGCAGCCTGATCCAGGGCCACGCCGGTCCGATCACGGTGGCCGGAACCGTCGAGCCCAACGCCCAGGGCGACCGGGTCGAGCAGGTCCTGGTCAACAACGTCGAGGCCACGGTCTCGGCCGACGGCTCGTTCCACGCGCAGGTCGACGTCGGCCAGGGCGCGATGCTGATCCAGACCGTCGCGCGCGACGTCAACGGCACGACCGCGAGCGACACCCGCGCGGTTCAGGCGGGCCAGCTGCGCCCGGTCGGCGCCAACCTCGACCACGCGATCACCGCCGCAATGTCGGCCGACGCGTTCGCCAAGCTGTCGGCGGCGGCCGGGCCGATCCTCAAGGGCATCAACGTCGCCCAGCTGCTCGCGCCGCTGCAGCCGATGGTCAACGTCGGCGGCAGCCTCGCCAACTTCAAGCTGACCGTCAACGACGTCAAGTTCTCCGATATCAAGATCGGGCTGCGGCCGGTCCAGGGCGGCCTGATGTTCAGCGCCGAGATCGACAAGCTCGACGTGCCGGGCCACATCGACTACGCCGGCACGCTCGTCCCCGACGGCTCGACCGCCGTGCGCGTCAGCGCCGACAAGGTCACCGTGGCCGGCACGCTGAGCGTCACGCCCGCCGGCATGGCCGGGTTCAAGACCAAGCTCGACAGCCCCGCGGTGCACCTGACCAACCTGAAGCTCGACGCCGGCGGGGTGCCCGGCGCGATCCTCGACCTGCTCGATCTCGACGCGGTGATGCAGGTCGTCGTCGCCAAGGGCGCCGAGCTGCTCATGGGCCCGCTGGTCAACCTCGCGCTCGGCGCGCTCGGCGGCCCGCAGCAGCTCGACGTGCTCGGTCACAAGCTCGACCTCCAGGTCGCGCCCAGCGCGGTCGCGTTCGATCCGACCGGCGCGGTGCTCGGCATGAACATGAAGGTGATGCTCCAGGGCAGCGAGACGAGCCCGGGCTTCCTGTTCACCGACAACGCGGCTCCGGTGATGGACGCCGGCTATGGCTTCCAGCTCGGCCTGGCCGACGACCTGGTCAACGAGCTGTTCGCCGAGCTCCACGCGCTCGGTGCGCTCAACCTGTCACTGCCCAACGACGTCGGCTCGTTCGACACCGCGCAGGTCCAGCTGACCATGCCGCCGGTGCTCAGCGCCGACGCCGCCGGCGGCGAGATGCGGATCGTGCTCGGCGACATGTTCGCCACGTTCACCCGCAAGGGCACGCCGGTCGGCAAGGCGGCGATCAACGCCAAGATCGAGCTCAAGATCGCGCCGGTCGTCGGCGGCGGCAGCGTCGCGCTCCAGCTCGGCACGCCCGAGATCCACGTCGACACGCTCGACGACATCGCCAACGCGAGCGGACTGGCCGACAAGGACCTCGAGAGCGGGGCCGCGGCCTCGATCGGCGCGCAGATCGACTCGATCACCAAGCTGCTGGTGGCGATCCCGCTGCCGGCGATCGCGGGCCTGCAGCTCCACAACCTGGCGATCGGCTCCGACGACGGCTACGTGCGGGTATCCGGCCAGCTGCAGTGAGCCATTACCGGCTGTTGCGGTCGTAGATCGCCGGCACGTCGATCGTGATCTCGTCGCGCGCTTCGCCGCAGATCCCGCGGCCGGCCGCGCGCAGCGTCACGCGCGGCGGCGGCACCGTCACGTAGTAGAACGCGGCCGCGCCGTCGTCGTCGACCGCGCGCGCCACGGTGTCGAGCAGGCGCTCACCCGCCGAGTCCCCCGGGCCGGAGGGGCCCGCCGGATCGACGATCTCGAGCGTCACGAGGTCGCCGGTGTGCAGCGACGTCTTGATCCGCACGTTGGTCTGCACGCCCGGCGTGAAGCCATCGACATCGATCGCGATCGGCGTCTGCACGAACGCGACGAACACCTCGCGGTCGCACAGCGGTGTGTCCCCGCAGCCCATCAGCGCCGAAGTGGCGAGGATCGCTCGATAACTTCCGCGGCCGCGCATCGCGGGCGGCATGTTACTCCGCGCACGCTCGGGCCTCCAGTCGTGAACGCCCATGACCGGGGCGGACACTGACCCATAGGCCCGGCGAGCCGTGCGCATCATGAAACGATTTGCGACCTCTTCACGCTCCAGCGGCTGCGCGGGCCCCGGCGCGGCCCCTGCGATCGGCCTCGCGCTGGCCGTGGTGCTCGCCGCGAGCCCGGCGCGCGCCGATGACGACGCGATGCCGCCGCTCCCGACGTGGATGGATCCGACCGATGCGCTGAACCCGGTCTCGCTGGTCCGCGGCGCCGGGATCAAGGTCGGCGAGGGCACGATCCTCCAGCCCCAGCTCGGGATCGAGACCGGCGTGGTGTCGAACGTGTTCTACCAGAACACCGGCGGCGTCACGGCGGGCCTGCTCCGCATCCTGCTCGAGATCGGCACCGGCTCGCTGTCGAACCAGCGGCTCGGCCTGCGCCCCGCCACCGACGAGCAGGACTCGTCGCCTCCGTCCGGCATCTACACCGACTCCGGCGACTTCCAGTACAGCGCGAACCTCTACCTGTCGTACGACCAGTACCTGTCGACCAACAGCGACGTCAACGCCCAGGGCGGGCTCGGCGGCGGCCTGCTGCTGCGCGGCATCGTCAACCCGCAGCGCCCGCTGCAGTTCTCGTTTCAGGAGAACTTCAGCCGGCTCGTCCGCGCCCCGAACTTCGAGGCCCCGGTCGACACCGATCGCGACATCAACACGCTCGGCCTCCGGCTCAGCTACCTGCCGACCGGGCGATCGATCGGCGGCTACCTGTACTACCAGAACGTCATCGACGTGTTCGAGTCGAGCAACCAGCAGTTCGCCAACCGGATGCAGAACCAGCTCGGCGTCCGGCTCAACTGGCAGTGGCTGCCGCTGACCCGCGTGTTCGGCGATGTCTCGGGCAACTTCAACACCGGCATCGGCGACAGCCGGAAGGTCAACTCGACGCCGCTGACCGCAGTCGCCGGGATCCAGACGGTGCTGACGCTCAACACCACGCTCAACGCGCACGTCGGCTACACCAACGGCTTCTACGCGGCCGGCCCGAGCTACTCGGCGCTGGTCGCCGGCGTCCTGTTCGGCTATCGCTACAGCCCGCTCGGCCGGGTCACCGGGCTGTACAGCTACGAGCACGCCGACTCGATCAACGCCAACTTCTACCGCGACCACCTGTTCCAGCTGACCTTCGAGCAGTACTTCGCGCCGTTCGTGGTGTTCGCGCGGCCCGAGCTCCGGCTGCGCGAGTACCAGGGCACGAGCCAGGTCGTGATGGGCGGAAGCAGCGACACTCGCGACGACACGATCCTCGCGATCACGCTCGGCATGCGTTACAACTTCCGCGACTGGATCGCCGGCACGCTCGACTACCGGCTGTCCGACGTCCAGACCGACTTCCGCTACATGGCCGGCGGCGTGACCCTGAACCCGAGCTACGTCCGCCACGAGCTGATGCTCGGCGTGCGCGCGGCGTACTAGGCCGCGTGGCGCGCGCGGCCTCGCCCTTGCGGGTCGGTGTGCTCGGCGCCGGCAGCTGGGGCATCAACCACGTCCGCGTGCTCGCCGCCGAGCCGCGCTGCCGGGTGGTCGCGGTCGCCGAGCCCGACCTCGCCAAGCGTCCGCGGATCGCCGAGCTCGCGCCGGCCGCGCGCTGGACCGAGTCGGCGGCCGAGGTCCTGGCCGACGGCGATGTCGATGCGATCGTGATCGCCACGCCGGCCGCGACCCACGTCGAGCTCGCGATCGCCGCGCTCGATGCCGGCAAGCACGTCCTGGTCGAGAAGCCGCTCGCGCGCCGGATCGCCGAGGCGCGGCGGGTCGCCGCCGCGGTGCGGCCCGGGACGGTCGCCATGGTCGGCCACCTGATGGTGTTCCATCCGGCGGTGCGCCGGATCCGCGAGCTGTTGCGCGGAGGTGGCCTCGGCCGGCCGTTCTACGTCCACGCGATGCGGGTCAACCTCGGCCGGATCCGCAGCGACGAGACCGCGCTGTGGTGCTTCGGCCCGCACGACCTGTCGATGCTCGACCACATCCTCGGCGAGCACCCGGTGACGGCCTCGGCGTGCGGCACCGCCGTGCTCCAGCCCGGGATCGAGGACGTCGTGTTCGTCACCCTGCGCTACGCCAGCGGCATCCTCGCCAACCTGCACCTGTCGTGGCTGCATCCCCGCAAGGAGCGCCGGTTCACCCTGGTCGGCTCGCAGAAGATGGTCGAGCTCGACGACGTGTCGCCCGAGAAGCTGCGGATCTACGACAAGGGCTACGATCGGCCGCCCGAGTTCACCCAGTTCGGCGAGTTCCTCACGATCCGCGACGGCGACGTCCACATCCCCAAGGTCGCGATGGAGGAGCCGCTGCGCGCCGAGATCCGCCACTTCGTGGACTGCATCACGCGCGGCCGGGCCCCGGCGACCGATCTCGCCCAGGGTGTGCGGATCACCGCGGTGCTCGAGGCCGCCGAGCGGTCTCTGGCGGCCGGCGGTGCCCCGCTGGCGATCGATCCGGTCGCCGACTGTGCGATTTCCGATCGAGATCTCGAATAGTTACGACGTGGCACGGCGTGAACGCCTGGCCCGGCCGCGACACTAAGTGGTTGGCCTGACATCCGATTTGGGCTCGAGGCTCGTTGTGGAATCAGCGGCATCTCCGACAAACGAAGAACAAGTCCTGACGATCGACGTCCGGCGCTACCTCGCCGCGATGCGAAAGTACGCGTGGCTGCTCGCGGCGCTGATCGTCATGTCGATCGCCGGCGCGGTGGTCTACACCACGCACCAGACCCCGATCTACCAGGCGACCGCGTCGGTCCAGGTCGAGCCCAAGCTGCCCGACCTGCTCGGCACCGGCGACATGTTCAACGTCGCCAACGCGAGCGCCGAGTACTACAAGCAGCAGCGGCAGGTCCTGTCGAGCTTCACGCTGATCCAGAAGACGGTCGATCAGAACGACCTGATCCCCAAGCTCCTGACCGAGGCCGAGCGCAAGGAGCTGTCGCACGACGATCAGCTCGACCTCGCGACCCGCCGGCTGCAACTCGATCTCCTGGTCAAGTACCCCGAGGCCGATCGGATCTTCTACGTCTCGGTCAAGAGCCCCAGCCCCGAGGACGCCAAGCTGATCGCCGACGCCCACGTCTCGACCTACGAGAGCTACGCGCGCGGCCTGCTCCTGCTGTCCAGCAACACCGCGTCCGAGGCGCTGCAGGCCGAGTTCACCGAGGCCGAGACCAAGCTGCGCGCGGCCGAGCAGAAGATCTACGACTTCCAGGCCAAGAACGACATGGTCGCGGTGACGATCGAGGCCCAGCAGAGCCTGGTCCAGGGCAACATCCTGTCGTTCACGGGCAAGCTCAACGACGGCCGCGCCCGCGAGATCGAGCTGTCGTCCAAGATCGCCGAGATGAAGAAGGAGCAGAACGAGGACGTGCTGTCGACGCCGGTGATCATGATGGGTGACAACCCGTCGTTCGAGACCCTGCGCACGCAGTACTACACCGAGAAGAGCCGCCTGCTCGAGCTCGAGAAGGACCTCGGCCCCAAGAACCCCGACTACGCGGCCCAGAAGCAGAAGGTCGACCTCTTGTACCAGGCGCTGCAGGGCGAGGTGAAGATCCTCGTGCGCGGCACCCAGGACGTCTTCGCCGCGCAGCTCGCGACCAACGCCGGGCTGTCCGGCGAGATCGAGAAGTACAAGCAGGAGGCCAAGAAGCTGTCGCCGCTGATCGCGATCTACAACGAGCTGGTGCGGCAGAAGAAGGAGTACGACGACAAGTACAACATCCTGCGCGCGCGGCTGTCGTCGATGCAGATGACGGGCAGCCTGAGCTCGACGATCTCCAACGTGCGCAGCCTCGACCGCGCCCAGCTGCCGACCACGCCGGTGTCGCCCAACATGCGGACCAACGTGACCCTGGCGGCGATCCTGGCGCTGGTCGCCGGCATCCTGATCATCTTCCTGATCGTGTTCCTCGACCGCTCGATCAAGAGCATCAGCGATGCGACCCAGGCCGCCGACGCGCCGGTGCTCGGTATCATCCCGCAGCTCACCAGCTCCGACCTCGACGGCAAGAACGACGATCGCAGCCGCGACATGTACGTCCACGAGAACCCCAAGTCGTCGGTCGCCGAGTGCTGCCGGTCGCTGCGCACCAACATCCTGTTCAGCGCCGCCGACCGCGAGCTCAAGACCATCGTGGTGTGCAGCGCCAACCAGCGCGAGGGCAAGACCACCAGCGTGATCTACCTCGGTACGACGATGGCGCAGAGCGGCCAGCGCACGCTCTTGATCGACACCGACATGCGCCGGCCGCGGCTCCACAAGTCGACCGGCGTCGCGCTCAGCCCCGGGCTCTCGAACCTGCTGATCGGCGGCGACGACTACGACAACCTGATCAAGCCGACCGAGATCGCGAACCTGTTCGTCCTGCCGTGCGGCCCGACCCCGCCCAACCCGGCGGAGCTGCTCTTGACCAAGCGGTTCGAGATCGTGCTCGGCGAGCTCGCGAAGCGGTTCGACCGCATCATCCTCGACTCGCCGCCGATCCAGGCGGTGACCGACGCGGTCGTCCTGTCCAAGCGGGTCGACGGCGTCGTGCTCGTCGTCCGCGCCAGCAAGACCATGCGCGACGAGCTCCGCCGGTCGACCCGCATGATCCGCGACATCGGCGGCTCGATCGTCGGCGTGATCGTCAACGAGCTCGACGCGCGCGACAGCTACTACGGCTACGGCCGCTACAGCTACGGCCGCTACGGCGGCTACTACGGCCACGACGCCGAGGCCGACGCGGACAAGGCCGACGACGACACCGACGCGGCCTGAGC
>DASWRS010000228.1:0-25185 GCA_036403075.1 Kofleriaceae bacterium
ATCGGCATCGGCATCGGCACCGGCACCGGCACCGGCATCGACCCGGTCACCGGCACCGGCACCGGCATCGGCATCGGCATCGGCATCGGCATCGGCATCGGCATCGGCATCGGCATCGGCATCGGCATCGGCATCGGCATCGGCATCGGCATCGGCGGTCGTGTCGTCCGACGCATCGTCGTCGGGTGCATCGTCGGCCGCGCCTGCGTCGGCTGCGAGCTCGATCTCGCCGCGCGCGACCAGCTGCGCCAGCGCCTCGGCCGGCGCCGACAGCCCGCGCACCGGCTCGGCGAACCGCAGCAGTGCGGGCCGAAGCCGCAGCTGGTCGGCCTCGGCCAGGTCGACGAAGCCGAGGCCGGCGAGCCGGCGCACCGCCTCGCCGACCCGCGTGCGCACCGTCTTCTGCGCGACTCGCTCGTCGTGGCGCCGGCGCTTGGGGTTGAACGCGCGGATCAGCGCGTCGCTGCCCATCACCGTCGCGAGCTGCGCGATCAGATCCTCCTGGCTGTGCAGCCCGCCGCGCTCGACGGTCGATGGATGCAAATACAGCAGCGCGAGCGCCTGGCCGACGAGCATGTCGCCCGCTGAGAGCTGGCGGCGCGACAGCTTGTCGCCCGTCGGCAGCAGGTAGTAGTAGCCGTCCGGCTTGTGGATCAGCTCGCAGCCGTAGCGCCGGTAGAACGCCTCGAGGTGGTCCTGCGCGTCGCCGAGCAGCGCGTACCACGCGACGTCGTCGCGATCGACGTGCCGGCCCTTGCGCAGCGCCAGGTCGAGCTCGGGGAAGTCCGGATCCAGGATCACGTCCTGCAGCTGGGCATATCCGGGACGCGTCACGACGGCTGGCCTCCCGGCGCGCCCGCGCCGGCGTCCTCGTCCAGCTCACCCCGCTCGCTCGGCTCGCTCGGCTCGCTCGGCGGCTGCGCCTCGGCGGCGGCCGCGGCCGCGGCCGGCGGCGGCTCCGGCCGGCGCGCACCGATCGACCAGTCCTCGATCACGAGGTCGCCGCCGACCGGCACCCACGGCCGCTCGACCGCCGACGCGGCGTGCGCCAGCCGCGCCACGGTCTGCGCGACCCGCCCGGCCTCGACGAAGCGCTCGGTCGCCGGCAGCTCCGCGGTGACCTCGTCGGTGACGGCCGACAGCACCCGGGCGCCGGTATCGAGCGCGCGGGCGACCTTGGCGTCGAGCACCGCCTGCGGATCCTCGGCGGCGTCCGGCTCCGGCTCGCGCTCGCGCGGCGCGCGCGGCCGCACCACCGGCGGCCGGTCCGGCAGCGCGGCCACCGTGCGCAGCATCCGGATCGGCGGCGCGCCGGCGTGCGCGAGGGCGAACCGGGGCCCGGTGCCGGCGAGCTGATCGCGCAGCCGCTGCATCAGCGCGCGCGTCGGATCGAGCCGCACCACGTCGCGCAGGTAACGATGCACGTACTGGAAGTACTCCGACCACGCGCGCTGCCGCGCCGAGCCCCAGCCCGCGATCCGGTCGACCTGATCCATCACGCGGTGCGCGGCGGCCTCGCCCGCGGCCTCGCCGGCGGCGATCGCGAGCTCCTCGATGTCCTGGAGCAGCCCGAGCAGCACGCCGGTGTCGTGCAGCAGCACGTCGTTGAGCTCGCGCAGCGTCGCGCTGGTCGACTCGAGCAGCCCCTGGCAGCGATCGATCGCGGCGAACCAGTCGGCCTCGAGCAGCCGCCGGATCTCGGCCTGGAAGTCCTCCTGCTGCAGGTCGAGCCCGCGCTGCCGGCGCTCGATGCCGGCGACCAGCTCGGCGATCGAGACCTGCAGCGGCCCGACGACGCCGTCCTGCCACGCCGCCGGATCGCGCGCGGCGCGCGCCGCCTCGACCACGCCGGCGAGCGCGGCGCGCAGGCTCGCGGTCAAGAGCCCCAGCGACTCGCGGGTCAGCACGTCGTCCTCGAGCAGGAACTCGACGATGCCGGTCGCCAGCCGCGATAGCGCGAACTCGCCGGTGCGCACCACGCCCTGGCCGTCGACCCGCGACAGCAGCCGCTGATCGCGCAGCCGCTGGATCGCGTGGGTCGCGCGCCGCCGCAGCTGCTCGGCCTCGGGTGCCACCACCGCGGCCGCCTGGGCGAACACGTCCTCGAGCTGCGCCTCACTGAACGCGGTCAGCCCCGCGCCCTCGCCGCGGACGTACAGCGCCACCAGGAAGCACAGGTCGAGCGTGCCGAGCTCGAGCGCCACCCGCCGCTCGGCGATCACCGCCAGCACGCGCTCGGGATCCTGGCGGAGAGCCGACACGGTCTTGCTCTATACCCGCTCGCGGCCTCGCCGGTCGACCGATCGCGGGCAGATCCGTCGCCCGCCGCGCCGCGCGGCGCACGCCCCGCCGCGCAACCCTGCGAGGTCCTCGCGCCCCGGCGCCGGCCGCGGCGCCAACCGACCGCGGCCCGACAGGAAGTCGCGATTGCCCGCCGCGCCCGGCGGTTCGCGCCCCGCCGCGGCGCCGTGATTCCGCTGACCGCATCGGTGATCGGATAGCAGCGATCTCCGACGGTCAGGGATCGAGCTTCGTGCAGCGATAGAAGGGCCTTATACGCTGGTTAAAGAACACTCCCTTCGAGTCGGCGGAGAGGAACTCGTGGAAGAGTTCTGCGGGTACGGCGAAGTAGCGGTACCTGGCGCCCGAGGTGAACTCGATGTCGAGCGCGGCCTCGGCCGAGTACGCCACGGCGGCAATGACCGAAGAGTTTACTGGAATGCGATTGTGCATGGGCAACCTCACTTCTCGACGGTCGCGAGATGACGCTCGCGCGCGTAGGGCCTGCCGGGGTCCGGGTTGACGCCCTCGCGCCAGAGGGCGGCGCGAAACGCGTCGAGTCGTTCGCGGAGTACGCGGCGCCCGGCCGCAGCGGCCTCGACGAGGCTGCCGAGATTCGCGAGCAGGAGCGCGAAGACGCGGTACTGGGATGGCTCGCAGCGAGGTCGCTCGGCACGCATCGCTGCGCAGATCAGCTGCGTGAGCGCCCAGCCGACGAGCGTCGCGGCGATGAACGCACGGATCACGGCGGGCTTGCCGGAGCGTAACTCGTCGAGCCGACCGACGGACTTCAGCGTGCGGAACAGATTTTCTACGGTCCAGCGCAGACGATAGAAGGCGCCGGCGGTCTCGGCGGCGACGCGGTCGGGCAAGTTCGTCGCGAGCCAGATGTAGCCGGGGTCGCCGGCTTTGCGCTGCGCGACGGGGATGCCGACGACTCGGAACACTGCTGACCGCTGCCCGACCGAAGCCGCGATGCGCGGCCCGCCCCGCCATTCGCCCGCCGCGGCGCGGTGATGCCGAGCAAGGTCGAGCGCACGATCGCCAGCGGACCCAAGCTGTCGGTTGGCGCGATCATCCAAGAAGGGCCTGCTCGAGATCAAGAAGGTCCTCGAGCAGGCCCATCCTGACTCATTGAGGCTGTGGGACGCTGTGTATCGTTTCAGTCCCGGGGCTCGGTCCGCGGTGAGCGATGTCGGGTGCGATCACCGGCGCGCGGAAGGAACCTCGCGGCACGAGATCGATCCGGATTTCTTCCAACCTTCTCTCAGCAACCACGTTTTCGGCTGGTACACCACGAGGGGATCGTAGGTCTCGGGCCCGCGCCAGAAGAATGGCTCATCACCATACTCGGCCCATCCCGGAAACGTGACGGCGCTCGAGAACCAGTCGATCGCCCATGACGACATCGGCGCCTTGTAGTCTTCCTGATGCTTTCGGAAGTTGTTCATGATGTAGGACAGGGCGTGGCGCGCCTGACGCGGCGAGGTGATGATCTCGGCATGGTAGCGGTCCGGGAACACCGGACCTCGCCGGCGCGGTCCCGGCTGGCCCTTGCTGATCGCCGCGTTCAGGTGCTTGGCCGCGGAGATCTGGAATCCCTGCATTCCCGATGACAACGCTCGCTTGTGGTCGGCTTCGACCAGCAGATGCACGTGCGTGCGCTGGATGCTCAGCTGGACGATCCGGAAGTCCTCGCGCACGGCGGTGGTGATGGTGGCTTCACGGATCGCCTGGTACACGCACCGGCGGCGCAGGTTGCCGACCGCGCTCACGACCCGCAGCACCACGTGAACTGGATACCGGGCATTGAGATGCGGCCGCTGCTTGTGAGGAGAACCCGCCCGCTTGCCTCTCGGCGGGCGACCCGCGCCGCGCCGCCGGCCGCCGCGCTTCTTGAACAGCACCAGCTGCTCTGGCTCCGAGCGTCGCCTGCGAGCGCGGGTCGCTGCCGGCTTGTCGAGCGTCATGCGCTCTGAATAGTCGCTGATCATGATTCGGTCAATTGATTTCTCCGTATTTTGTTGTATATAATATGTATCTACCTTGAGACATATCATCGTTCCGATGGTCCTGCTTCCGCAGAAGCTGTCTCGGTGAGCTCGGGGCCAGGCCAGCGGGCGATCGGTTCATCTTGGATTCGATCGACTCCCGCGCAGGACCGGCGGAACGCCTTGACTGGTTGAGACTCCCGTGTCGGCCGCACCGGCAAGCACGTGGAGAGACGCGTTGCGCCACGATCGAGAGTCGTCGTTGCCCTCATGGCGTGCGATCGCGAGCTCGTCTGGAATCGCGCTGCTCGTCGATCAGAGCGCGATCGGCGAATCGCCTTCGCTGCTTTGCGTGCAGTCCACTGCAGCCGCGACGCTCCGCAGAGCGCGTGATCTCGCTGAGGCTAGTGTGTCGGTCGCAACCGGCAAGTACGCTCGACGAGGCCCACGATCGACCGTCGTCGTTGTCATCATGGGCGTGCGATCGCCGGGTCGTCTGGGATCGGCCTGCTCGCACTTCAAGGCGCTGGACGGTCACGACGTAGGTGACGCTGGCTCGCTGGTCATTTGGGCTATCTGTGCTTCGTGTAGGTGACAGGTCGACGCGCGGGCGGCGCGGCGGTCGCCGGCTGCGATCGATCGGGGTCTCCCGAGCACGGCGGGGCGACGAAGGGCGCGGCGGGCAATCGCGACTTCCGGCCGGGCGGCGGGTCGGTCGGCATCGCGTGCCGCGGCCGGGCGACGACGAGCGCGGCGGGCAAATCGCGACTTCCTGTCCGGCAGCGGGTCGGCCGGCATGACGGTACCGCGGCGGGAGCGACGAAGGGCGGGGCGGGCAATCGCGACTTCCTGTCGGGCAGCGGCCGGTCGGCAGGTGGCGTCGGGCGACACCACGCGGCTCTTCGAGCCGTCGCGCGCAGGTCGCGAAGTCCTGGGTCCGCGCCGCCTGCATCGCGGCCAGCTGCGCGGGCACCGCCTGCCCCGAGGCCCTGGGCCCGCCGACGACCGCCTGTGCTTCGAGCAGCTGCAGGTTGGTCCGGCCTTGGCCGTTATCGCCCGAGGACACGTGGAACCGTTCGCGGCGCTCGAGCTCG
This sequence comes from Kofleriaceae bacterium, assembly GCA_036403075.1. GTDB lineage: Bacteria > Myxococcota_A > Polyangia > Haliangiales > Haliangiaceae > JABFXX01. The sequence continues at coordinate 5,366 of DASWRS010000228.1, forward strand.
GTCGGCCGCGCGTGGTCGCGCCGCGCCGGATCCGGTTGCCGGCCGAGGCGCCCGATGGCATCGACCTCATGCGCGCGCTGCACGCCGATCCCACAGCGGCCGAGGCGGTCTGGCTGTGCAGCCCCGCCGTCGCCGCCCGGTTCGTCGACCGCCTCGCCGGGACCAACCTGGCCACCGAGTTCGACGTGCTGGTCGGCCTGCATGATCACGCCGAAGTAGTCATCGCCGGTCATCGCCGGCAGCTTCCGGACCATCTGGCTACCTGGCGTCGGGCATCACCTGGCTTATCCGCGCGGATCGCAATGTAGTGTCCAGGCAGAGGTGGCGGCATCGACCGGCGCCGATCCGCCACGATTCGCGTATCTTGCCGCCGTGCGTCCCGTCCAGCCGGCGCGATCAACCCCCGAGGGGCTCGTCTTCGATCTGGACGGCACGCTGTGGGACACCTGCGAGACCTGCGCGATCGCGTGGAACACGGTGGTCGCGCGCAACGCGGTCGCGTTTCGACCGATCGTTGCTGCCGACGTCCGCGGTGTCACGGGCCGCCCCCACAGCGAGTGTATCCGGACAGTGTTCGCCGGGCTCGGCGAGCGGGAGCTCCAGATCCTCATCGACGAGACCATGGCGGAGGACAACCTCGCAGTGGCCGCCCGCGGCGCGAGCTCTATCCGGGTGTGCTCGCCGGACTGCGAGCTCTCTCGACGGCCCGCCGGCTGTTCATCGTGAGCAACTGTCAGGCCGGATACATCGAGACGTTCCTCGGTTTCACGGGGCTCGGTGACGTGTTCGGCGACCATGAGTGCTGGGGCAACACCGGCCGCTCCAAGGGTCACGACCTCGCCGCACTCATCGCCCGCAACGACCTCGCATCGGTCCACATGATCGGGGACACGGCCGGTGACGCCGCAGCCGCCGCCGAGTGCGGAGTCCCCTTCGGATTTGCCCGGTGGGGCTTCGGGCAGTGCCCCGACGCGTCGCTATCCTTCGCGAGCTTCGAGGCGCTGGTTCAACACTACGACGCCTGCAGGCAGCGGGGCAGGCGAGTCGCCGACTGAATCCGCGTGTCGTCGGTTCAATTCGCCGCGCCATCCATCGGGCCGCCCGCGTAGCGATTGTCGGCGACGACGGCCGTTGAACGCAGCTGACGTGGTGCTACTTGCTGCTTTCTTCGAGCGTGCGCCGGAGGATCGGAAGCACGGCCCGATCTTTGTCACGGCCTGCTTCGATCTTTGTGCGAATCAGCGCCTCCAGCCCGAGGACGCAGATGGTGATCTCGCCCAGCGGCCGCTTGATGCTGTCAGCGATCAGGTCTTGATAGCTGCGCCCGAGGCCGATCTTGCCGAGTACATCGAGCGGTCCACAGCGCGTGAGCAGCAGATGGTGCCCCTCGCCTTCGAGAGCGCGTGCTTCAGGGCAAAGAACCCGTCCGGTCAGATCGCGATAGTGTGCGTCGAGATCCGAGAGCGCAGCAAGCAAGAGGGCGACGTTCTTCGGAGAGTGGTCAAAGTCGACGTGATGGTGAGCGAGAACTTCAAGTGCTTCTTTGAACTTTGATGGCTGGCGAATCATGCGTCAGCTCCGCGACGCTGTCGGCGAAGCCTTGCAGCACGGCAAGGCGTTCCTCTGGTGACAGGGACAGCATCCAGCGGATCAGCGTGACATCGACACCGTCGTCGGCATCGCATGGAAGCGCGAGATCGCGGGTAGCGAGCACGTCTGCAAGATACCATGGGCCGGCATTTGCCCCGCCATCCCACGGAAACCACCTGCGACATGGGTTCGAGACGGCGGGCCTGCACCTCGAGAGACGGTCGCGATGCCGGGTGTCGTTCACCGTGACACGACCGCGACAGGCGCGGGCAGTCAGCGCGATCGGCGGTTGCGGCAGGACCTACCGCAGCGCGCCGAGCTCGTAGCTGCGGGCGTAGCCGCGCGAGGTGTTCTCGATCACCACCGAGATCGTGCCGTCGCGCGCGCAGGTGTAGGTCTCGGCGATCTCGTTGGCCATGAGCTCGGGCCGGCGCTCGCTGGCGACGCCGGCGAGGTCGCCGCGGTCGGCGAGCGCGGGGTCGTAGGGGAAGTACACGTCGCGCCACGGCACCAGGTCTTGCACCGGCTGGCCGCTGGCATCGAGCGCGCCGCACTCGAGGAACCGGAGGTGGCCGACGGCGTGGGCCGGCCGGTAGCGCCGGCGGACGATGATCGGCGCCTCGGCGGCGGTGTTCTTGCCGATCAGCGGATCGAAGATCTTGTCGGCGCCGGCGGCGGCCTCGCGCCACACGCCGAAGTGGCGGGTCAGCGCCTCGCGGATCATCAGGTGCGCGTCGGGATCGGCGGCGATCGCCAAGCCGACGGCGGTGGCGGCGAACGGCTGGGCGGCGAGCCGGAGCTTCTTGCCGTAGCGCGCCCGCAGCGCGCGGCCGACCGCCGGGAACCCGACGCCGCCGCCGACCAGGTAGAGCCCGCCGAGCTCGCGCGGGTCGTCGGGATCGATGCCGCGGTCGCGCAGCCGCTCGAACAATAGCTCGGTCTGCGCGATCGTCTGATCGATCAGCGGCTGGGCGAGCAGGTAGAGCTCGGCGGTGTCGAGCGTCACCGGCTGGCCGCCGCCGCCGAGATCGACGACGAGCTTGCGCGTGGTCGCCTTGAGCGTCTCCTTGGCCTCGCGCGCGCGCTCGAGCGCGGCCGCGGTGGGCTCGGCGCCGGCGGCGCGCACGATCAGCTCGTCGAAGTCGTCGCCGCCGAGCCGCGCCAGGCCCTCGGACGCGATCAGATCGAACCGGCGACCCTCGAGCGACACCGCCGAGGCGTCGAACGTGCCGCCGCCGAGGTCGTAGACCACGACGTAGCGCTTGGGCGAGCGCTTGCCGAGGTCGAGGTGGCGGTGGGCGAACTCGATCGCCGCGGCGGTCGGCTCGTTGACCAGGCCGATCGGCGAGAACCCGGCGCGCCGGAACGCCTCGAGCGTCAGCCAGCGCTGCCGCGACGCCGCGCTCGCCGGCACCGCGACCATGGCCTCGAGCGGGCCGTCGATCTCGAGGTTCGAGGCCTCGGTGAGCGCGCGCCGCAGCTCGGCGAGGAACGCGGTCACCAGCTCGAGCGCGGTCACGCCGGGCAGGCCGGGGACCGGATCGTCGGGGGCGAGCTCGGTCGCGGCGCGCTTGATCGAGCGGATCGCGAACGCCGCGTCGGGCAGCGCCCGCGCCGCGTCCCAGCCGACCAGGAGCTTGCCGCGACGCAGCGCCGCGATCCCGGGGATGTAGTCGCGGAACTCGCCGCCGTCGTCGAACGCGGCGACCGGATGCCGGCCGTCGTCGACCGCCGCGACGACGGTCCGCGTCGTGCCGAAGTCGATGCCGATTCGCATGCGGCCAGATTGCCAAACGCCTCGCGATCGCGCCACTTCCTTGGCGTGCGGCGCCCCGACGTGAGGAACTTCCGCACGCCGAAACCCCGCGCGGGCGCCTGCGCTCGCCTGATATGTTCCGTGCAGGCCAGGACGGCCAGGCACGTGACCGCACCCGCGCAACCCCAGCTCGCCGAGCGCCCGACCGGCGCCAAGGTCGGCAAGTACAAGCTCAAGGCGATCCTCGGCCAGGGCGGCTACGGCGACGTGCACCTCGGCGTGCCGCTGGCCGGGCCGCGCGTCGCCGTCAAGATCCTCAACGCGAACGCGTCGCGCGACGCGGACACCGTCACCCGGTTCAAGCGCGAGGCCGACACCGCGCAGCGGCTCGAGCATCCCCACATCATCCGCATCCTCGACGTCGGCTCGTCGCGCGGCCGGCACTACATCGTGATGGAGCTGGTCCGCGGCGGCTCGATGCGCCGGCTGCTCGATCGCGAGACCACGCCGCCGGGCAAGGTGCTCTCGGTGCTCGCCGAGGTCGCGACCGCGCTCGCGTTCGCCCACGGCCTGGGCGTGGTCCACCGCGACGTCAAGCCCGAGAACGTGCTCCTGACCCGCGCCGGCCGCGCCAAGGTCGCCGACTTCGGGCTGGCGCGGGCCATCGATCAGTCGTCGCTCACGACCGAGGGCCGGATCGTCGGCACCGCGATCTACATGTCGCCCGAGCAGGTCCGCGGCCAGCGCGCGACCGCGGCGAGCGATGTCTACGCGATGGGCGTGATGCTCTACGAGGCGATCACCGGCGGCCGGCCGTTCAACGCCGACTCGCAGCTCGGCTACCTCTACCAGCACGCCGAGGTCGCACCGCCGCGCCCGGTGATCCGCGGCCGTTACCCCGCCTCGCTCGCCGCCCTCGCCCTCGCCTGCCTGGCCAAGGATCCGGCCGATCGCCCGACGATGGCCGAGGTCGCCGAGCGGATCCGGACGGCCTCGCACGCCCGCACGCGGATCGCGCGCCTGGTGTGGATCGCCGTCGCGCTGGTCGCGATCCTGTGCGCGCTGGCGATCGCGCTGCCGTCGCTGCTCGATCCGCTGTGCGATGACTGGTTCGGCGCCGAGCCGTTCCGGCTCGCCCGGCGAGGCGCCCGGGCCGCCCACGCCGCGGTGTTCTCGACGCCGCCCGAGCGGCCGCACCCGCCCTCGCCGCCGCCGCCGCGCAAGCACCGCTGAGGCGCACGGCTCCCGCGCCGCGCGGGCCCGGCACTCCGCGCCTCGCGCTCAGCGCCTGGCGTCGATCGCGCGCTGCACGCGAACCGCCGCGTCGTGCAGGTCGCCGGACCACGCCTGCCCCGGATCCGGAACGCCGGCGGCGACGTAGTCCTTGGTTCCCCACGCTTCGGCCTGCGCGCCGTGGGGTGAACCACGAGCAGGACCACGACGACCCAGAGCCAGCGCATGGGCGCGGCCTATCGCGAACGCGGCTACCTCCGGGACTCGGCCGCGGCGGCCGCGAAGATGCCGCGCGCCATCAGCGACCGCTCCGACGCCGCGCGCGCCGCATAGATCGTCGCCCGGATCGCCGCGATCGCGCCGTCCCCGGGGGCGGCGAGGTGGGCGAGCTCGACCAGCTCGCACGCCAGCCGCGGGTCGGCGACCGCCTGGGCGCGCGCCGCCAGCGCCGCCGCGCCGCCGGCGAGGTCCGCCACCTCGCGCGCGAGCTCGGCGTCCCGCGCGGGCTTGAGGTGCGCCGGGTTGCCGTCCCACCAGCCGCCGTAGAGCCGGTACAGGTTGCGGACGATGAACTCGGGCTCGTCGTAGACCGCCGACAGGTACGGCCGGGCCGCGAGCGCGGCGGGCGGTGCGACGCTCGCGACCACCTCGTCGAGCCGGGCGCCGCGGTTCATCAGCGCGACCACCTGATCGACCAGCGACTCGAGGTAGCTCGCGGTGTCGTCGAGCGCGCGGTGGACCTCGGCCGCGCCCCAGATCGGCACGCCGTGGCCGGGGCACAGCACCTCGGCGCCGAGCGCGTCCATCGCGCGGAGCGCGGCCGCCCACTCGCGCGGATAGCGCTGTACCTTTTGCGGATTGCCACAGTTCGGCGACGCCCAGATGAACAGGTCTCCGGTGCACACCACCCCGGCATCCGGCACCCAGACCCACGCGTGGTCGTCGGTCTCGCCGAGCGCGTGGTGCAGCTCGAACCGCCGGCCGCCGACCTCGAGCGTGCGGTGGTCGCGAAACGTCTCGTCGGGCTCGCGGAACTCCGACGGGAACTTCACCGCCGACTGGAACTGGCGCGCGTTGATCGCCTCGTTCCAGCCCCGGGTCAGGCGGTAGCGCGCGAACCGGCGCGACACCCCCTCGTGCGCGATCACCCGGATCGCCCGGCCGGCCTCCTTCTCGTACAGCTCGACGCCGAAGCAGTGATCGATGGCTTCGAGAAGACCTGCGCTTGACCCAGCGAGAGCTCGCGGCGCGCCTTGGCGTGTCACAGCAACAGATCGCGAAGCTGGAGAACCCCGAAGGTAACCCGACGATCGGAACACTCGAAGCGATCGCCAGCAAGGCAGGTGCGGAGCTGGTGGTACAGCTGGGATATCACCGGGCGAGCAAGACGAAGGGGCGGATCGCCACGAAGCGCGGGACGAGGACGAAGCCGACGCGCATGGGACCACTCGAGTCGGGGCGGCGAACCGGAACGCGTTGATGGCAGCGAACCGAGGATCGTGGCTCGCGGTGGCGCGAGCACGACGCCGACCGCGCCGTCGAGCCCGGCCTCGGCCCAGATCTGACCCGGCGCGCGCCTGCCCGCGCGCCGGCGGTGCGCGACATTCTCGCGGAGATCGACGCGCGCCGGGCGAAAGGACCGGGCTGGGCGACGTCGGGCACGCGGTGCTTCCGAGGCGTAACAAATCGCCCGGTCCTGGCCGTGTATAACGAGCCGTGGTCGTGCTCGTGCTCACTTCGCTGGCCGTGCTGGTCGGCTCCGTGGCGTGGCGGCCGCACGGGTGGGGCCCGACCGTCGGGGCGCTCGCCGCGATCGCCGTGGCCGCCGCCGGCGGCGCGGTGACCTGGCAGGACGTGCCCACCGCCTTCGCCGCGCAGTGGCGGGCGTACGTCACGCTCGCCTCGGTGATGACGATGACCTCGGCGGCCGAGCGCATGAAGCTGCTCGACCGGCTGGCCGCGATCATCGAGCCACGCACCCGCGGGCCGGTCCGCCACGCCTTCCGTGTGACCTTCGTGCTGTCCGCGGCGATGTCCGCCGTGCTGTCCAACGATGCCGCGATCCTGCTGATGACGCCGACCGTCCTGGTGCTGCTGCGCACCGTGTATCCCCGGAGGCATCCCAAGTTCCTGGTCGCGTTCGCCGTGGCCGTGTTTGCCTCGGCGGGCGTCGCGCCGCTCGTGATCTCGAACCCGATGAACCTGATCTTCGCCGATCACGCGGGCATCGACTTCAACCGCTACTCGATCACGATGATCCCGATCGCGGTCGCCGGCTGGATCACCACCTACGTCGTGCTCGCGTGGCTGTTCCGGGGGCCGCTGTCCGATCCTGCGCCCGCGCTCGGCGCCTGGCCGGCGCCGCCACCGGCACTGTCGCGCGGCGCGCAGCTCGTGCTCGCCACCGCCGTCGTCGTGCTGGGCGCCTATCCCGTCATGTCGTATCTCGAGGCGCCGCTGTGGCCGGTCGCGGCCACCGGCGCCGGCATCTGCGCGGTGACCAGCCTGGCGGCCGGCCACTCGCCGCGCGCGCTCGCCCGCGGCATCGCCTGGACGATCTTCCCGTTCCTCATGGGCGTGTTCCTGCTCGCGCTCGCCCTCGAGCGGGCCGGCGTGGTCGACTGGCTGCGCGCCCTGTACACGGCCTCGGCCCACCCGATCGCGATGATCGGCGCGACCTCGGCGGTCGGCTCGGCGATCCTCAACAACCATCCGATGTCGGTGCTCAACGCCTTCGCGCTCGACGGCGCGCCGGATCCGGGGCGCGCACACGCCTTCGCCGCCCTGATCGGCGGCGATCTCGGACCCCGCCTCCTCCCGCTCGGCTCGCTCGCCTCGCTGCTCTGGTACGACCTGCTCCGGCGTCACGGCGTCGCTGTGCCCGTGACGATGTTCGTTCGCGTCGGGATCATCCTCACGGTCCCGACCCTCGCGATCTCGCTGATCGCTCTGGCCTTGCTCGCGCGCTGACGGCTCGGCCGCGCACCACGAGCGGCAATCTTGAGCGTGTCGAGCCCGACACCGTCCGGCATCGTCCGAGCAGATCGGCATGGATCACTGCAGCCACCCCGACTGACCGACCGCGCGCTTCTGAATTCGAAGCACAACGACGGAGTCATGCCTTCCGGTGCGGCGGTCGTCACGCACGCGACATTCCTGTCGCGCGATAACGGAGGATCAGAGAGTCGAAGCACGTACTGCGCGGAGTTGGCCTTCGTGAACGTCGACCTGGCCCTGGTGCTCGATTTGCAGTGCGTCGACTGCATGCAAGCAAGCGCGATCATCATCTCAGCGTTGAGCGCCATCGTAGTGGCGGGGTGCAGCGGCAGCAGCAGCGGTAGCAGTGGCGTCCCCGACGCTGACATGGGATCCGCGCAGGTCACGATCGATGGCCAGCAGGTCGTGATCTCCGGGTTTCAAAGCTTCAACTTTCAAGGAGTCGATAACCTGAGCATCAAGTTCACGGGAACGGGAATCGCCGTTGGTTCCGACCTTGCCATCTCGGCCACCCATGTCGGTGCTGGTTGCGACAACACCATGAACTTCATCACGTACCGGCCGATGTCGGCTCCCCAGTACATGCCGTCGAGCGCCGTCGATCGGGCGTGCGGGCTCACGATCGAGGCGATCTCGACGGCTGGCGGGCGGATCCGCGGCAACTTCTCCGGCACGCTCCACAGCATCAACTCGTCCCCCGCAACAACACGGGTGGTCGCGGCGACGTTCGACGTTCCCGTCCCGCGGTGAGCGGCGATCAGGGAGCGCCGCTCGCGCGCGGCGACTCGCCGATCAGCAGGCGGTGCAGGGTCTGGGGCTCGTCGAGTAGCTGGCGGCTGGGGCCGCGGTGGACGATGCGGCCGCGGTCGAGCACGACGGCGTGGTCGGTGAGCGACAGGGCGATCCGGGCGTGCTGCTCGACGACGACGATCGCCATGCCGGCGTCGGCCCGGAGTGTCTTGATCACGCGCACCAGGTCCTGGGCGATGATCGGCGCCAGGCCCTCGAGCGGCTCGTCGAGCAGCAGCAGCTGCGGGTTGGTCATGAGCGCGCGCGCGATCGCGAGCATCTGCTGCTCGCCGCCCGAGAGCTGGTCCCCGAGGTTCGTGCGGCGGCGAGCGAGGCCGGGGAACAGCTCGTAGATCCGCGGCGGGGTCCAGCGGCCCGGCCGCGCGACGGCCGTCAGGTGCTCGTGGACGGTGAGCGAGCGGAACACGAGGCGCTCCTGGGGGACCCAGCCCAGGCCGGCTCGGGCGCGCTGGTAGGTCGGCAGCGCGCCGAGGTCGCGGCCGCGCCAGGCGAGCCGGCCGCCGCGCAGCCGGGTCAGCCCCATCAGCGTGACCAGCAGCGTGGTCTTGCCGACGCCGTTGCGGCCGAGCACGGCGAGGGCGTCGGCCTCGGCGACGGTGAGCGACACACCGTCGAGGACGATCGACTCGCCGTAGCCGGCGCGGACGCCGTCGAGCTCGAGCAACGCGGTCACGGAGGGCCCTCGGCGGCGCCCGGGCCGGCCTCGCCGAGGTAGACGTCGCGGACGCGGGGGTCGGCGGCGATCTCGGCCGGGGTGCCCTCGGTGAGCAGCTTGCCGTCGACGAGGACCGCGACGCGCTGCGCGAACCGGAACACCAGCTCCATGTCGTGCTCGATGAACAGCACGGTGACGTCGCCGGGCAGCGCCGCGATGACCTCGAACACCTCGGTGCTCTCGCCCGCCGGGATCCCCGAGGCCGGCTCGTCGAGCAGCAGCACGCGGGGCTCGAGCGCGAGCGCCAGGGCGATCTCGAGCAGGCGCTGCTTGCCGTACGGCAGGTTGCGGGTCAGCGTGCCGGCGACCGAGCCCAGGCCGAGGCGGTCGAGCAGCGCGCGGGCCTCGTCGATCGGTGCGCCGAGCCGCGCCACGGTGCGCAGCCAGGTCCGCGCCAGGCCGGTGCGCTCGCACACGGCGAGCACGACGGACTCGAGCACGGTCAGGCCGGGGAACAGCGTGTTGATCTGGAACGTGCGCACCATGCCGCGCTTGACCCGCTCGTGCATCGCGAGCCGCGTGACGTCGGTGTCGCCGAGCAGCACGCGGCCGGCGGTCGGTGGGTAGAGGCCGGTCAGGAGGTTGACGAAGGTCGTCTTGCCCGCGCCGTTGGGGCCGATCAGCGCGTGGCGTGCGCCGACCGGCAGGGTCAGGCTGACGTGGTCGTTGACGTAGGCGCCGCCCCAGGTCTTGCACAGCCCCTCGGTGCGCAGCGCGGCGGTCATCGCGCCCTCCGGCGGCGCAGCCGGGCGCCGAGCTCCTCGGCAACGCCGAGCACGCCGCCGCGCCCGAACAGGACGACGACGACGAGCAAGCCGCCGATCCAGAGCTGCCAGTACACCGGATCGAGCCGCGCGAGGTAGTCCTGCATCAGCATGAACAGCCCCGCGCCGAGGAACGCGCCGTACAGCCGGCCGGCGCCGCCGAGCACGAGCATGATCAGCACCGCGGCCGACCGCGGAAAGCTGATCGAGTCGATCGCGACGAACTGCGTGGTCTGGGCGAGCAGGCCGCCGGCGAGCCCGGCGAGCCCGGCCGAGAGCGTGAACGCGGCGACCAGCCGGCGGCCGACCGGCGCGCCCAGCGCCGGCATCCGGGCCGCGCCCTCGCGGATCGCGCGCAGCGACAGGCCGAACGGCGAGGTCACGACGCGGCGGACCAGCACGAACGCGGCGAGCGCGACCACGGCGCTGTAGCCGTACGCGGTCCGGCCCGCGAGATCGAACCGGATCGCGCCCAGCAGCGGCGACATCGTGAACGATAGCCCGTCGACGCCGCCGGTCAGCGAGCTCGCCTTGTTGGCGACCTCCTGGAGCAGCAGCACGACGCCGAGCGTGATCATCAGCTGGGTCAGCGCGCTGCCGCGCACGACCAGGAAGCTGGTCGCATAGCCGCCCGCGGCGGCGATCACCCCGGCGCACACCAGGCCGGTCAGCGGCTCGGTCCAGCCGTGCGCGGCGAGCAGCCCGGCGGTATAGGCGCCCAGGCCGAAGAATGCGGCGTGGCCGAGCGAGACGATGCCGGCGTAGCCCAGGATGATGTCGAGCGACAGCGCGAACAGCGCCGTGATGATCACCTGGCTGCCGAGCACGAGGTGCCCGGGGAATACCAGGTAGGCGATGACCGGCGCGAGCCACAGCGCGGTGTCCCAGCGCCGCCAGCGATCGTCGGGCAGGTGGCCCAGGTGCGCGGGTGGCGACGGCGGCGGCGGCGGCGGGGCCGTCATCGGCCTCTCCGGTACAGGCCGTGCGGGAACACCAGCAGCAGGATCACCATCAGCGCGTAGATCAGGAACCCGCCGATGCTCGGGACGTAGTACTTGCCGACGATGTCGAACACGCCGAGCGCGACCGCGGCGACCGCGCTGCCGACGATCGAGCCCGGGCCGCCGACGACCACGACGAGCAGGAAGTACACCATGTACTTGAAGGTGAAGCTCGGATCGAGGCCGAGGACGTCGACGCCGAGCGCGCCGCCCACGGCGGCGAGGCCGCTGCCGAGCGCGAAGCTGAGGCTGAACACGCGGTCGACCGGGATGCCGAGGCCGGCGGCCGCCTCGGGGTGATCGACCGCGGCGCGGAGCTGGGCGCCGAACCGCGTGCGCTCGACCAGGAGGTGCAGCGACACCGTGATCGCCACGACCATCCCGATCAGGAACAGCCGGTACGCACCCAGGCCCATGCCCAGGACGTGGATCTGGCCGGTCAGGGCGGGCGGCAGCGCGATCGCGCGCTGGCTCGGGCCCCAGACGTAGGTCGCCAGGCCGGTCGCGATGAACGCCAGGCCGATCGTGAACAGCACCTGATCGAGCGGCCGGGTCCGCGATACCCAGCGATACAGCAGGCGCTCGAGCACCGCGCCGACCCCGGCGAACCCGACCAGCACCACCGGCAGGGCCGCGAACAGCGACAGCCCCCAGCGGCTGACCAGCACGTAGGCGGTGTAACCGCCGAACATCGCGAACGCGCCGTGCGCCAGGTTGACGAAGCGCATCAGCCCGAGCGTCACCGACATGCCGACGCTGATCACGAACAGCAGGCTGCCGTACGCGACCCCATCGAACAGCACGCTGATGAACGCGGCCATGGGTTGAGCTTGGCCGGCCGGCTCGGCGTGCGCTACTTGCCGGGCGCCGCCGCCGAGCCCGAGCCCGAGCCGGCGGGCGGCGGCGCGGGCGGCGCCCCACCCGCTTCCTTGCCGGGATCCTTCAGGTTCGGGAAGCTCGACTGCTCGACGCTGCGCAGCTCGCCGTTGACCTTCTCGACCTTTCGCAGATACACGGTCTGGACGATGTCGCGGGTCTCCGGATCGATCGAGATCGGTCCGCGCGGGCTGGTGAACGACATGTGCTTGAGCAGCTCCATCGCCTTGTCGGCGTCCATCTTGCCGCCGAGCTTCTCGACGACGTCGTAGATCGCCGCCATGCCGTCGTAGGCCGCGACCGACATGAAGTTCGGCTGGCCGGCGTCGGCGCCGTTGGCGTCGCGGTACGCCGCGAGGAACGCCTTGTTCTCCGGCGAGTCGTGCGCGATCGAGTAGTGGAACGTGCTGATCGCGCCGAGCGCGGCGTCGCCGATCGTCGGCAGCATGTGGTCATCGAGCAGATCGCCGGTGGCGAGCAGCTTGATGCCGGCGTCGGCGAGCCCGCGCTCCTGGAAGCTCTTCATCACCGCGACGCTCTGCTCGCCGGCCGGGACGAACACGAACACGGCGTCCGGCTTGCCGTCCTTGATCCGCTGGGTGTACGACGCGAACTCGGGGTTCTGCAGCGGCGAGCGCACCGACTCGAGGATCTGGCCGCCGCCGGCGGTGAACGTCTTGGTGAACGCGGCCTCGGCATCCTTGCCGGGGCCATAGTCGGCGACCAGGGTCGAGACCTTCTTGATCCCGTTCTTGGCGGCCCACTCGCCGAGCGGCGCCGAGACCTGCGGCAGCGTCATCGAGAACCGGACGATGTACGGCGACTTGGTCGTGATGATCGAGGTCGCCGCGTTCATGATGATCATCGGCGTCTTGCCCTCGGTCGCGACCGGGGCCGCGGCGAGCGCCTCGGGCGTCAGGCCGAAGCCGACGAGGAAGTCGACCTTGTCCTGGACCACCAGCTCCTGCGCGAGCCGCTTGGCGACCTCGGCGGCCGGCCCGGTGGTGTCGCGGGTCAGGATCTCGATCTTCCTGCCGGCGACGGTGTCGCCGTGCTGCTTGACGTAGGCCTTGATGCCGCCCTGCAGCTGCTTGCCGATGTCGGCAAACGGCCCCGAGAACGCCGCGATCATGCCGATCTTGATCGTGCCGGCGCCGGCGCCGGCGGACGCGGAGCCGGACGCCGGCCTGGCCTCGTCGCTGGATTTCTTGCACCCGCCGGAGGCCGCCGCTCCGATCAGCGCGACGGCCGTGATCGCTGCTCGCAGAAACGTCGGATGAGACATCGTGACCTCCTTGAGCTCGGGCCGCGGGCGCGGCTAGCCGTGCGGTTGCGGGGCGGGCGGAGGCTCGGCGGGCGGCTCCGTGGTGGCGCCGGGCGTGGGCGACGGCACCGGTCCGGGCTCGTTGGTCGGCCCGGGCGGCGGGATCGGCGGCGGGGGCGGTGGCGGCGACACCGGCTTTCCCGGCGGGCCGATGACCTTGGCCGAGAACGTGTACCAGAGGCCGATGCCGACCGACTCGATCGCGATGCCCGGCGCGGTGACCTGCGGCGCGCCCAGCGGCGGCGACGTGGTGTAGCTCGCCGACGGGTCGTTGCCGATCCGGTACGCGGCGGCGAAGAAGTCGAGCGACTTGGTGGCGCGATAGAGATAACCGACCACGAGGTCGGTCGCGCCGAGCTTGGTGGTCGTGCAGTCGGTGACGCCGACCTTCTCGCACGAGCCCTCGAACGCCTTGCCGCCGCCGACCCAGAGGTGGTGCTTGCCGAACGACTGATCGATCAGGCCGTACACCCCTGGGCGGGAGAACTTGTTGATCGCGCCCATCACGATGTCGTCGTTTTTGTACGACAGGAAGTCGAACACGCCGACGATCCGGGTGTCAAAGCCGTTGGCGCGGTTGAGGAACTGCGCCATGACCTTGTTGCCCCAGTCGGTCGAGTGCCGGTTGTTCGGGCTGCCGCCGGGCGAGCCGCCGATCTGGGACATCCCGAAGTAGTCCAGGTGGGCCTCGAACGCGTCGCGCAGCAGGATCGGACCGGCCTCGAACGTCACCGCAGCGCCGAGGATGCTCGGCTTGATCGACGGCGCGGCCAGCGTCGTCGCGTTGCGGCCCTCGTCGATCGAGTACAGTAGCCGGGCGCTCAGCCCGCCGATCTTGGGCGTCCAGTACTGGATCGCGTTGCCCTGGCGGCGATCGAACGCCGCGTCGGCCGCGCCGGCGACCCGGCCCGACTGCGTGGTGACCGCGCCGATGCCGAAGCCGGGCGTGTTGAGGATCGAGTTGTAGTCGGCCAGGAACCCGCCGCGGACCGGATTGACCAGCGACACGGTCGACCACTTGTACGGCGTGTCCCAGCTGCCCAGGAACAGCGTGCCCCAGGATCCGGTCAGTCCGATCTGGGTATTGCGACTGCCGATCGTGCTGGCGCCCGCCGCGCCATTATCGAACTGCACGCCAGTCTCGATCTGCCAGATCACGGACAGGTCGTGCACGACCTCGACGCCGCCCCGGAACCCGAGGTTCGTCGTGCCGGCGTCCATCCGGAGCCGGCCGGGCTGGTTGAGCCCGGTATACGCACCCGCGCCGACCTGGCTCGCACCGGTCATGCCCGGGACCGGCGCCGACGCCGCCGTGGTGGCGCCCGTGCTGCGGACCGACTCGAGGAACGGGAACAAGGTCCCGTAGATCTCGACCAGCGGGATCGGCTCCGTCGATGGCGGAGGCGGCGTCTGGGCAAAGGTCGAATGCGACCAACTCGACGCTGTCACGACCAGCGTGGTGAACACGAACATCGGTGCCTTCATTGGATCACCTCGATGTGAAGGTCAGCCCCCCCGGGGCCACGACCAGAACATCCCGATTCAGCCCGGGAAACGCGGACGACCATACGCGCACCGATCCGGGGTTGCAACCCCCGGTGGCACAACGCGCGGCCTCGCCGAACGCGTCCCGGTTCACCGGCGGGACAGCCGCACTCACATTTCTGCGAGTGCAATAGTCCGGAGACGAGTCACGAACGTCCGGCGCAACACACCGTTCGAGCGCCGATGCCGGGATCAGTTCTCGAGCGCGCCCTCGCGGATCCAGACCAGCAGCTCGAGGTAGTCCGGATCGCGCGGGCCGGTGAACGTCACGTTGGGTGCGCGTCGGGCGGGACCTCGCGCGACGGCGTGGTCAAGCCCAGGCTGGTCTCGAGCGCGGCGAGCCGGACCCGCGTGTTGGGCTTCTCCTCGACCAGCTCCTTGTAGATGAGCTTCGAGCTGCCGTCGAGCGTCAGGTTTCCGAGGTCCTTGCCGGGGCCGCCGCCCGCGTGGCAGGCCTCACAGCCGCGCGACTTGAGATCGGGATGATCTGGCTCGCGAACCACGCGTGGCTGGGCAGCACCGGTGACCGTGAAGCTCGCGGCGGCGACCCCGGCGCGCGGCTTGCCGGAGGCATCGACCGGGTGGAGCAGCAGGATGCCCCGGGCCCCGGCCGGCGCGACGCCGAACGCGGTCGCCAGCCCGAGGTCGCGACCACCACCCCGCTGTGGGTCGGCCAGTGCCCCCGCGCGGCGACCAGGACCTCGAACGCCGCGGTCAGAAGGACTCGGCGCCGTCGAGCCCCGGGTGCCGCCGGTGACGGCCTGAGACGCGGGCCGGGGTCACCGCGGCCGGTAGACCCGGGCATTCCACAACAGGAATGCCGCGACCGATGGCGCGGCGATCGCGACCGCGGCGACCCCGGCGTCGAGCGGACCGCGCCGGCGCGGCAGGTCGTAGACGATCGCCTGCGCCAGGGTCAGCACCGCGTCGCCGGTGATCGCGGCCGCGAGCACGTCGGCGAGGCCGGCGCGCCAGCGGTAGCTCAGCGCCAGCAGCGACACCGCGAGCACGAGGTCGAAGCCGACCCAGCCCCACTGCCACGCCGGCGACGGGAACCACACCGCCGCGCCGGGCAGCGCGAGCAGCACGGTCCAGCCCAGCAGCAGCACGGCGAGCACGCGCATCACGATCGCCGGCCCGCGCAGCAGGGTCTCGAACCCGAAGCGCAACAGGCCGCCGCGCGAGAACGCGGTCAGCGTGTCGAACATCGCCGCGAACCCGCTCGCGCCGCGCGGGTACGACAGGAAGATCGGATCCCAGTCGCGCGGCTTGAGCTTGGCCTTGAACGCGCGCAGGCCGTCGAAGTCGTACAGCGACTTGCCCCAGCGCCGCGCCGCGCGCAGCCACGGGCTGACCTCGCCCGACAGCGGGACCAGGCCGAGCGTGACGTACGGGATCGCCTCGGCGGCGGCGGCGCGCATCCCGGCGTCGACCAGGAGCTCGACGGTGCCGTTGGGCGCGCCCGGATCGCGCAGGAAGTCCTCGAAGAACCAGCCCGGGCGGGCGTAGATCGGGATCGCGCACAGAAACCCGACGACCTTGCCCGCGCGCTCCGCGACGAAGTGGCGGCGCTGGTCGAGGAACGTGAACGGATCGACGTGGACCAGGAACCCCATCGGGGCGATCGGCCGCGACGCCAGCCAGCGCGCGATCAGGCCCTCGAGCTCGACCCGGATCGCCTGGCCCGGCGCCAGATCGGCGGGGCCGAGCCGGCGCACGGTGACGCCCTTGGCGTGGGCGCGGCGCAGCTGCTCGCGCAGGCTGCGGTTGTCGCGCACCACGCCGCTCCAGTCCGCCGGCGCCCAGCTCGGCTGATCGCCGACCCGCATCGACGCCCACGACACGCCGTCGTGGAACCGCTGCTCGGTCGCGAAGCAGCACACCCGGCGGCCGGCGGCGGCCGCGGCGGCCGCGAACCGCGCGGTGACCTCGGCGAACCGCTCGGGGGCGGCGACCGGCGAGCCCGCCGCGACCCAGGCCCGGCCGGTGTCGACGTAGCCGACGCAGGCCTCGTCGCCGGCATCACCGCCCTCGCCGCCATCGCCGAGGCGGTCGCTCCGGTCGAACCAGTAGCGGAACCCGGGCTCGAGGATCTGGAACGACGTCGCGTTCCAGCCGTGGCGCTTGAGCAGGGCGAGCACGCGTGCCCGCTCGCCGTCGCCGTCGCCGTCGCCGTCGCCGCCGTCCGGGCTCGCCGAGGTCATGCCTTGGGGGTTCGTACCACCGCGCGGGTCGGCCGCAACGGTTCGGCCGCGGCCGCCGGCGTCGACGGCAAAGGATCGGAGGTCTCCATGATGTGGCTCACCGGGTGTGTCCTCGGCCCGACCTCGGGCGCGGCTTGCGGGCGCCGCGGCGCTTGCCGGGCGGCGGCTCGAAGAACATCGGGGCGGGCGCGCGCGCCGAACCGACGGCGCGGGCCGCGCGCTCCAGGACGCCCGCGGTCACCCGCAGCTGGACGGCGGACACCGCGCGCAGGCTCGCCGTCAGCCGGCTCTGCGCCGGAGGCGGAGCCCGGCGCAGCAGCGCGCGGCCGCGCTCGGTCAGCGTCAGCTCGGTCCGCCGGGCGTCGGTCGCGGCGGTGCGGCGGGCCACGGCGCCGGCGGCGACCAGCCGGCCGACCACGACCGACACCGAGCTCTGGTCGGTCAGCGTCCGCTCGGCGAGCTGGCGCAGCGACGCGCCGGGGCGCTCGGCGAGCTGCTGCAGCACGAACAGCTGCGCGCCGGTGATCCCGAGCTTGTCGTGGATCGCCGACGATGACAGCCGGATCGCCTGGGTGATCCGCCGCAGCGCATTGACGACCCGGTTGAGCTGGGCTTCCGGGCCGGCGGCGGATTCCATGGGACCCCATGTATCACATCCCGGCCACGCCGGCGCGCCGCGCTACCGGGGGCGGCCGCTGATCGAGCGCACGAACCGGACTCGGCCGGCAAGCGCCTCGTCGAGCTGGCGGGTGTGGGCGCCGCCGGGGTGGGCGTAGGCGACCGGTGCGAAGCCATCGGCCCGCAGGATGTCGATGCTCGGCTGGACCTCGTCGTCGATGTACGCCTGCAGGCCGTGGGCGGCGATGTACGCGGTCGCCGCCAGGTGGTGCACGCCGTGGGCCTCGATCGAGTGGCCGTCGGCGTACAGCGCGTGCAGCCGGGCGCGCTGGTCCGGAGTGAGCTGCGCGTACTCGGTGACGAAGAACGTGACGTGGGCG
Organism: Kofleriaceae bacterium; assembly: GCA_036403075.1. Classification (GTDB taxonomy): domain Bacteria; phylum Myxococcota_A; class Polyangia; order Haliangiales; family Haliangiaceae; genus JABFXX01. The sequence goes on from DASWRS010000228.1 coordinate 23,179, forward strand.
TGGTGCCGGGCCAGGAGCTCGCGCATCGCGTACCACGCGTCGACGTCGTTGTCGTCGAACGACAGGCAGATGCCGGCGCGCCGGGCGGTCCCGGCGGCGAGATCGGCGAACGTGAACACCGCCAGGCCATCGTGCGCGGCGCGATCGAGCAGCCCCTCGATCGCCTCGTACGTGGTGCCGCGCGGCGGATCGTGGCCGTAGAACAGGACGACCGAGTCGCTGCCGAGCACCGAGTCGACCGCGTCGCGCACGCCGCGATCGTCGCCGGCCAGGTGGTCGAGGTCGAACGCACCGACCGCGGCCGTGCTGTCCCAGTTGAAGTACGGCGGGTTGCGATAGCGGTTATCGCCGCACGCGGTCACCGCCGATGCGAGGACCCAGCACCAGGTGGCGAGCCGGGCCGCGCGGCACGCCCGCCGGCAGATCGATCGAAGGCGGAGCGGCAACGTCACGGCCGCCGGTGACGATACCTCAGCGACTGCGCCCGGGAAAGCCGCGGCCATCGCGCGCTATCCCGCGATGCCGATCGCCTGGCGCAGCCGGTCGATCATGGGCCGCGCCAGCGCGCGGGCCCGGTCGCGGCCGAGCGCGAGCACTTCGTCGATCTTCCGCGGCTCGGCGATCAGCGCGTGGTAGCGGTCTCGGGGCTCGGCGAGCTGGGGCTCGAGCACGTCGAACAGGGCGGCCTTGGCGTCGCCCCACGAGATGCCTTCGGCATACCTGCGGCGCAACGCCAAGGTGGCATCGCCGGGCGCGAACTGCTCGAAGATCTTGAACACGACCGACGTGGCCGGATCCTTGGGCGCCTCGGGCGGGCTCGAGTCGGTGACGATCGAGTTGACCAGCTTGCGCAGCTGCCTGGGCGGTGCGAACAGCGGGAGGACGTTGTCGTAGCTCTTGCTCATCTTGCGGCCGTCGCGGCCGGGGATCACGGCGGTGCCGGCCTCGATCAGCGCGCTCGGCAGCTTGAGCAGCGCGGCGCCGTAGGCGTGGTTGATGCGCTGCGCGATGTCGCGCGCGATCTCGATGTGCTGCTTCTGGTCCTCGCCGACCGGGACCAGGTCGGCCTCGAACAGCAGGATGTCGGCGGCCATCAGGACCGGATAGCCGTACAGCCCCATGTCGATCCCGGCGTCGAGATCGGGGTTGCCGGCGGCCTCGTTCTCGGCGGTCCTCGCCTTGTAGGCGTGGGCCTTGTTCATCCAGCCCTTCGGGGTGAAGCAGGCGAGGATCCAGGCCAGCTCGAAGGTCTCGGGCACATCGGACTGGCGGTAGAACAGCACGCGCTCGGGATCGAGGCCCAGGGCGAGCCAGGTCGCCGCGACCTCGCGGGTCAGCCGGGCCAGCTCGGCGCGGTCGTGCACGGTGGTGAGCGCGTGGTAGTCGGCGATGAAGTAGAACGCACGCACGGTGTCGTCGGCGGCGATGCGCAGCGCCGGGCGGATCGCGCCGAGCAGGTTGCCCAGGTGCGGGGTGCCGGTCGGCTTGATCCCGGTCAGGATGGTCTTGGTCATGCTTTCGTCACAGTCCTACCTCGGGACCGCCGGGGCGGCGTTGCACGCCGTGGCAGCCTGACACGGTCGGCACAGAACGCCCGCGGCTGGGAGGTACAGAGCGCGACCGGCCGGGGTTGGATTCACCCGCACCATTCCCGCCTCAGCGGACCATGGATGCATGCGTCGCAGTCGCACGTGAGCCTCCCTGCGCGGCTCGCCGAGGCCGGTTCCTGGCGCCGGGCGATCCAGCAGTGGAACACAGGGGCGGTCGGAGACCGGGCGGCTCGACGGGCGCACACCCCGACGCTGCCCGCGCCAGCGTGCGCGCCGCCGTGACGAGCCGCCGCGTGCGCCGGGCCGCAATGCGCCCCATCGTCACACGTTGCCGCGGCGTCTACGAACTTGGCGCACCGGGTGCACCCCCGTGCGATGCCATGGCACCGCACGCCCACGAATTGCGGCACGTTCCCTCGTTGCCGCCCCCGCCGCCCGTCCCGGATCCCGGCCGGCA
>DASWRS010000229.1:0-2847 GCA_036403075.1 Kofleriaceae bacterium
AGGAGAGGGCCTTGCGCACGGCCTTGGGCAGCGCCTCGAGCAGGGCGGCGAGCTTGGTCTCGTGCCAGCCCGGGATGGTCCAGGCCAGGACCTCCGGGTCGAGCTGCGGCAGGAGTGCCAGGGGCACGGTGGCGGTGACGCCGTCGTCGTCCTCGGTCGGATCGAACCGGTACGCCAGCGGCAGCACCCCGCCGCGCACGGCGAGCTGATCGGGATAGCGCTCGGGCGACAGCTCGTGGGCGTCGTCGAGCAGGAGATCGGCGAGCGAGAGCTGCAGCATCGCCGGGTCGCGGGCCTCGGCGGCCCTGCGCCAGTCCTCGAACGTCTTGCCGCTGACCACGGTCTCGGGGATGCGCCGGTCGAAGAACTGGCCGAGCTCGTACTCGTCCGCGAGCATGTCGCTGCGGCGGGCCTTGTCGCGCAGCCGCTCGACCTCGTCGAGCAGCCGGCGATTGTGCTCCATGAACGCGCCCCGGGTCGCGTACTCGTGGCGGACCAGGGCGTGGGTGATGAACATCGTGCGGCACAGCGCCGGATCGAACCGCGCGTAGGCGACCTTGCGATCCTTGACGATCGGCAGGCCGTACAGCGTGACCTGCTCTCGGGCCATGACCTGGGCCTGCTTCTGCTCCCAGTGCGGGTCACCGTGGCTGCGGCGGCACAACGCGCCCGCGGCGTTCTCGAGCCACGCCGGATCGATCCGGGCGACGCACCGGGCGAACAGCTGCGAGGTCTCGACGAGCTCGGCCGCCATCACCCACGGCGGCGGCTTCCGGGCGAGCGCCGACGATGGGTGGATCAGGAACCGGGTCTGGCGGGCGCCGACGTAGACCCGCGCCTCGGGGTTCCACATGCCGATCTTGCTGAGCAGGCCGGGCAGCAGCGCGCGGTGGATCTGCTCGGCGGACACCGGCTGGGTGCTGGGCTCGAAGCCGAGCTCGCGCATCACGCGGACGAGCTGGTCGTGGATGTCCTCCCACTCGCGCATCCGGTGGTACGACAGGAAGTGGTCGCGGCAGAGCTTCTGCATCTGCCGGCGCGAGCTGCGCGCGCGGGCGTCCTGCCAGAAGCTCCACAGCTTGAGGTAGCCCGCGAAGTCGCTGCCGTCCTCGCGGAACGGCCGGTGGGCCTCGTCGGCGCGCTGCTGCGCGGCCTGCGGCCGGTCGCGCGGGTCCTGGAGGCCGAGCGCGGCCGTGATGATCAGCACCTCGCGCAGCGCGCCCTCGTCGCGGCCGCCGAGGATCATGCGCCCGAGCCGCGGGTCGACGGGCAGCCGCCCGAGCTGCTCGCCGATCGGCGTCAGCCGGCCGTCGTCGCCGAGCGCGCCGAGCTCCTCGAGGACCTGGTAGCCCTCGGTGATCGCGCGCGGCTGGGGCGGATCGAGGAACGGGAAGCGCTCGATCTCGCCCAGGCGCAGCGCCTTCATGCGCAGGATCACCCCGGCGAGGCTGATGCGCTTGATCTCGGGATCGGTGTGGGCCGGGCGCGCGTCGTAGTCCTGCTCCTCGTAGAGCCGGAAGCACACGCCGCTCTCGGTGCGGCCGCAGCGGCCCTTGCGCTGATCGGCGCTGGCCTTCGAGATCGGCTCGACCAGGAGCTGGGACACGCCCGTGCGGACGCTGTAGCGGTTGACGCGGGCGAGCCCGGGGTCGACGACGTAGACGATGCCGGGGATGGTCAGCGAGGTCTCGGCGACGTTGGTCGCCAGCACCACGCGGCGCTGCGGCAGGCGCTGGAACACCCGCTGCTGCTCGGCCGCGGACAGCCGGGCGTAGAGCGGCAGCACCACGGTGTGGGGCAGCGCGCGCTTCTCGATCTCGGCCATCGCCTCGCGGATCTCGCGCTCGCCCGGCAGGAACACCAGCACGTCGTTGCGCGGATCCATCTCGGCGATCTCGTTGACCGTGTTGGCCACGGCGTCGGCGAGGTCGCCCTCGTCGTCGCGCGGTGGCCGGTACAGCACGTCGACCGGATAGGTCCGGCCCGAGACCTCGATCACGGGCGCGCCGCCGAAGAACGCGGCGAACCGCTCGGTCTCGAGGGTCGCCGAGCTGACGATGACGCGCAGATCGGGCCGGCGCGGCAGCAGCCGCTCGAGGAAGCCGAGCAGGAAGTCGATGTTGAGGCTGCGCTCGTGGGCCTCGTCGATGATCAGCGTGTCGTAGCGCCGCAGCTGCGCGTCGCCCTGGATCTCGGCGAGCAAGATCCCGTCGGTCATGAACTTGATGTACGAGGAGCTCTTGACCTTGTCGTGGAACCGCACCTTGTAGCCGACGACGTCGCCGAGCTCGGTGTCGAGCTCCTGGGCGACGCGCGCCGCGACGCTGGTCGCCGCGATCCGCCGCGGCTGGGTGCAGCCGATCTGGCCCTGGCCGCCCCGGCCCATCGCCAGGCAGATCTTCGGCAGCTGCGTGGTCTTGCCAGAGCCGGTCTCGCCGGCGACGATGATGACCTGGTGGGCGTCGATCGCGTTGGCGATGTCGATGACGCGATCGGTGATCGGCAGCTCCGCCGGGAACCTCACCCGATCGGTCAGGTGCAGCCCCGGCCGCAGCACGGAGCCCGGCGCGGGGTCGCGGCCCGCGAGATCGGGGGACGGCGGAGGCGGAGGCGGAGACAGGCGATCCATATCGGCGGGCGACCGCTGCGCACTGTAGCGGCAGTCGTCGACGGCGACCACGCGCGCGGGCGCGTTCAGCGCGCCGTCCGCGGCGACCCTGGCAAAAGCCGGATCCGGGCCGAGCATCCCCGCGGCGCCGCGCCGTCACCGGCGAGCGGCGATCCCGCCGGGGCGTTCACCAGTACGGGTTCTCGGGCAGCGCCAGGGTCAGGTAGCGATCGTCGAGC
>DASWRS010000230.1:0-11152 GCA_036403075.1 Kofleriaceae bacterium
GGGCAGTCGACCGTCAGCGGCCCGGTCGACAGCGGACCGAGCGGGTTCAGAAACGTGATCCTCGGCATCGCTAGGCTCCGACCTTGCGCGCGGCGTCGTCGAGCGCCACGCCGTGGAGCTGCGCCCCGATCGCGCGGTTCATCCGCAGCTGTGCGAACGGCTTGGTCGCGAGATCGAGCGCCTCGATCTTGCCGCGGATCGCGAGGTGGTCGGTGCCGGCGATCGCGGCCTCGAGCTCGCGCATCGCGGCCTCGCCGGCGGCCCGGACCTCGTCGTCGAGCAGCGCGGCGTCGGTGACGAACGCCTGGCGGGTCGCGGCGAGGATCCGCTCGGCCTCGACCCGCTCGATCGCGAGGTTTCTGCGCGCGAGGTCGTCCTCCGCGTGCTCGAACGAGTCGATCAGCATCTGCTCGACCTCCTCGTCGGACAGTCCGTAGCTTGGCCGGACCTCGATCGACGCCTCCTTGCCGGAGGTCAGCTCCTTGGCCATGACCTTGAGCAGGCCGTCGGCGTCGATCAGGAACGTGATCTCGACCCGGCCCATGCCGGCGATCATCGGCGGGACGCCGCGCAGCACGAACCGCGCAAGCGAGCGGCAGGCGTCCGCGGTCTCGCGCTCGCCCTGCACGACGTGGATGTCGAACCCGGTCTGGTTGTCGGCGTAGGTCGTGAACGTCTGGGTCGCGCCGGTCGGGATCGTGGTGTTTCGGTGAATCAGCTTCTCGACCACGCCGCCCATCATCTCGAGGCCGAGCGACAGCGGCACGACGTCGAGCAGCGTGACGTTCTGGCGGCCGCCGGCGAGCACGTCGGCCTGGACCGCGGCGCCGAGCGCGACCACCTGCTCGGGATCGAGGTCGGACAGCGGCGTGCGCTCGAACAGCCGGGCCACGTAGTCGCGCACCACCGGCGAGCGGGTCGAGCCGCCGACCAGGATCACGCCGTCGAGCTCGGCCCGGTCGAGCTCGGCGTCCTTGAGCACGCGCCGGCACGCCTTGCCGCAGCGCTCGAGCAGCGGCGCCGCGAACCGTGCGAGATCGTCGCGGGTCAGCGGGCGCTCGATCAACGGGCGGGCCGCATGGCCGGCCGCATGGCCGGGCGACGCCGCGAGCGTGAACACGACGCGCTCGACCGCGGGATCGCTGAGCGCCTCCTTGACCCGCCGGGCCTCGGCGACTGCGGCCGCGACCACGCGGCGATCGGCGGTGTGCAGCGCGTCCCCGGCAATGCCGAGCGCGATCGCGCGATCGAGGTCGTCGCCGCCGAGCGCCGAGTCGCCGCCGGTCGCCTTGACCTCGAACACGCCGTCGACCAGCTTCAAGATCGAGATGTCGAACGTGCCGCCGCCGAGATCGAACACGGCGTACGTGCCGGCCTTCCCCCGATCGAGGCCGTAGGCCAGCGCCGCGGCGGTGGGCTCGGCGATCAGCCGCATGACCTCGAGCCCGGCGAGCCGGCCCGCGTCGCGCGTCGCCTGGCGCTGAGCGTCGTCGAAGTACGCCGGCACGGTGATCACCGCGCCCTCGACCGGACCGCCGAGCGCGGCCTCGGCGCGCGCCTTGAGCTCGCGCAGGATCTCGGCAGAGACCTCGACGGGCGAGACCTGCCGCCCGCCGGTCAGCCGGATCCGGACCGCGCGGTCGTCGCCCTCGAGCTCGTAAGGCAGCATCCCGCGCACGGCCGCCAGGTCCTTCGCGCCGCGGCCGATCAGCCGCTTGACCGATGCCAGCGTGTCCTCGGGCGCGTCGATCGCGCGGGCCTGCGCGGCCCGGCCGACCAGCACCTGGCCATCGCGCGCGTAGTGCACGACCGACGGCACCAGCGGGCCACCGCCGCCGGCGATCACCTGCGGCGACGCCTCGGCGACGTGGGCGACCAGGCTGTTCGTGGTCCCGAGGTCGATCCCGACCACCCGGGGCGTGCAAGCCTCCTTGACCTTCGATTCCCCGGGCTCTGCGATCTGCATCAACATCTTGGATCTCTGTGAGTCAGTCCTCGTCGAGCGCAGCGTTGCACTCCTCGAGGTAACGGTGGATGTAGCGCAGCACGATCAGCCGCTGCTTGATCGCCGCGAAGTCGCCGGCCGCGAACAGCGCCGGCAGCGCGTCGAGTCCCTCGGTCCGGCGCAGCTTCATCGCGCGCTGCAGCTCCTCGACCCGCGCGAGCTTGCCGGCGGCGCGGGCCTCGGCGAGCTCCTCGCGCAGCTCGAGGATCTCCATCAGGAACGCCGGATCGAGCCGCTCGTTGTCGCCGATCGTGACGCCGGCGCGCTCGAGCAGGTACTCGGCGCGCGACACCGGCTTCTTGAGCAGCTGGTACGCATCGTTGAGCGCGCGCGACCGCGACAGCGCGGCGACGCGCTCGGCCACCGGCGCACCCGCGACGCGATCGGGATGCAACGCCTTGCTGCGCTCGAAGAACGCGCGCTCGAGCGCCGCCAGATCGATGTCGTAGGCCGGCGCAAGGCCGAGCAGCGCGAACGGATCGTCGCCGCCGCCCCGCGCCGGCGCCGCGCGCTCAGAACTGGACGGATTCGCCACAGCCGCACGAGCCCTTGGCGTTGGGATTGTTGAACTTGAAGCCGTGGCCCATCATGCCGCGCACGAAGTCGAGCTGCATGCCGCCGAGGTAGACCAGGCTCTTGGGATCGACCACGATCGACACGCCGTGCGCCGAGAACACGCGATCGGTCGGCCGGATCTGCTCGGCCCACTCGAACACGTAGGTGAAGCCGGTGCAGCCGCCGCCGCGCACGCCGATCCGGATCTTGGCGTCGGGCGAGCCGCGCTTGTCGCGCTGCTTGGCGATCTCGGCCGCCGCTGCCGCGGTGATGTCGATCTCGCGCTTGGACGGCGACGACGAGGGCGCCGACGAGGGCGCCGACGATTGCGACGCGACCGAGGGCGGCGCAGGCGATGGATTGGTTGCGGTGGCAGTCATGGTGATACTCGGATGGCCTCGGGCACGGCGCGCAGAGCCTGGTGGCTCACGCCTCCCGGGGGCTCGTGGGGGCAGCGCCGGCGGTGACCTGCGCGTCTCGCGACCGCTCGGCGGTCCGGGGTGCCCGCTTCTTCTTGTAGTCCTCGATCGCGGCCTTGATCGCGTCCTCGGCCAGGACCGAGCAGTGGATCTTGACCGGCGGGAGGTTCAGCTCCTCGACGATCTGCGTGTTCTTGACCTGCGCGGCCTGATCGAGCGTCATGCCCTTGATCATCTCGGTCGCGAGCGACGACGACGCGATCGCCGAGCCGCAGCCGAACGTCTTGAACTTGGCATCGGCGATCAGGCCGTCCTTGACGCGGATCTCGAGCCGCATCACGTCGCCGCACGCCGGGGCGCCGACCAGGCCGGTCCCGATCTCGCTGGCGTCGACGTCCGGCTCTGCCTTGAACGTGCCGACGTTGCGGGGATTCTCGTAGTGCTCGATGACCTTGTCTGAGTACGCCATGGTGGTTCTTCTTGTCTGAAGCCGGATGATGGCCTGGATGGGGCTCGATGGAAGCTGGGGGATCGCGGTGGTGACTCTCGGTGTGACTCTCGGCGGTCTCAGTGCGGAGTCCACTGGATCGAGCTGATGTCGATGCCTTCTTGATGCATCTCCCACAGCGGGGACAGCGTGCGCAACCGCTCGACGCTGGTAACCACCAGCTCGATCACGTAGTCGACCTCGGCCTCGGTGTTGAAGCGGCCGATGCCGAACCGGATCGAGGTGTGGGCCAGCTCGTCGCCGACCCCGAGCGCGCGCAGCACGTAGCTCGGCTCGAGCGACGCCGAGGTGCACGCCGAGCCCGACGACACCGCGACGTCCTTGAGCGCCATCAGCAGCGACTCGCCCTCGACGAACGCGAACGAGATGTTGAGGTTGCCCGGCAGGCGATGCTCGAGCGAGCCGTTGACGTAGGTCTCGGTCAGCCGCGAGGTCAGGCCCTTGTACAGCCGATCGCGCAGCGCGGTCAGCCGCGCCGCTTCCTCGGCCATCTCCTCGCGGGCGAGCTCGGCCGCCTTGCCGAACCCGACGATCAGCGGCACCGGGAGCGTGCCCGAGCGCATGCCGCGCTCGTGACCGCCGCCGTCGATGATCGGATCGATCCGGACCCGGGGCTTGCGGCGGACCCACAGCGCGCCGATGCCCTTGGGGCCGTACAGCTTGTGGGCGGTGACCGACGCGAGGTCGATCCGGGCCTTCTCGACGTCGAACGGGACCTTGCCGAAGCCCTGCACCGCGTCGGTGTGGAACAGCGTCCTGGGGTTCTTCGCCTTGATCGCCGCGCCGATCGCCTCGAGCGGCTGGACCACGCCGATCTCGTTGTTGGCGAGCATGATCGTGACCAGGATGGTCTTGTCGGTCATCGCCGCCGTGACCTGCTCGGGGCTGACCAGGCCGTCCTTGGCCGGCGTCAGGTACGTGACGTCGAAGCCGTCGCGCTGCAGGCGCTTGCAGGTGTCGAGCACGCTCTTGTGCTCGGTCTCGACCGTGATGATGTGGTTGCCCTGCTTGCGCAGGAACGACGCCGCGCCCTTGATCGCAAGGTTATTGGCCTCGGTCGCGCCCGACGTCCAGACGATCTCCTTGGCGTCGCCGCCGAGCAGCGCGGCGATCTGGCCGCGCGCGCGATCGACCGCGGCCTCCGCGGTCCAGCCGAACGAGTGGTTGCGGCTCGCGGCGTTGCCGTAGTGCTGCGTGAAGAACGGCAGCATCGCCTGGACCACGCGCAGATCGACCGCGGTGGTCGAGTGGTTATCCATGAAGAGCGGCAGCTTCACGCCTTCGGGGACCGCAATCGCGATCGACTTCGGCGGCGCGGCCGGGGATTGAGCCTGTGCGACCATCAGTTGTTGCCCTCTCGATAAAGCACGGTGACGGGTACATCGAAGTCCCGCGTCTTGTCCTTGGATTCTTTCGATTCCCTGGCCTCGTCGCCGGCAGCGCGGCGCGACAGCCCCGCAAACAACCGCGGAGCCTCGCCTTTCTGGTGGCCATGGTGATCGCACACGCCGCACGCGGTCGGCGCGTACTCGTCGGTGCAGGTCTGGCAGGAATCGAGGTACGCGAGCGCCTCGCTCAGATCGTTCTCGATCACCTGCAGCTGCATGATCTGCTCGCGGATCCGCGACTGCTTCTCGGTGAACAGCGCCCGCACACGCGCCGTGGCCTCGCGCCCGGAGTCCGCGTGCTGGAAGTCGCCGACGAAGCCCTGGATCTCGGCGAGCGTGAAGCCGATCGCCTGGAGCTTGACGATCCAGTGGATGCGATCGACCGCCTCGGGCCCGTACATCCGGAACCCACCCTCGGAGCGCGACCGCGGTTCGAGCAGGCCCAGCTCCTCGTAGAGGTGCATCGCCCGGACGGTCTTGCCGACCGCCTTGGCGAGCTCTCCGACGCGCATCAGCTTGATTTCGTCCTTGGCCATGACAACCAACCAAACCTAACGCGTACGTAAGGTTTAGTGCTTCTGACCCGGACTATGCTGTCGGGACAGCCACCTGTCAAGATGAACCCTCACCTTTACGTGGGGGTCACAGATGACGCCAGGCTACGTGATTCCTGTAGCTTGCGGGGCCCGCGACTTCTTCGGTGTCACACGACGTGGCTCACACGACGTGGCGGTGGTGATCGCGATCGTCGCCCTTGCGGCACGGGACCGCCTCGGACAACTCGCTCGGATTCGACCGCTTCTTGGCGATCCAGACCGGCTGTGGCTTCTTGGGATCTTCTTCCTCGTACTCGCGCATGGTGCGTGACTCCGGTGCAGATCTGGTGCCTGAGGACGACGGCGGGGCGGCGGGCGGCGCGCCGTCCCTCGCGCTGCGGACCGCACCTCGCACGGACGCGAGATGCGAGCCGCGGGTCATGACCGGTGTTTCTTGTCCTGCCCGGAGGTCTCGGGCTCGTGGCGTCCGCCCGAGCCCTGGCCGCCGCCGGAGAGTGTGCCGCGCGACGACTGGTCGTCGCGGACCCGCAACAGGTTCTGGACGTCGCGGACTCCCGGGGCGCTGCACGCGCAGTCCTCGGCTTCGCGCTTGGCGCGGCGATCGTCCACGGTGCCCGACAGCGTGACCTCGCCGTGGCTCACCGAGACCTCGATGTGCGTGGCGTCGATCTGATCGTCCTCGGTGAGCAACTCGCAGACCAGCTCGCGGATCCGCTCGTCGGAGCGCTGGTACCCCGCCGGGCCCTTGCCGCGATGCGGCCCGGTGCCGCGATGGATGTGGGGCTCGGGCCCGGTGCCGCGCGATGGCACGTCCTGGCCGCCCGACGGCGAGCCATGGCCGCCGGGGCCGCGGCCATACGATCCGACCGGATAGCCCATGCGCTCGTCGTAGCGGCTGGCGCGGCTGCCGCCGCGGCGCTCGGCCTCGACCTCCCGGCTGTCCTGGCCGCCGTAGCGATCGCCCTCGTAGCCGGTGCGATCCTGCCAGTACCCGGGCCGGCCGCGGCCGGTGAACCGATCATCGGTGCCGAGGTCGCGGTTGCGGTCGTCGCGGCCGCCCGTCGACGGCGCCATGTCGTTGCGGTTCTGCATCTGGACGTGCTGCGAGCGATCGTCGCCGTAGCGCCCGGCGCTGTAGCCGCTCTGGCCCTGGCCGTAGCGCTCGGTCGAGCGCCCCGAGGTGTCACGATCGTCGTACGGATCGCCGCTGCGATACCCCTCGCTGCCACGGCCGGCGTCCCAGCGCCGGGACTCGCGCTCGCCGGCGGCGCGGTCGTCGTCGCGGAAGCCGTGATCGCGCCACGCGCGGTAGTCGCGGTCGTCCTCGGCCTCGCGCGTGCGGGTCCCGGGCGAGGCGTCCTGCGGGCGCCAGCTCGACCGGGGTTCGTCGGAGACGGCGCCGTTGCGCCCTCCGTTCTGGTTGTGATTGGCCACGGGCATCTCCTCGGGTTGACCCGGACGAGGCTGCATTGGTCGTGCCTCGGGCGTGCTCGGCTTGCCCCGAGCGCACCGCGGCCGCGCCGGGCGATTCGCAGACGCGACGCCGCTGCTTCCGGACCGACCAGACCCGAGGCGAATGCTGTCGGCACATCGCCTGCACTAGTGCGCGTGCGCGCGGTGCCGCTGCACGTTGTGGCAGCGTCGCACTCGGCGATCCGATGGCTCAGTTCGCCGTGGCGGTCGCCTCGAACGCGCGGATCACGGTGACCTTGATCTGCCCCGGAAACGTCATCTCCTCGGCGATCTGCTGGGCGATGTTGGACGACATCTCCACGACCGTGAGGTCGTCAACCTCGCGCTCCCGGACGTAGACCCGGAGCTCCCGGCCGCCGTGGACCGCGTGCGCATGCGCCACGCCGCGCCGCGCCAGGCCGATGCGCTCGAGGTCCTCGATCTTGGCGGTGAAGCCCTCGGCGAGCTCGCGGCGGGCACCGGGCCGCGCGCCGCTCATCGCATCCGACGCCGCGACCAGGTAGGCATACACCGAGTTGCACGGCTCGTCGGCGTGGTGCGCGCCGATCGCGTTGGCGACGACCTCGGGCTCGCCGAGCCGGCGCGCGATGTCGGCGCCGATCACGGCGTGCGAGCCCTCGATCTTGTGGGTCAACGCCTTGCCGATGTCGTGCATCAGCGTCGCGCGCCGTGCGAGCTTCTCATCGAGACCGAGCTCGGCGGCCATCATCCCGGCGAGGTACGACGCCTCGACCGCGTGCCACCACTGGTTCTGCGTGTAGCTGGTCCGGAAGTTCAGCGCCCCGACCAGCTCGACGATCTCGGGGTGCGCCTTGGGGATGCCGAGGGTCTGGAAGGCGCGCTTGCCGAGCGCGCGGATCTCCTGCTGCAGGTGCTCGCGGCTCCTCGCCGCCCAGCCATCCGGATCCTTGCGCGCGTCATCGAGCGACTCGGGCTTCTTGATCAGCTTGTTGATCGCGCGCCGCACCATCTCCTTGCCGACCCCGTCGAGCCCGTCGAGCCGGATCGCATCCTTGTCGTCGTTGACCTGGAGCTGGACCCCGGCGACACGCTCGAGCGCGCCGTGCATCGCCGCGCCGTTGTCGAGCAGCACGGCGACCAGGTCCGCGCCGATCCGCAGGTTGGAGGCCGAGCGCTCGGTCAGGTAGTGGTACTGGTAGCGCGCCGCGGCGGTCTCCATCACCCGGCGAGCCTCGCGGTCGTGCGCGGGATCCCCGGCGGTGGCGTCGATCGCGCGGACCGCCGCGGCCGCGCGTGCGCGTGCCTCGTCGATCCACGCATTGGACAGCTGCGCGATCAGCTCGTCGGCGCGGACCCCGGCGCGGGTCTCGAGCTCGCCGCGGGTCCCGGCGCGCTTGCGATCGGCGTCGCGCTCGATGCCCTGCGCGCGATCGCGCCGCGACTGCAGCTCGCGCTGCGCGGCGGCGACCTGCGCCTCGCGCTGCTCGAGCACGTCCTCGAGCGTGCCGAGCTCGGACTCCGCCCTGGCCAGCGCGTCGCTGCGCCGCTCGATCAATCCTTCGATGCGCCCGAGCGTGTCGTCTGCCTCGGTCCGGGCCTCGAGCACCTCCGCCCGCGCGGCGGTCTCCATCGCGCGCCCGCGGGCCGCGGCCTCGAGCCGGGCCGCCTCGATCAGCGCCGCCGATTCGGCGCTGGCCTCGTCGACTGCGCGGCGTGCCGCGCGCGCGGCCTCCGCCGCCGAGGCACGCCGCGCGAGCACCGCGGCGACCACCGCGACCGCAATACCCGCGAGGACAGCGATCCACATCCCCGGCAGCATAGCCCCAAACCGCGGCGAAAACTCACGCCGGCACCCTGTCACCCGTGGTTCGCGGCGGCCTTCGCCGACCCGGCTCGGTCGCCAGCCCGCTCGCCAAGCCCGCTCGCCAGCCCGCTCGCCAAGCCCGCTCGCCAGCCTGTCACTCATCGGGACGCATCAACCCCGTGGTTCGCGCCGGCCTTCGCCGACCCGGCGCGCTCGCCAGCTCGGTCGCCAGCCCGCTCGCCAAGCCCGCGCGCCAGCCCGTCACTCCTCGCGACGCATCAACCCCGTGGTTCGCGCCGGCCTTCGCCGAGCCGGAGCTCGCGCCAGCTCGGTCGTCAGCCCGCTCGCCAGGTCGCTCGCCAGCCCGTCACTCGTCGGGACGCATCAGCCCGTTGTTCGCGCCGGGCTTCGCCGACCCGGACGACGCGCCGGGGTGCCGGACCGCGGGCGCTCGCTCGAGCTCGATGACGAGCCGCGTGTTGCCGTTGATCACCGCCTGCTTCTGCTTGGTCCGGTAGCCGCCGAGCCGGAGCTCGAAGGACACCGGCGCGTCGCCGGTCGGCCAGTCGACGACGAGCGGCGTCTTGCCGAGCGCGTCGCCGCGCGGCCCCTTGACCTGCGCGCCCGCCGGCACGCTCTCGATCGTGAGATGCGCGGTGCGGACCGGCGGAAACGTCGGGCGCGGAGCGCTTCCGCCGCCTGACCCGGCACCGGCCGCGCCGGCCGAGGGCGCCGTGGCCCCCGCGCCGGGGGTCCGCGCCGCCGCCGCGCCACCCGGCTCGTTCGACGCGATCACCCGCGCCGCGGCGGTCGCCGAGCCCGCGGCCGCCGGGTCGCTGCCGGTGCCAGGCGCAGCGCCGAGGTCGCCCGACGGTGCGGCGTCGTGCCCGAAGCACGTGACCGAGATCACCCCGCCGCCGACGCCGAGCAGCAGCGCCATGATCAGCACCACGGGCCAGACCTTGCGCGGCGGGCGCGACGAGTAGCCGGCCGGCGTCGCGATCCGCATCGTGTTCATCGTCGGTTCCTGCGGCTGCGCGAGCTCCGGCATCCCCGTGGTTGCCCGGCGGATCGGCACGTGCTCCGCGATCATCGTCGGTGCGGCGGCGGCGGACATCGACAGCGCGGGCGGCGGCAGCGGCAGCGGGTTGGCCATCGCCAGCCGGGTGTTCTGCAGCGCCGCGGCGGCGGGCGCCGGGCCGATCTGCACCTGCATCGTCCTGGCGTCGCCGAGCGCATACGCGGCCGTCACCGAGCGCGCCGGGGCGATCGGCGGCGAGCCGCGCAGGTAACCCTCCGGATCGAGCAGCGCCTCGCGCAGCTGCATCATCGTGGCGAACCGCGCGTCGACCGGCTTGGCCAGGCAGCGCAGCACGAGCTGCTCGACGCTCGGCGGGATCGCCGGGTTCATCGCGCGCGGCGCCGGCGGCAGCATCGTCACCTGCTTGACCAGGACCTCGCCCATCGACTCGCCGTCGAATGGCAGCGTCCCGGTCATCATCTGGAACAGCAGCACGCCGAGCGCGTAGATGTCGGTCCGGTGATCGATGTCGCGCTTGCTCTCGCACGCCTCGGGCGACATGTACTGCGGCGTGCCGAGCAGCACCCCGGCCGCGGTCTTGACCGCGGTGCTCGCCGAGAACACCTTGGCCAGCCCGAAGTCGAGCACCTTGACGAACTCGCGATCGCCGAGCCGCGACATCAGCATGATGTTGTCCGGCTTGAGATCGCGATGGACGATCCCGGCCGCGTGCGCCGCCGCCAGCGCGGCCGCGATCTGCGCGCCGATGTGCAGCGAGCGCATCACCTCGAGCGGGCGCTCGCGCGACAGCACCGACGCCAGCGTCGCGCCCTCGAGGTACTCCATGATGTAGAAGTGGTCGCCGTCGGGCGTCACCCCGAAATCGTGGATCTCGACGATGTGCTCGTTGCCGATCTTGTTGACCGCGCGGGCCTCCTGAAAGAACCGCGACACGACCTCGCGGTTGCCGGCCAGCTCGCGGTGGATCACCTTGAGCGCGACCCGCTTGCCGATCAGCGGATGCTCGGCCAGATACACCGCACCCATCCCACCCGTCCCGATCTTGCTCAGGATCCGATAGTTTCCAATCGACTGGCCGGCCGCGATCACGACCGCCTCGAGTGTATCAGCTGGCCACCCGTGCGTCCGGCCCGCCGCTCGACCGTTCCGCGTGCGGAGCGCACACCGCGCGCCACCACAACGGACGACCGCCCGCCCCACCGAGCCCCCCGCCCAGTGGGGCGAGCGATCGTCCTGCCCCGACAGAGCCGCCCGCCCCCGATCCGTTCCCGAGAAAATGCAACGAGCCACCCGGAAGCCGGATCGGCCAGCCCATCGCGCGCGCCTACGAACCCCCTCGTTGCCGTGCAGAGCGCAAACCGGCATGGCCGAGCTGAATCGTGTCGCCCCGGACGATGCCGAGTGCCCCGGCGACGGAGCTGTACGCGCAGGACCCGACGC
>DASWRS010000231.1:0-26866 GCA_036403075.1 Kofleriaceae bacterium
AGCGACGGGTCGGAGTTCTCAGACCGCGATCCGCGAGAGCGCGGCTAACGAGGTCGTGTTCGCCGTCGTCGGCCACGTCGGCTCCGGCACCTCCGAGGTGGCCAAGTTGCTCAAGACCCTGCTTTCGCACCCTGGGCTCGCCGGCGGTCCGTTTGACACCGAGATCCTGAAGGCGCGCGATCAGCTTCGAGAGCTCGACGGTGCAGCGGCGGCGCTCGCAGGGCTGAAGGAGGACACCCTAGAGTACGCCGACCAGCTACAGGATCTCGGCGACTCGATGCGGAACGGCGGGGATCATGCTGCAGTTGCTCGCACGCTGATTCTGCGAGTCCGGCAGCTCCGGGCGAGCAAGCGCGGGATCACTGACTACGGCGACAAGCCGGTCGAGCCCGACGGCAAGCGACGCGCGTACATCCTCGACTCAATCCGCCACCCTGCAGAGGTCGAACTCCTCCGCAACGTCTACCAGTCGGCGTTCGTGCTGGTCGGGATCGTCTGCGATGAGGACGTCCGTCTTCGTCGAATCCAGCAGAAGTACAGCGATGCTGGGGAGCGGAACGCCCGGCTCTTCATGGAGCGCGACGCGAAGGCGTCTGAGAAGCACGGCCAGCGCGTCTCCGACGCTTTCCATCTAGCCGACATCTTCCTCGACAACAGCACCGATCGATACTCGCCCATCCGCGAGGAGAACAAGCACTGGGTGATCCCGGACCAGCTCCGGCGGCTGGTGAAGATAGTCACACACGCGGACGTGGTGCGTCCGACGCCTGCGGAGACCGCGATGCACGCGGCGCATGGTGCGCAGATCCGCAGCGCGTGCCTATCGCGACAGGTCGGCGCCGCGTTGGTCGATCAGCAAGGGAACCTCGTTTCGACAGGGACGAACGAGGTCCCGAAGGCTGGAGGCGGCGTCTACGGCGAGGACTTCGACGCGGACGAGTCTCGCGACCACCGATGCGCGTACAAGCAGAGGTACTGCAGCAGCACGCAGGAACAGAACACATTGATTGACGAGCTTGTCACGCTCCTTGTAGAAGCGAAAGCGACCAGCCTTGCGCCCGACGCGCTGCAGACCCTGTTGAAAGGATCCCGCCTAAGGCAGCTCCTCGAGTTCAGCCGCGCGGTGCACGCCGAGATGGATGCCGTGCTGCGGGCCGGTCGCCAGGGAACCTCCACGGTCGGGACCCGGGTATTCGTGACGACATACCCATGCCATTACTGCGCGAGGCACCTCGTTGCCGCCGGTGTCGACGAGGTGCAATACATCGAGCCGTACCCGAAGAGCCGGGCAACAAGGCTGCACGCCGACGCGATCTCCACCGAGCCGATCGACTGGGTTCCGCCGAGCGGCGGGGGTGACAAGGTTCTTTTCCGGCCGTTCGTCGGCGTCGCGCCGCGTCTGTACCGGCGTGCCTTTCTCAAGGATCGCGATCTTAAGGACGACATAAGCGGAACGATGACGATCTCCGAACCGGCGTGGGCTACTCCTTGGTATATCGGTCGCATTAGCTACGTTGAGCTCGAGGCGAAGCTCGCTCAGACCGAACGAGAGACCCAACCGATCGCCGAACGAGGCGGCCCGAAACCAACCGATGTCGTATAGCAGCTCAATATCGTACCTTCGCTTGGTCGATAGACCAGCGCAGCAGATCGTCGAACCGACCCGCCCGGACGACGAGGGGACCTTGTTGGGGTTCGTCGACATGTCGTCCGTGTCAGACGAAGGGTTCGAGACGATTCTGTCGCGCGTGCAGCCGTCGTGGGTCTTTGATCTTCGTCCCGTTCCGTACTTCGACATCGGACGACTCAACCGCAAGCGCGTGTTCGATCTCTTCAGCTCATTGCACGCGTCGTACCGCGACGTCGCGGGTTGGCTGCAGATCACCGAGCGCAACGACGCGAGTCTCAACAGCGGCGCGGTTGCTCGTTACCTCGCTGAGACCCTGTTGACGCGTCCCTGCCAAGCGCCGATTGTCGTGCTCGTCGACGACGACGAGATCATGGACCACGCGTTGCGGGTCCTGCCGAACCACCTGAAATCGTCATTCGCGGCCTGGCGCGCATTCGAACTCAGGACGATCGCGTGCGATGGCGCGCCCGATCTGATTCTCCGAACCGCGACAGGCGAGACGCTGATGGTACAGGCGAAGTCATTCGGAGATCGGGACCTCGCCTCGGCCGGGCTCGTTGCGGCATTCCGCATCTGGCTCGGAGACGACATGTTCGCCGTTAACTGTGAGTTCGACGATGGCCGCGTGACGGAGGTGGCGCTGCCTCTATCGGCAGCTGCGCTGATGGACCGACACCTCGATGCTGCGATCTCACGGTGCACGGCGGCGCACCACAGCTCGCTCTCGAAGGCGATCGATCCGCCCGCCACATCGAGGGCCCATCGAGGTGAGCCGATGCCTGCGGTCACCCTGGAGGTCGAGTCCGTGCGGATCCGCGAAGCGCACGACGGTCGGACGATTGTGATCACGTTTACTCAGTCCGATAACGAGCAGACGCAGGCGATCTTCACGGTCGAGTGTGCTCAGCGGCTTCGCGAGCGGCTCCAGATGCTGGTTCGCCGGTAGGTGGCGCAAGGCGGAGCGCTTGCTGCTCGAAGCGTCCGGCGGCCTGCGACGTGGTGAACGTTCCGGTGTTGTCGATGGACCTGCCGTAAAGGTTGCTATGATACTGACCAAAGATATCATATGGCGCGTGCTCCCTCGGCCATGAGTTGCCTCAGGGACAAAATTGAAGTTAGGCATCCAAGGCCATCCAAGCTGACTGCGCACCGACGCAACATTTCGCGTGCCCTCATCTGGTCGCCGACAATCCAGACACGCGAACGAGCTCGAGACAGGGCTACATAGAGAAGCTCGCGGGCGAGGTCGGTCGGGGCGTACTCGATGCCCCAAAGAAGAACAACGGCCGCTTCGAGGCCCTTGAAGCGGCGGACCGTGTCAACTGCGACGACGCCACCCCTCCAGTGCTCCTCGAAACCCCACGTGCCGTCCTGCGGTGTGCCCGCCTCGAGAAGCGCTTTGTAGAATGGTGCCTTGTCGTCGGCAGCTATGAGGTCTGTCACATCCAGAGGATCAAGCATCCCTTCAGGACCGCCGCCGGATGCACCAGGGGTAGATCAGGGCCGCAGCCAGGATGGCCAGCACCGCGGTGCGGCGGCGCGTGAAGATCCGGCGGCGCTCGCGCACCATCAGGCGGGCGAAGCCCCACACGGGGCGGAGCGTGAGGTTCCTCAGCAGATACACGCTGAGCGCGATCACGAACACCAGGCCGGGGCCGCGAAACCGCTCGACGATCGCGGAGCTGCCTGGCGCGGGCCTTGTCCGGGTTGCGCTGCAGGCTCTCGGCGAGGTGCCCGGCGGCGGCGCGCGGATGTCCAGCCTTGAGCTCGGCCAGCGCCTGCACGAGGCGCGCGGCCTCGGTGGGACCGCGGCCGGGGCCCACGCGGCGCGCGCGCCCGGAACCCTGCCTTGCGCAGCGCCTTCCGGATCTTGTCGAGCGCCGTCGGCGTCGTGGCGTGATACGCGGGGATGTCGAGAAGCATCAGCTCGCGCGCGCAGGCCACCACGATCTACTTCGACGGCAGGACCGTCGGCCGTGCGCTGGCAGACTCCCAGCGCCGGCACGCTCGACGGGCGAGCGGTGTGCGCGACGGTCACCAGCGGTGATCGCGACGGCAATGGTCTCCGTTCCAGTGGTAGCCGCGCCCGCAGTCGTAGCGGTGGGCATAGCGAGGCCCCCGGCGCTCCTCGACGTAGCAACCCGCAACCGTGGAGAACAGCGTACCGATGATCAGGATCTTCGATAGGAACCGCATGTCCCCAAGAGGAGCATTCGGCGTGCCAGCGCCGCGGCTGCGAGTTTTCCAGCGAGCGGGACGTCACGCCGGGAACGGCAGGTCCTGGCCGCGGGCGGGCAGGGCGGAGCGCTCGGCGCGCAGGGCGGTGTCGACGTGGCGGGCGAGCTCGCGGCCTTCGGCGATCGCCCAGACGATCAGCGAGGCGCCGCGGTGGGCATCGCCGGCGCAGTACACGCCGGGGGCGCTGGTGGCGTAGCGCGCGTCGACGGCGATGTTGCCGCGGGCGTCGAGCGCGACGCCGAGCTCGGCGGCGAGCGGAGCGGTGTTGGGGCCGGTGAAGCCGAGGGCGAGGATCAGGGTGTCGACGGGGAGGCGGACGTCGCGGCCGGGGGCGTCGCCAGCTGCGTCGGCCGGTGCGTCGGTGCGCTGGCCGTGGAGGGCGACGAGGCGGCCGGCCTCGCCTTCGAGATGGGTGGTGCGGAACGCGAAGCTGCGCTCGCCGCCTTCCTCCTGGGAGCTCGACGTCCGGAACACGTACGGCCAGGCGGGCCAGGGGTTGGCGGCCGCGCGGGTCGGGGGCGGGGCGGGCAGGAGCTCGATCTGGGTGACGGCGGCGGCCTTCTGGCGCAGCGCGGTGCCCAGGCAGTCCGAGCCGGTGTCGCCGCCGCCCAGGATGATGACGCGCTTGTCGCGGACGTCGTGGACGGCGGTGGTGCGCTCGCCGGCCGCGAGCTGGTTCTGCTCGGTGAGGTAGTCCATGGCCAGGACGACGCCGTCGAGATCGCGGCCGGGGACGGCGAGGTCGCGCGGCCGGCCGGCGCCGATCGCGACGACCAAGGCGTCGTGGCCGGCGCGCAGCGCCGTCCAGGTCGGGTCGCGGCCGACGGTCACGCCGCAGCGGAACGTGACGCCCTCGGCCTCGAGCACGGCGAGCCGGCGATCGATGACGTGCTTCTCGAGCTTGAAGTCGGGGATGCCGTAGCGCAGCAGGCCGCCCGGGTGCGCGGAGGACTCGTAGACGGTGATCGTGTGGCCGGCGAGGTTGAGCTGGGCGGCCGCGGCGAGGCCGGCGGGGCCCGAGCCGACCACGGCGATGCGCTTGCCGGTGCGGACGCGCGGCGGCTGCGGCGTGATCCAGCCCTCTGCGAAGGCGCGCTCGACGATCGTCTTCTCGATCGCCTCGATCGTGACCGGCTGGGAATCAACCGCCAACACGCAGGCGGCCTCGCACGGAGCGGGGCAGAGCCGGCCGGTGAACTCGGGGAAGTTGTTGGTCGAGGCCAGGCGGCGGTGGGCGTCGTGCCAGCGCTGCTTCCAGACCAGGTCGGCGAACTCGGGGACGAGGTTGCCGAGCGGGCAGCCCTGGTGGCAGAACGGCACGCCGCAGTCCATGCAGCGGCCGGCCTGGTGGCGCATCGCATCGCTCTCGAGCACGCCGCCGGGACCTTCGACCTCGCGCCAGTCGCGCAGCCGCTCCGACACCGCGCGCTTCTTGGGCAGGAGGCGCGGCCACTCGACGAAGCCGGTGGGCTTGCCCATCAGCGAGCTCCTCCACCGACCACGGTGAGCTGTCCGGAACGCGGACGCTGGGCGGCGCGGCGGGCCTGGAGCACGCGCTTGTAGTCGGTCGGCATGACCTTGACGAACCGCGAGACCAGGTGCTGCCAGTTGTCGAGGACGCGGCGGCCGAGCGGGCTCGAGGTGAACCGGACGTGGTCGTCGATCAGGTTGTGGAGCAGCCACAGGTCGCTCTCCTCGACGACGGACTCGAGCTCGACCATCTCGAGGTTGGTGCGCGCGCGCAGGGTCTGGGCCTGGTCGAACACGTAGGCGGTGCCGCCGCTCATCCCGGCCGCGAAGTTGCGGCCGACCGCGCCGAGCACGACGACGACGCCGCCGGTCATGTACTCGCAGCCGTGATCGCCGACGCCCTCGACGACGGCGCGCGCGCCCGAGTTGCGCACGGCGAAGCGCTCGCCGGCGAGGCCGCACGCGAACAGGTCGCCCGCGGTGGCGCCGTAGAGCGCGACGTTGCCGATGATCACGTTGTGCTCGGGGGCGAACCGGGCGTTGGCCGGCGGGTAGACCACGATGCGGCCGCCGGACATGCCCTTGGCGATGTAGTCGTTGGCGTCGCCGCACAGCTCGAGCGTGACGCCGGGCGACAGGAACGCGCCGAAGCTCTGGCCCGCCGAGCCGCTGAACCGGACCTTGATCGCGCCGTCGGGCAGGCCGCGCGCGCCGCAGCGCCGGGCGATCTCGCCCGACAGCAGGGTGCCGACCGCGCGCCGCGCGTTGTCGATCGGCAGCGCGAGCTCGACCGGGCGGCCGCCGGCGATCGCCGACTCGCCGCGCCGGATCAGATCGTGATCGACGTGATCGGCGAGGTCCCAGGGCACGGCGCGGGCGAACCGGCGCGGGCCGGCGGCCGGCACCGCGAGGATCGCCGAGAGATCGAGCCGGCTCGCCTTGGGGTGGCTGACCGCGCGCGGGCGCAGCAGCTCGACCCGGCCGACCAGCTCGTCGAGCGAGCGCGCGCCGAGCTCGGCCAGGCGCTCGCGGACGCGCTCGGCGACGAACATGAAGTACGCCACAACGTCCTCGGGGCGGCCGGTGAAGCGCTCGCGCAGCGCCGGATCCTGGGTCGCGATCCCGACGGAGCAGGTGTTGAGGTGGCACTTGCGGAGCATCACGCAGCCGGTCGCGACCAGCGAGGCGGTCGCCATGCCGAACTCTTCGGCGCCGAGCAGCGCGGCGATGATCACGTCGCGCGAGGTCCGCAGCCCGCCGTCGACCTGGACCCGGATCCGGTCGCGCAGCCGGTTGGCGACCAGGACCTGCTGGGTCTCGGCGAGCCCGAGCTCCCAGGGCAGGCCGGCGTGCTTGAGGCTCGACAGCGGCGCGGCGCCGGTGCCGCCCTCGTAGCCGGCGATGACGACGCAGCCGGCGCGCGCCTTGGCGACGCCCGCGGCGATCGTGCCGACGCCGTACTCGCTGACCAGCTTGACCGAGACCCGCGCCGTGGGGTTGACGCACGACAGGTCGTAGACCAGCTGGGCGAGGTCCTCGATCGAGTAGATGTCGTGGTGCGGCGGCGGCGAGATCAGCGTGACGCCGGGCGTCGACCACCGCACCCGCGCGATCCGCTCGTCGATCTTGGTGCCCGGCAGCTGGCCGCCCTCGCCGGGCTTGGCGCCCTGGGCGATCTTGATCTGGAGATCCTCGGCGTTGACCAGGTACTGGGTGGTCACGCCGAACCGGCCGGACGCGACCTGCTTGATCGCGCTGCGCCGCAGATCGCCGTTGTCGTCGGGCTCGTAGCGATGCGGCTCCTCGCCGCCCTCGCCGGAGTTGGACCGGGCGCCGAGCCGGTTCATCGCGATCGCCAGGGTCTCGTGGGCCTCGGCGCTGATCGAGCCGAACGACATCGCGCCGGTGACGAACCGCTTGACGATGCTCGACGCCGGCTCGACCTCGTCGAGCGGGACGGGTGCGGGCGGCACCAGCTCGAACATCCCGCGCAGGGTCATCAGCGCGCGATCCTCGTCGTCGCACAGCCGCTCGAACTCGACGAACCGCGCGCGATCGCCGAGCCGGACCGCGGCCTGGAGCGCGGCGATCGTCGCCGGGTTCCACTTGTGGAGCTCGCCGCGCCGCCGCCACTGGTACTGCCCGCCGGTCGGCAGCTCGTCGCCGCCGTCGTCGGCGGCCGCGTACCCGCGGGCGTGGCGCGTGATCGCCTCGGCGCCGAGCTCGGGCAGGCCGATGCCGCCGAGCCGCGACGGCGTGCCGGTGAAGTGGCGATCGATCAGGTCGCGATCGAGCCCGACCGCCTCGAAGATCTGTGCGCCGCGATAGCTCTGGAGCGTCGAGATCCCCATCTTCGACATCACCTTGCGCAGCCCGTCCTCGACGGCGTGGACGTAGCGCGCCACCGCGTCGTCGACCGTCCCCGGCACGCGCTCGCGCGTGACCAGGTCGCGGACCAGATCGAGCGCGAGGTACGGGTTGACCGCCGCGGCGCCGTAGCCGATCAGGAGCGCGATGTCGTGGACCTCGCGGGCCTCGGCGGTCTCGACCACGAGGCCTGCCTGCATCCGGATCCCGGCGGTCACCAGGTACTGCTGCACCGCGGACAGCGCGAGCAGCGACGGGATCGCGACGTGGCGGGCGTCGACCCCGCGATCCGACAGGATCAGCAGGTTGTGGCCGTCGTCGATCGCCGCCGCGGCCGCGCGGCACAGCCGGTCGATCGCGGCGGCGAGCCCGTCGGCCCCGTCGGCGATCGGCCAGACCAGCGACAGGGTCACGGAATCGAACACGCCTTCGCCGACCGCGCGGATCCGCGCGAGGTCGCGGGTGCCGATCACCGGGCCGCGCAGCCGGAGCTGATGGCACTGCTCCGGGGTCTCATCGAACGTGTTGCCGTCGGGGCCCATCGTGGTCTCGAGCGACATCACCAGCGCCTCGCGGATCGGATCGATCGGTGGGTTGGTGACCTGGGCGAACAGCTGGTGGAAGTACGCGAACAGGTTGGGCGCCTGGTCCGACAGCACCGCGAGCGGCGTGTCGGTGCCCATCGAGCCGATCGGCTCCTTGCCATCGCGCGCCATCGCCTCGAGCAAGACGCCGACGCACTCGTCGGTGTAGCCGTGGGCGCGGGCCAGCCGCATCAGCTCGTCGCCGGTGATCCGCGGCGGCGGCGGGCCGCCCTCGAGCTCGTGGAGCTCGAACACGTTCTTGTCGAGCCACTTTCTGTACGGGAACCGGCCGCAGACGTCGCGCTTGAGCTCGGCGTCGTCGACGATCCGGCCCTCGGCGGTGTCGACCACGAACATCATCCCGGGCTGCAGCCGGCCCTTGGCGCGGACCTGCTCGGGCGGCACGTCGATCACACCGGTCTCCGACGCCAGGATCACCCGGTCGTCGGTCGTGATCGTCCAGCGCGCCGGCCGGAGCCCGTTGCGGTCGAGCGTGGCGCCGACCAGCTGGCCGTCGCTGAACACGATCGCCGCCGGGCCGTCCCAGGGCTCGACCAGCGACGACGCGTAGCGATAGAAGCTCTTGCGATCCTCGTCGATCGGCTTGGTCTTCGTGCCGGGGATCGCGCTGATCAGCGCGCCATCATCGGCGGCACCCGGCAGCGCGTCCTCCCAGGCCTCGGGGATCATCATCATCATCGCGTGCGGCAGCGTGCGGCCGCCGAGCGTGAGCAGCTCGACCATGTTGTCGAACTGCGCCGAGTCGCTCTTGCCCGGCACGATGATCGGGCTCAGCCGCTCGAGCCCGCCGGAGAACTTGGCGCTCTTGAGCTGGCTCTTGCGCGCCTGCATCCAGTTGGTGTTGCCGCGCAGCGTGTTGATCTCGCCGTTGTGCGCGATGTAGCGGAACGGCTGGGCCAGGTCCCAGGTCGGGAACGTGTTGGTCGAGAACCGCGAGTGCACCACCGCGATCGCCGAGGTCAGCTCGGGCGCGCGCAGGTCGGCGAAGAACAGCGGCAGCTGCCGCGGCAACAGCAGGCCCTTGTAGACGATGGTCTCGGTCGACAGGCTCGCGACATGGAAGTAGCCGCCCGGGTCGACCCCGCCGGTGCGGATCCGGTTCTCGGCGAGCTTCCGGATCACGTACAGCGTCCGCTCCCACGCCGACGGCGGCACCCGCCGCATCCGGACGTAGACCTGGCGAAACACCGGCATCACGTCGCGCGCGGTCGGCCCGACATGCGCGAGATCGATCGGCACGTCGCGCCAACCGACGACGCGCTGGCCCTCGGCGGCGATCGCCTCCTCGAGGATCGCCTCGCACGCCGCGCGCTCCTCCCGACCGGGCGGCAGGAACACCTGGCCGACGGCGAACCGCCGGTTCGGGGCCAGCGCGAAGCCCAGTCGCGCGGCCTCGGCACGGAACAGCCGCTCGGGCAGCTGGAGCAAGATTCCCGCACCGTCGCCGGTCTGCGGGTCCGCGCCGCACGCTGCGCGATGCGACAGCCGCCGCAAGACCTCGAGACCATCGTCGACAATCTCTCGAGATTTCACGCCCTTGATGTCGGCGACGAAGCCGACTCCGCAAGCGTCGCGACCGATCGTCGGATCCACTAACCCGGTCCAGGAGGTGTGCGGCACGTCAGGTTCTCCCGTAGGACGCTTTCACGCTAGGGCATCGCATCGCACAAAGCTAGCAGATTTGACGCGTCGCAACGGTCCAACTGGTCGGTCCTCGGCGGCCGAAACTCCGTTTCAGCGGCGGGATCCGCTCGATCGATCGCGCCCGGATCCCGCGACGAGCCGGGCGCCTCCGCACATCGCCACGGCTCGTCACGCCGGCCACGCTCCGTCCCACGATCAGCGCGTCAGCTCGATGACGAGGTCGGCGGCCGTCATCCGATCGATGCCGCTGCCGCCGCCGCGCGGATCGAGGACGTAGCCGGCGCTGCCGGGCAACAGCTCGAGGTCGTCGCGCAGGAGGCCGAACCAGGTCGGCGCGTTGGCCGGCGGCAGCTCGTCGAGCATGCCGTCGTGATCGTCGCCGGCATCGACGCGCGCCAGGCGGGCGAGCGCTTGCTCCTTGTCGCGGCGGCGGTACGCGGCGAACCGGCCGGCGCGGTCGCGGACGTAGACGATGTTGCCGCGCGCGACGGCGTGGATCGCGGCGATGTCCCACAGCGTCGGCCGGGCGCCAGTGGCGGCGAGGTCGGCGAGATCGCGGCCGAGGTGGGCGAGCGCGGCGTGGTAGCCGCCGACCTCGGCGAGCGCGCCGCGGCCGGGGATGTGGACGTCGAGCCAGCGGACCCGGCGGGCCTCGAGATCGATCACGAGCGGCACGGTGATCGCCGACCGGCCGTGGAGGTCGAAGCGCGGGCTGGCGGCGCGCGGGTCGAACGCCTGGCCGTCGCGCGGCGCGGGCGCGAGGCCGACGAAGCCCTGGCTCAGCCGGTCGAACGGGATCGCGTGGTAGCTGAAGACGACAACGACGGCGTGGCGCGCGCCAAGCGCGCACAGCCGCTCGACGTCGAGGTCGACGAACTCGGACGCGCCGAGCGGCGACGGCGCGGCGGTCTGGTCGCCCGAGTGGACCGCGATGCCATCGCCGATCACGAGGTTGGCGTCGTCGCAGGTCGCGACGTGGCGCCACGCGGCGTCGAACATCACCGCCGACAGATCCAGATCGACCTGCGTCCCGGTGACCTCCTCCCAGTGGAGCACCAGGCGCAGCGGATCGCCCGCGGTGTCGAGCAGCCCGATCGAGCTGCCGCGCGGCCAGACGATCTTGGCGTTGGCGGTCGAGGTCGCGCGCGCGCCGACCGGCACCAGCAGGTCGCCGAGCCCGCGATCGATCACCGCGCGGGCGAAGTTGCGCTTGGCCGCGGCGCGCGCGACGAGCTCGGCGCGGAGCAGCGCGACGAGCGCGCCGATCGCGTCGCCGCGCAGCGGGTCGCGGCGGTCCGGCGCGGTCCACGCGGGCAGCACCTGGCCGCGCGGGAAGAACACGCGGCGCGGCCACGGCCGGGTGCGCTGGGCGATGTGCGACGCGAGCCCGAGCAGCGCCGCCGGTGCGCCGCGCGCCGCCGCCACCTCGACCGCGCCGATCACCGCGGCGAGCGCGTCGGGCTGGCGCGCCTGGGCGACGCGGACCAGCTGATCGACGCGGCGCAGCAGCTCGGCGGGGCGCGCGCCGAGCCGCTCGGCGGCGCCGCGGGGGTCTCCCGCGCGCAGCCGATCCTCGACCTGGCTGATCCACGGCGTGACCCGGACCCGCTCGTCCGCGATCCGGACGGTCGCGACCCCGCGCGCCTCGTCGCGCACCACCGGGCCGAAGCTCGCGGTGTCGAGCCGGCTCTGGCGCACCG
Source organism: Kofleriaceae bacterium (assembly GCA_036403075.1). Lineage (GTDB taxonomy): Bacteria > Myxococcota_A > Polyangia > Haliangiales > Haliangiaceae > JABFXX01. Next base: position 11,655 of record DASWRS010000231.1, read on the forward strand.
CCGCGAACCCGAGCGTGGCGACCGGCAGGCGCTGAGCGTGCTCGTAGGGGTGCAGCCGCTCGCCGACCCGCTTCCACAGCCCGCGGCGGCGCCACATGTCCTCGACCAGGGTCTCGGCCGGCAGCCGGTCGAGCGCCTCGAGCACGGCGCGCCGCATGTCCCGGCCGAGCGAGCCGAGCCGCATCGGCTCGACCAGCCCGGGGTTGCCGCCGAGCAGCACCGCCGCGACGCGCAGGAGGTCGGTCGCGGTCGCGAGGTGGCCGTGGGTCGAGTTGACCATCGCCATCCGGTTCGGCGCGACGATCCACAGCCGCGCGAGCACGATCGCCATGGTCTCCTTGACCGGGATCCGGGCCGGCAGCCACTGCATCGTCCGCGGGCCCATCGCGTCGATCACGGTCTCGACCTCGGTGCGCTCGTCGCGCGACAGCGGCGAGGCCCGGCCGATCAGCTGCTCGAACCGGGCGCGCGCGGCGCCGAGCAGGTCGAACGCGAGGTGGATCAGCCGGAGCTGGCCGTCGTGGTGGGTCACCAGCTCGGCCGCCGGCGCCGCGTGGACGAACGGCCCGCCGACCGCGATCCGGCGGTGGCAGATCGGACAGCCGGCGAACGTGCCGTTGTCCCAGCACGACCGGCACACCAGGTGACCGCAGGGATCGAGCGCGCCGACCGGCTTGGTCTGGCCGCACCACGGACACGGTTGCGCCGGGCGGGTCGCGAGCCAGGTCAGGATCCGCCGGACGTACAGCGTCGACACGCCGCCGGGCGGCGGCGCCGGCAGGCCGGCAAACAGCGGCACGTGCGGGCGATGCTCGCCCAGCGATCGCGACAGCGTCGCCACGATCCAGGTCCGGAGCTCGACCAGCGCCTGGAACGGCAGCCGGCGGATCATCATCGCCAGGTCCAGGCTCATCACGTAGCCCAGCTGCGCGAGCTCGTCCTCGAACTTCTCGAGATCGACGTCGCGGGTCGGCCGCGTGGCCGCGCTCGCCACGCGATCCGGATCGAGTACGACCGTATGCGTTCGCGCCAGGAGGAGCGTACGGATCGAGTCCATCACGTGAAGAAGCGGGCGGAGAGTGGCTGCGCTACCGTGACAGAGAAGGAAGCACAGCCGGAGCCGCCCAGGGCGAGTGTACCACCGTTAGTGGGATCCGACGCTTGCTGCAGAGGTCAGCCGGAATCGCAGCGCGCGCCGATCCCGGCGGCTCAGGCGTACGTGTTCACGTGTGTGCCTTCGCCGTGCTCGCCGATTGCCGGCGCGGCCTGCTCGATCAGCGTCACCACCTGCGCGCCTTCTCGCTTCGCCTGATCTTGCGCGAGCTTCTGCACGCGGACGACGAACGGTTCGGAGGGATCGAAGCTGGTTCCGGAGGTCGTCATGCCCACTGGTTCGGCCGCTGTCCGGAATGGTCGAGCCGTCGCGCGGCCGGCAGCGCGTGGCGGTGCGCCTGCGGCATGCTGACGCAGGTGGATGCGAATCGACCCATGGTCCGTTGCAAAACCGGAACACCCCGGGCGGGCGATCCGGCGCGCGCCGGGGCGGATCGATCTCGCGTTCGAGCTAGAACGCGTGCAGCCGCACCAGCCCGGGCACGAGCGCCGGGTCGACCGCGAGCACGAAGAACTGATTGGGGTTATCGATGCCGGCGGGGTGGTTGGTGTCGACGATGTGGCCGAGGAAGTCATTGTCGTTGGCGACCCACAGCGTGTGCCGGCGCTGGCCGTCGACCGTGAGGTCGGGCCCGAACGTGATGCCCTCGAGCTTGGCCGGGATGTCGATCGCCGCGATGCCGTGCGCGGTGAACAGCGCGACGAGGTCGACGAACAGCGTCTTGGACACCGCCGCGCCGGCGAGGTTGGCCTCGCCGGTGACGCCGGTGACCTCGGCCGCGCCGTCGAGATCGATGTGGAAGACGGTCTTGAACGCGGCGGCCGAATCGTCGCCCAGGCCCTTGCCGTCGCGCTCGTCGACCAGGAACTCGTGATCGTTGATCGCGAGGATCTCGCTGACCGTCGGATACTTCGGCTTCTTCGCCGTGCCGATGTTGGTCAGTGGATAGGCGAACTGGTGGGTCTGGCCGCTGCGAAGATCGATCGTGACGATGCGCGTGAACCGGGCGCTCGTGCCGCCGTCCTGGATCAGCGGACTCTGCATCGCGCCGACCAGCGTGCGGCCATCGGGCGTGAGCGCCAGCCCCTCCATGCCCTTGTTGGCGACCCGGCCCACCGTGTTGCCGGCGATCTCGGTGTCGCCCCGCGGGCTCTGCGCCGACACCGCGAGCTCCGGCGGCAGCGTGAAGCTGCGAACGCGCACGCCGGTCAGCGTGTCGAACTCGTAGACGTGCGGGCCGTACTCGTCGGAGATGAACATGCGGAGGTCGTCCCCCGACAGCCGCACGCTCTCGGGGTCGAGCCGCGCGTTGCCGGCGTCGGTCGACGGCGTGGCGGGGTCGAAGCCGTCGGACCGGCCGGTGAAGTGATGGGTGTGGCGCCCGCGGTCGAGCGCCGGCGTGCCGTCGCCGAGCCCGACGCTGGCGCCTGAGCCGTAGTGCAGCGGTGCGAGGCTGCCGAGCAGCGTCGTGTCGACCAGGATCGGCCGCAGCGTGAACGGCAGGTCGCCGCCGGGCGCGGCCGGCGCGAGGTCCATGAAGAACGTCTGGACCCGGTTGATGTACGACGCGGTGTCGTCGCTCGCGGGGTTGAAGGCGACGGCGTTCGGCCCGCGGTCGGGCACCGCGACGAACAGGTGGAAGCCGGCGTAGTCGATGCCCGAGCCGAGGCCGCCGAGCAGGTTGCCGGCGACGCCATTCTCGAGCGCGCCGGCGGTCTGGCGCGACAGGTCGGCGCGGGTGCCGGAGATGCTGCCGATCGCGACCAGATCGATCCCCGGCGCGGTCAGCTCCGCCGAGCGGCCGGCGACGGGGTCGGCGAGCTGGCATCCGGCGGCAGGAGCGAGCAGGAGAGCGGCGGCGTAGCGGCGCAGATCGGGCATGGGGTCCTCGGGGCGCTTGTAACAACCCGGGGCGCGCCGCTGCGTGACAGGCCGGCGAACTCGGCGTGCCGGCTCTGCGTGAGTCGCCGCGTGGCGGGAATACCGCCCGCACCACCGGCGGTAGCCGTGCCATGTCCAGCTCTGCCCCGCCGGTGCGATCCCGGGCCCGCCGCATCGTGCGCGAGCTCGTCATGCTCGCCGTGTTCGCGCTGCTGTTCCTGTCGGCGCGCTCGTCGCTCGCGGACCACTACCTGGTCCCGACCGGCTCGATGCAGCCGACCGTACACATCGACGACCACATCCTGGTCAACAAGGCGGCCTACGGCCTGCGCGTCCCGTTCTCCAGCACCTACGTCGCGCGCTTCACCGGGCCCGCGGTCGGCGACGTCGTGGTCCTGCAATCCCCCGAGGAGGACAAGGTCCTGCTCAAGCGCGTGGTCGGCGTCCCCGGCGCGCAGGTCGAGATCCGCGGCGGCCTGATCCGCATCGACGGCGTGCTCGCGCCCGTCGATCAGCGCGGCGGCGCCCTGTACGAGCAGCTCGGCGCCGCCGACCACACGGTGCGCCTCACCCGCGGCGGCGGCATCGCCTGGGGGCCGATCACGATTCCCGCCGACCGCTACCTGGTCATCGGCGACGACCGCGGTGACAGTCGCGACGGACGCTACTTCGGCCTCGTCACCCGCGAAGCGATCATGGGCCGCGCCGTCGGCGTCATCTGGCGCTCCGGCCCGACCTGGGACGGCCTCTAGATCAGGCCGCGCCGCGCGCGGGGGCCGCCGGCATGGTCGACGGCGCCGCTGCATTCGCTTGAGCGGCTCCGGCCTGCATGTTACGGATCTGAAAGGAGGTCGAGGTGTCAGAACGTGAACGGCGCGGATCGGGTTCGACGGCGACGCCCGGCAAGACCGGCGGAAGCGGGGGACCGGCGCCCGGCCGGACCACGCTCGTCGAGCAGGCGTACGCGGTCCAGCGCAAGGCCACCGGGGCCGCGCCGGCGGCGGGCGTCGACGCCGCGGTGGCGGGCGCCTCGGCGACGGGCGGCGCGCCGGTCGATGGCACCATGCGCGCACGCGTCGAGTCCGCGACCGGCGCCGAGCTGGGCGGCGTCAGCGTGCACACCGGAGCCGATTCCAACGCGGCGGCCGAGGCGCTCGGCGCGCGGGCGTACACCACCGGCAACCAGATCCACTTCGCCAGCGGCCAGTACGCGCCGGGCAGCGCCGACGGGCAGCACCTGCTCGCGCACGAGCTGACACACACCGTGCAGCAGCGCGGCGGCGGCGGAGGGCCCCAGGCCAAGGGCCGCGTGAGCGAGCCCGGCGACGCCGGTGAGGTCGAGGCCGACCGGGTCGCCGACGCGGTCATGACCGGCGGCCACGCCGGGCCGATCCAGCAGACCAGTGCGGCGATCGCGCGCCAGGTCACGCCGCCGGCGGCCCCGGCCACCCCCGCGCCGTCGGGCCGTCACGAGGTCACCGACTTCGGCGAGTACTGGGTCGTGCCCGATTCGACCGTCCGCTCGGTCGCCGATGCCCAGGGCGAGCAGATCACGCAGACCGCGTTCGCGGCCGCCAAGGCGGCGTGGGACAAGGTCAAGGACGGCTCGGGCAACGTCAAGATCACCGAGAGCGACACCGCTGGCACCGCGCACGCCGGCTTCAAGGCCAGCATCACGGCCAAGATCGGCCTCCTGATGTCCAAGCCCAAGGGCCGCGAGCTGGTGACCAGCCTGCTCAGCGGCGGCTTCGACGTCACGATCCGCCCGTCGGCCGCCAAGGTCTACGGTGGCGCCCAGGCCTATCGCGGCGGCGCCGGAACCCTCGAGCAGGCGAACGGCTCGGCGGGGGCGGGCGGAACCACGGCGATCGAGGTCGATCCGGCGTGCACCGACAACGACATCAAGGTCTACGACCGCAACGGCGCAGAGATCTCGGACCCGATCTACATCTTCCTCGGCCACGAGATGATCCACGCGCGCCACAACCAGCTCGGACGCAACCGCCGCGGCCTGGCGGCGGCGGACGCGGGCAAGTACTCCAACCGCGAGGAGGAGGAGACGATCGCGACCGGCGGCGGCATCACCGAGAACCAGCTGCGCGCCGAGCACGGCCTCGACGCACGCGTCGGCCACGGCGGTGTCGACAAGCGGCCGTGATGACCCCGAACCTGGCCTCCGTGACCACCCTCGCCGTCGCGCTCGGCGTGGCGGCGTGCAGCGCCCCGAGCGGCGCGGTCAACCACAAGGACGACATGACCACGAGCTCCCTCGCGATCGACGTCAGCGTGACCGGCGACGGCACGCCGGCGGTCACCGTACACTGCTCGGCGAGGAACGTGTCCGGCCAGCCGCTGCACGTGTTCGACTCGCCCCGCATGCCCTACCTGCTCGACGAACACGGCGTGCTCGTCGTGCTGCACGGCGTGTCGCCGCCGCCCGACGACCGCGAGCTCAACGTGATCGAGATCCCGACCACGCGCGTGCTGGCCGCCGGCGACGTGCTGGCGTTCGACGTCCCGCTCGTGCCGCTGCGGCTGCGCGGCCACTACGGCGACGAGCCGCCGGGCCCGGCGCGCCACGGTGCCGCCACCCTGGTATGCCGGATCGGCCACGGCGCCACGCCGATCGACGCCGCGGCGCGCGTGCGCACCCCGATCGGCGCGCTGCTCGCCTGGCAGCAGCTCGTGTCGTCGCGGCCGCTGGTCGTCCAGCTGCCGTAGCCGCGGCGGCGCGGCTGCGGATCGATCATCGATCCGCAGTCGTGGTTGCGAGCAGCCGAACGACCTCTCTGGCCAGCTTGTCGAAAGACCGTGACGACCGCGCCTGTTCGAGATCGAACACCGCGGTCAGGGCTGGCTGGTCAATCGTCGGGCTGTAGCCTCGCATTCGCTCGGCCAGCCATCCCTTCGCATCACGGATTGTTTCGGCGAACACGGGCGGTTCGAGGTCATCCGGGAGACCGCGCCGGCCACGGAGCGAAGCGGCCGATGCGAGAAACCAGGCCTCGTACTCGCGAACGGCCAGGACCACGCCGACGCGGCGATCCGGCCGCGCCGCCTGGGCGCGACGCAACAGCTCGGGGCCGAGCGTGCACGCCGGATCATCGTCGGCATCGACGAGCACCAGCACGGCGCCACCATCTCCGACCTTGTTGCTCAGCAAGGTCACCGCGCGCTCCAGCTCGCGAGGCTTCGTGATCTTCGAGCGCGGCACGCGGACCGGGAAGCCGACCGTGCAGTGTAGCCCGAGCGACTCGGCGAGCCTGCGGATGAGGATGGGGGCGGACTGCACCTCGCCATGGCCTTCGACGACCAGGCCGAGCTTCATGCGCAAGGTCCGAACAGCTCGAGCTGCTCGGCCTCCGACGGAGCGGATTCATCTGGCTCGAGCTGGCCGAGCCGCAGCAGCTCTCCGGCGCGATACAGCGAATCGCGGAGCGCCTGGCGGCTCGCGACATCGACCGGTCCGATCACGGTCTTGCCTTCGGACGCACTGACGGCGAGCAGCTGATCGGCCGACAGCGTATCGCTGTCCAGCAGGTCGGGGCTGTGGGTGGTGATCACGACCTGGCGCTCTCGCGTGCCTTCGCGGAGACAGTCGAGCAACAAGCCGGCCGCGGCCGGGTGCAGCGCCGTCTCGGGCTCCTCGATCCCGATCAGCCGCGCGGTCTTGCGCTCGCCGAACTGAAACAGCGCGGTCAGGACGGCGAGGGCACGGAGCGTGCCATCGGACATGTTGATCGCGCCGAAGCTCCAGGGCGCCTTGGAGCCGACCACGCGCTGCCGGAACTCGATGGTCTCCATATGTCCGACGTGGATCGGGCTCATGCCGACGATACCTGGCACGACGCGCGCCAGGTATTCCTCGATACGCTGCTTGATCACCGGACTGGTCCGGCCCAGACGATCGAGCACGCTGGCCAGGTTGGTTCCTTCCCGATCGAGGAGCTCGCCGGGATCGGGCGTCTGTAGCTCGCGGATCTTCGCCGGGCTGATGTTGTAGAACCCCATCGTTGACAGGGCATCGAACACCGGGCGAAACGCGGGCAGGCCGGCGGCATTGACCAGGTACAGCCGATCGGCCGCAGCCGGCGGCGAGACCGGAGCCGGCGGTCGCGTGACGATGCCGGTCGACACCTCGTAGCGCTCGCCGGCCCACTCGCAGGCTTCGTGCCGGATCTCGTAGGCGCCGGCTGCGCGAGCGGCGACCTCGAAGGCGAAGAAGCCGGGTCTCCCGTCGAGCTGGAAATCGAGGCGAATGCCGAAGTGGTTGGGATGGCTGTGTGACTTCCGGCGAACCTCCGCCAGTCCGCTGCGCTCCCTCAGTGCGTGGTCGAGCGATCCGCGCAGACTCTCGGCGGTGAGGCGAAGCGCGTCGAGGAAGTTGCTCTTGCCCGAGCCGTTCGGGCCCACCAGGATCGTCAGCGGTTCGAGTCGCACGTCGCAGCCGGCGATGCTGCGGTAATTTCGCAACCGGACGCGCGTGATGAACGGCGGTGGCGCACGGTTGGGAAGCATGGAAGTTGGCAGGATGCCATAGCCGCTCTGGCGGGCACAGCGGGCGGGCGGGTCAGCGCGCGCGGCGGTCGAGCCAGGCCAGGAGATCGTGCTTGACCACGTCGAAGCTCGGCGCCACGAACACGGTGCGCTGGTAGTCGGTGGGATCGAACACCGTCGCGGCCATGACGTCGAGATCGAACGGCAGGAGCTCGGCGGCGGTCTCGAACCGGCCGCACTCGCCGAACGACGACAGGAGGCCCGCGCCGTAGACCTTGAGCGCGCCGCCGTCGCGGATCGCGCCGAACTCCAGCGAGTACCAGTACGCGCGGATCAGCGGCTGCATCTCGGCGTCGTCGAGCGTCATCGCGACCTCGCCGAACCGCCGGTTGAGCAGCGCGAAGTCGTCGCTCGCCAGGCTGACGGCGTGGCCGATCAGCTCGTGGACGACGTCGGGCTCGGGCGTGTACAAGGGCGCGCTGGCGTGGCGCATGTACTGCGTCGACAGGAACACGCCGCGGCCGAGCTCGCGGAGGAACGCGCCCGGCGTGACCAGGCCGGCGACCGGCATCAGGCAGAACCCGGTCAGCGCCCGGAGCTGCTCGTTGACCTCGGTGAACTGCGGGACGCGCTCGCGCGAGATCCGGATCCGGCGCAGGCCGTCGAACCACGCGCTGCACGCGTAGCGATCGTGGATCGGCGCGAGGTTCTGCCAGACCACCTGCCACACGCGGTGCTCGTCCTCGGTGTAGTCGATGGCCGGCGGCGGCTCGCCGTCCTTGTGCGCCAGCGCGGACCTGGCGATCGCGTCGCGCCGCGCGCGATACACCGGATCCCGGAAGCCCGGGTGGTCGCGATCGAGGACGACGAGCGACGGCGTATCCATGGCGGGGAGGATGCAGCGACCCGCGCGCGCTGGCCAGCCCGGCGACAGGAGATCTCGGTGGCAACGTGCGGGCGTCGCGGCGGCTGATCAGCGCCGGGTCAGGAGCGCGAGCGCGGCGGCGGCCTCGACCCGCACGACGGCGCTGTCGTCGGCGAGGGCGGCGACGAGGCCGGGGGTGATGCGATGCGCGGTGCGGTGGGCCGCCGCGGCGGCGGCGCGCAGGGCCGAGCCGTGCGTGGTGTCACGCACCGCGGCGTCGAGCGCCTGGACGCCACGCGGGTCCCCGAGGGCGGCGAGATCGACCGCGGCGTCGATGCGGAGCTCGGGCCGGGGCCCGGGGCCGCCGTCGGGCCGGGGTTCGGGGCCCGCCGCGGCGCTGCCGAGCACCGCGACGAACACGGCGACCGCGGCCTGGGGCTCGCCGGCGTGGGCGAGCACGCGGGCGGCGGCGAGCTGGACCGCGGGCTCGGGGTCGGCGACGAGCTTGTGCGCGAGCGCGACGGCGGCGGGCTTGCCGAGCGCGCGGACGGCGAGGTTGGCGGCGGCGGCGCGGACGTTCCACGCGGGCGCGGCGGCGGCGCGCTCGATCGCCCGGGCGGCCGGGGCGCCACCACCCGCGGCGATCGCGGCCTCGGTGGCGACCAGCGGATCCGGATCCTCGACGAGCGCGACGAGCTCCGCGCGGGCGTGCGCCGCGGTGGCGAGCTCGATGCCGGCGAGCCGCACGGCGAGCGCACGATCGCCGAGCGCGACCCGGGCGAGCTCGGTGAGGTTGCCGGCGCCGACGCGGGCGAGGGCCGAGGCCGCCGCGGCGCGGACGGTGTCGTCGGGATCGCGCAGCCGGCCGGTCAGGAGCGCGAGCGCGCCGGCGTCCTTGAGCTGGCCGAGCCAGCGCAGCGCGGCGCGCCGGACGCGCGGATCGGCGTCGCCGGCGGCGGCCTCGAGGTCGGCGAGGGCGAGCTTGCCGACCTTCTTGCCGATGCCGTCGACCGCGATCCGCCGCGCCTCGGCGTCCTCGGAGTGCAGCATGTCGCCGGCGGCCTGCGGCGCCGAGGGATCGCCGTGCAGCACCGCGATCGCGGCGGTCGCCACGACCCGGTCGTCGTCGTCGCGCAGCCGCTGGGCGACCTGCTCGGCGAGCGGCTCGAGCTCGGCGGCCTCGACCGCCTCGATCGCGGCGATCTTGAGCTTGGCCGACGGTGACGCGAGCGCCTGGCCCAGCGTGGCGATCGCCAGGTCGCGGAGCAGGCCGCGGTCGTCGTCGCCGCCGAGCTGGGCGCGGTACCCGGCGTAGGCCCTGGCGACCCCGGCGCCGTCGCCCTGGGCGAGCGCGGCGCGGACCCGCATCTGCCACAGCGCCTCGTCGCCCGGGTGGGCGGTGAGCTCGGCGTCGGCGGCGCGCGCGGCGCCGGCGTAGTCGCCGGTCTCGTACAGCGCGACCGCGCGCTGCGCGTGGTCGGCGCACCCGGGGAGCCCGGGGAGCCCGAGGAGCACCAGGAACGCGAGACATCCGATCACGGCCGAGCGGCGCATGAAGCTGTTCCACAGCGTCGCACGGATGGAGCACGGGCCGGGCACGGCCCGGGGCCCGGAGGGCGGCACGATTCGAGGCATGGACACACCCGGATGGTGGCCCGCGCGGGCCTTGCGGTTACACGCGTCCGAACGGCCGCGGTGCCGCCGCAACGCCGTGATACAACGCGCGGCGGCGATGCCGATCCGTGGTTTTCTGTTCGACCTCGACGGCACGCTGGTCGACTCCGAGCGCGAGACCGCCGAGGCGATGGCCCGGGCGCTCGCGCGCGGCCAGGGGATCACGCTGGCGCAGTACGATCGCGACTTCATCGTTGGCCGGTCGTGGATCGCGATCTACGACAGCCTCGCGGCACGCTACCCCCAGCTGACCTGGACCCGTGAGGAGACCATCGCGCACACCGCGCGGCTGCGCGACGAGGTCTTCGCCGAGCTCGGCGTCACGGTCCTGCCCGGCGCCCGCGCCGTGCTGGCGTGGACCCGCGACCGGCCGCGCGCCCTGGTGACGGGGAGCTCGCGGGTCGAGGTCACCCAGGTCCTGCCGCGGATCGGCCCCGAGGCGGCGTTCTCCGTGATCGTCGCGGCCGAGGACGTCGCCCGCAGCAAGCCCGCGCCGGACGGCTACCGCGCCGCGATCGCCGCGCTCGGGCTGGCCCCGGCCGAATGCCTGGTGATCGAGGACTCGGTGGCCGGGATCGAGGCTGGCCGGTCGGCCGGTTGCCTCGTGGTGGCCTGCCGGGCCGGCAACTTCGCGGGCTGGGACCAGTCCGGAGCGCACCGGGTGATCGACACCCTGGAGGAGCTGACGCCGGCGCTGGTCGGAGAGCTCGACGCGCACTATGGTTCGGCCATGGGTTCGCCGTGAAGCTGCCAGCCGAAGCCACGATCTACGAGGTCGGGCCGCGCGACGGCCTGCAGAACGAGGCGCGCCAGGTCCCGACCGCCGACAAGATCCGGTTCATCGACGCCCTGGTCGCGTCGGGGATCCGCAACCTCGAGATCACCAGCTTCGTGTCGCCCAAGTGGATCCCGCAGCTCGCGGACTCCGCCGAGGTCGCGCGCGGCGTGCACCGGGTCCCCGGTGTGCGGATGAGCGCGCTGGTCCCCAACCGCCGCGGTCTGGACACCGCGCTGGCGGCGGGGATGAAGGAGATCGCGGTGTTCATGAGCGCGTCGGAGACCCACAACAAGAAGAACGTCAACAAGACGATCGCCGACACGATCAAGGCGTTCGAGGAGGTCGTGCCGCACGCGCGCGCCGCCGGGATCGCCGTGCGCGCGTATCTGTCGACGTGCTTTGGCTGCCCCTACGAGGGCGACGTCGACCCCGAGCGCGTCGTCGCGCTGACCCGGCAGCTGTGCGAGATGGGCGTGTACCAGATCTCGATCAGCGACACGATCGGCGTGGCCAACCCGCGGCAGGTCGAGGACGTGCTCGGCCGGTTGCTCGCCAACCACCCCAGCGGGGCGCTCGCCGTCCACTTCCACGACACCCAGGGCACCGCGCTCGCCAACTGCCTGGTCGCGCTGACCCTGGGGATCACGACGATCGACGCGGCGGCCGGCGGGCTCGGCGGCTGCCCGTACGCCCCCGGTGCGTCCGGCAACCTCGCGACCGAAGACGTCGTGGCCATGCTGCACGGCATGGGGATCAAGACCGGCATCGATCTCGACAAGCTGACCGAGGCGTCGCGCACCGTCGCGAGCTTCGTCGGCCACGAGCTGCCATCGAAGTACCTCAAGGCCCACATCGGCAAGCAGGCCCGGGCCCGGCGGCGCGCCGAGCTCGGCGGCTGACGCCGCGGCCCGGCGAAGTGATAGCCTCGCCGGTATGAGCGACCTCGTCGTCGACTATCGCGGCAGCGCCGCGTGGATCACGCTGAACCGCCCCGACGTCCGCAACGCGCTGTCGCTCGACGTCAACCTCCAGCTCCAGGAGCTCGCCGAGGCGATCGATCAGCGCGACGACGTCCGCGCCGTGGTGATCACCGGCGCGGGTGACAAGGTGTTCTGCGCCGGCGCCGATCTCAAGGAGCGCCGCGGCGTGTCGGCCGCCGACACCGGGCCGTACATCAACGCGATCGCGCGCGCGATCAACGGCCTTGCCGAGCTCCACAAGCCGACGATCTGCGCGCTCAACGGCTCGGCCTACGGCGGCGGCTTCGAGCTCGCGCTGGCCTGCGACTTCCGGATCCTCGTCGAGGGCGCCGAGCTCGGGCTGACCGAGGTCCGGCTCGGCATCATGCCCGGCGCCGGCGGCACCCAGCGCCTGCCGCGGCTGATCGGCGAGGCCCGTGCCAAGGAGCTGATCCTGCTCGGCCGGCGGATCAGCGCCGCCCGCGCGCTCGAGATCGGCGTGGTCCACCAGGTCGTACCGCGCGCCGGCCTGGCCGCCGCGGTCGAGGCGATGCTCGCCGAGCTCGCGAGCTGCGCGCCGCTGTCGGTGCTGTCGGCCAAGGCGGCGATCGAGCGCGGCTACGGCAAGCCGATCGACGAGGGCCTCGACATCGAGCGCCAGTGCTACGACGTGACGCTGTTCAGCGACGACCGCAACGAGGGCCTGGCGGCGTTCGCCGAGGGCCGGCCCCCGCGCTACCAGGGCCGATAGTCCGCGGCCGCACCCCACGAGCGACCAGCGCCGCGATGACTCGCTTGCCGAGGAACTCCGAGCCGCCGGTCACATACGCCTGTTGCATCGCCGGCAATCCAGCGCGTCATTCCCACCTGCATTCCCCACCTACATTGGTCCCTGAGGTAGACGGCTCTCGACGCCGTGCAGCTTCGGGACGGGTCCGGTGACCTGGGGGAGCAGTCTCCGCGGGCGACCTGGTGGGGCAGGTTGACCGGAACGCGCTTCGGCACTTGGGGCACCGGCGATTGCCGCAGGACTGGCCTGTGCGGTGCACGGTAGTATCACAGTCATGCCGTCGCTCCAGGGCCTGCTGCAGAGATGGGGTTTTGTGAAGCTCCGCAGGTACGGGCTCGAGCTCACGCCCGATGGCCGCGTGCGGTCGACCCGCCCCGCGGTGCTCGACGACGGTGCGGGCGGGCGGATCGTCGGCTGGTGCGACGGAGACGTGGCGATCTGGAAGTTCTCGTCCTGGCGTGGGGAGCCCGTGGCGCCGGCGGCCGCCGCCCTGCCGACGCCCGCGCCCGTGCCAGCAGCGGTGATGCCGGTCGATGTAGCCGCCGAGCCCACGGTAGACGAAGATGACTGGGAATGGACGATTGCACTGGCGAGAGCTCGGGTCGCGGTCGACGACACCGAGGCAGCGCTGTCGCCTCCGCCGGTGGCGCGAGCTGCCGAGCGGCCGACCCCGTCGCGGACGGCCGAGCTGATCGGCGCGATCGACCCCGACGACGACTCGCGGGTGCCGACGCGGCCCGCCGTCCCGATCGCGTCGCCGCCGTCGCCGCCGCCCGCCCTGGCGATGCCCCGGGCCACGACGCCCAGCACCGTGATCCCGGTGCCGGCGCTGCCGACCACGATGGCGGCCGGGCTCAGCCGGATGGAGCCGGTCGTGCGCTCGCAGGTCCCAGCGGCCTCGGCGTCGCGGTTCGCCAAGGGCACCGGCCCGGTCGATCCGCCGGCGACCTCGCGGCCCGCGGCGACGCTGGTCGAGGACACGATCCCGAACCTGTCGATCGGCGATCGCACCACGCCGGGCGTCGCGCCGGCGCCGCCGCCCCGCGTGGCCGACGCGGCGAAGCCGTTGGAGCCGCCGGTCGGCGACCGGACCAAGCCCGGGATCGCGCTGCCGCGGGCCGCGCGCGCGGTCGAGTTGCCCAGCATCAAGCGCCGCATGTTGCCGCGCTGAGCGCGATCTGCTTCGCCGTCGCCTGCGGTGGCAGCGCGGCCCGGCCGGTCGCGCCGGTCGCCGAGCCCGCGGTCGACGAGCGCACCGCCGAGACCGACGCCAAGGGCCTGGTCCTCGAGATCTACCGGACGCTCGGCCGCGGCAAGACCGACTCGATGTTCTCGCTCCTGTCCGATCCGCTGATCGTGTTCGGGCCGCGGCGCGGCGACGCGATGGCGACGCGCGCGGACGCGCTGGTCGCGCTCGGCAGGGTCGTCGATCCGCGGGCCAAGAAGCACGCCCAGCTGCGCTCCGGCGGGCTCGCCGTCGTGGTCTCGACCGGCGGCCACTCGGCGTGGGCGTTCGACCTGGTCAACATCGAGGGTCGGCTCGTCGCCGCGACCGCGGTGCTGGTCAACGCCGGCGGGCTGTGGTCGGTGTCCGCCGCTGCCCTGGCCGCGGTGCCGACCGGCAAGCAGGTCAAGGCCGAGTCGGCCCGCGACGCCGTCGTGCCGCCCGGCGCAGCCGCCGCGGCCCGGATCGATCCGGCGGCCGCCGCCGTGGTCGCGCAGTTCAAGCGCGGCCTGGTCGACCAGCGGCTGTGGGGCGATGAGCTGGCGAGCCAGAGCGACGCGATCGTCGCCGGGGTCAGCGTCGGCCAGATCGCGCGCGGCCGGCCGGCGATCAAGCAGCTGTGGAAGGCGCGGCTCAAGGCCAACACGCGCGCGGCGATCAGCGGCGAGCCGTCCGCGGCGGTCACCCCCGACGGCGAGCTCGCGTGGCTGAGCGCGCCGCTGACCCGCGTCGCCGACGGTGACGATCCGCTGCCGCTGCGGGTGTTCGCGATCTACCAGCGCGACCGTGCGGTCTGGAAGCTGATCGCGCTGCACGAGGCGGTCGCGCTCGACGAGCCCGGCAGCGGCGCGGCGTTCAAGAAGCTCCTGCCGCCCGCGCCGCCGCCGCCCGAGACGCCCCGGACCGAGGCCGCGGCGGCGGACAAGAAGCCCGACACCACCGCGAAGGCCAAGACCAAGAAGAAGCGGCGCAAGCCGCGGGCCGCGCCGGAACCCACATCACCGTGACGTTCAGCGGTTGCCGGGCGGCGGCGCCACGGTCTCGCCTGCCGGGGCCATCGGCATCGCACTGCGCACCACCAGGCCGATGCCGCCGACCAGCAGCACGAGCATGATCAGCGTGTTCCACAGCGACGTCTGCTGGAAGTGGATGTCGAGGTGGCGATGATCCCGACGAGGATCAAGACCTGCTGCGCCGGTGTCAGGCCTGAGCCCGCATTCCGGGCGCCTCGCGGCCGGTTGAATTGACGTACTCCTCGTAGCTGCCGCCGTAGATCCGCGGGCCGGCGGCCGACAGCTCGAGCACGCGGTTGGCGAGCGCGCGGAGGAACTGGCGATCGTGCGACACGAACACCAGCGTGCCTTCGTACTCGGCGAGCGCCTTGACCAGCGCGCGCTTGGTCGCGATGTCGAGGTGGTTGGTCGGCTCG